>JALOKP010000160.1 GCA_025456425.1 Acidobacteriota bacterium | reverse complement strand
GTGCAGCGGCGCCATGCGGAAGATCCGCTTGCCGCCGCGGTAGCGGTACGAGCCGACCTGCAGGATCACCGACGCCGCCTCGGCGACGAAGATCCCGCCCGCCAGCACCAGCAGAAGCTCCTGCTTGGTGATCACCGCCAGCGTGCCGATCGCCCCGCCCAGCCCCATCGAGCCGACGTCGCCCATGAAGACCTCGGCCGGGTGCGAGTTGAACCAGAGGAAGCCCAGCGCCGCGCCGACCCCCGAGAGCGCGAAGACCGACAGCTCGCCGGCTCCGGCCACCGCGGGGGTGCCCAGGTAGCGCGCGATCACGACGTTGCCCGCGGCGTAGGCCAGCAGTGCGAAGGTCCCGATCACGATCCCGGTCAGTCCGATCGCCAGACCGTCCAGCCCGTCGGTCAGGTTGACGGCGTTGGCCGCGCCGACCAGCACCAGCACCGTGAACGGCACGAAGAGCCAGCCCAGCTCCGGTCCGCCGGCCTTGCTTGCTGTTCCGGCGGCGCAGCTTCAGCGCGTCGTCCCACAGGCCGATCAGCCCGAAGCCCAGCGTGGCCACGATCGCGACCCAGACGTAGCCGTTCGAGAGGTCCGACCAGAGCAGCGTCGGGACGACGATCGCGGTGATGATCAGCAGGCCCCCCATCGTCGGGGTTCCCTGCTTGGCGAGGTGGGTCTGCGGGCCGTCGTCGCGCACCTGCTGGCCGTACTGCCGGTTGCGCAGCCAGCGGATCATCGCCGGGCCGACCAGGAACGACAGCAGGATCGCCGTGACCCCCGCGACCGCGGAACGGAAGGTGATGTAGCGGAAGACGTTGAGCGGCGAGAAGACCTCGTGCAGCGGGAAGAGGAGGTGGTACAGCATCAGCGGGCCCCCTCGGGTGCCAGCTCCGGGAACTGGTCGAGCACGGCCGGCAGCGCGCGTTCGAGGCCGACCCCGCGCGAGGCCTTCGCCAGCACCAGGTCGCCCGGCTGCAGCAGCCCGGCCAGCGCTTCGGCCGCGGCCGGGACGTCGGCCAGCGCGAGCGCGCCGCGCAGGCCCGCCGCGCGCGCCCCCGCGGCCGCATCCTCCGCCCACTGCCCGACCGTCACCAGCAGCTCGATCCCGGCGCGCGCCGCCGCCTCGCCGACCTCGCGGTGGAAGGCGGGGGAGCGCTCGCCCAGCTCGTACATGTCGCCCAGCACGGCGACCCGGCGCCCGTCCCAGGGCGAGGCCGCCAGCGCCGCCAGCATCGCCTGCGCCGCCGACGGGTTCGAGTTGTAGGTGTCGTCGACCAGCACGATCCCGTGCGCCAGGCGGCGCACCCGGCCGCGGCCCGGCTGGGGCGCGACCGCGGCCAGCCGCGGCGCGGCCTCGGCCAGCGGCACTCCCAGCGCGCGCGCGGCGCCCAGCGCGGCGAGCGCGTTCAGCACCGCGTGGTCGCCCCACAGCGCCAGCCGCACCGGCACCCCGTCGACCGTGAACCGCGTCCCCTCGACCAGGCTGCCGGCGACCCCGGCCGGCCGCAGGTCGGCCTCTCCCGCCAGGTCGAAGGTGACCAGCGCGCGCCCGCTGCGCTGCGCGACCTCGAGCAGGAAGGGGGAACTGCGGTGGATCACCCCGGTCCCCGACGGCGCGGTCTCGAACACGACCTGGGCCTTCTCCTCCGCCAGCTCGCGCTGATCCGCGAAGAAGCCGATGTGGGCGGTCCCAACGTTGGTCACGACGCCGACGTCCGGCCGCGCGATCCGCGCCAGCGGGGCCAGCTCGCCGGGGTGGTTGATCCCGATCTCCAGCACCGCGGCGTCGGCCTCCGCGGGGAGCCGCAGCAGCGACAGCGGGAGGCCCCACTGGTTGTTCAGGTTCCCGGCCGAGCCGGCGACGCGGTGGCGCGCGCCGAGCGCTGCCACGGCCAGCGCACGGGTCGTCGTCTTGCCGGCCGAGCCGGTGACGGCGACCACCGCCAACGCGCGCCGCGCGCGCTCGTCGGCCGCCAGCCGGCCCAGCGCCGCGGTCGTGTCGTCGACGCGGACGACCGTCGCACCCGGCGCCGCGACCGCGCGCGCGGCAACGATGGCGGCCGCCCCCGCGGCGGCCGCGGCCGCGGCGTAGTCGTGCCCGTCGTGGCGCTCGCCGAGGATCGCGAAGAACGCATCCCCGGCCGCGATGCTCCGCGAGTCGATCGAGACGCCGCGCGCGGTCGACCCCGGGTCGCCCGAGACGACGGTCCCGCCCACGGCAGCGGCGATCTCGGCCGCGCTGCGGGCGATCACCGGCGCACCCCCGCCGCGGCGATCGCGGCGCGCAGCACCTCGCGGTCGTCGAACGGGGTGAAGGTCCCGGCGGTCTCCTGGGTCGTCTCGTGCCCCTTGCCGGCCACGAGGACGGCGTCCTCCGGCCGCGCCAGCGCGATCGCCTGCTCGATCGCAGCCTGCCGGCCGGCGACGCGGCGGGCGGTGGCGGGGGTCCCGGCGAGTCCGGCCAGGATCGCGGCCGCGATCGCCTCGGGATCCTCGCCGCGCGGGTTGTCGTCCGTGACCAGCACGACGTCGGCCAGGCGGCCGGCGATCCGGCCCATCGGCCCACGCTTGGCGGCGTCGCGCTCGCCGCCGCATCCGAAGACCGCGATCACGCGGCCGGGCGTCACGCGGCGCAGCAGCGCCAGCACCCGCTCCAGCGCCTCGGGCGTGTGCGCGAAGTCGACGATCGCGGCGAAGGGCTGGCCAGCGTCGACCCGCTCGAACCGGCCCGGGACGTCCGGCACCGCCGACGCGCCCGCGACGGCGGCGCCCGGATCGGCGCCCAGCGCGACCGCGGCGGCGGCGGCGGCGGCGATGTTCCGCGCGTCCCAGGCGCCGCAGCGCGGCGTCGCGACCTCGCCCGCGAAGCCCGGCCCCTCGAGTCGGAAGGTCGCGCCGGTCAGCGCGGCGCGGTGCTGCGAGACGCGCCAGTCCGCCCCCTCGCCCTCGCCGAACAGGACGCAGCGCGCGGCGCCCGACGCGGCCCGGAACTCCCCGGCGAACGGGTCATCCGCCGGGAGGACCGCCGCAGCCGGCGCGTCGAGCGCCTCGAACAGGCGGCGCTTCGCGGCGCGGTAGGCCTCGTGCGTCCCGTGCAGGTCGAGGTGGTCGTGCCCGATGTTGGTCAGCACCGCGGCAGCGAAGCGCATCCCGCTCACGCGGTCGGCGACCAGCGCCGCGCTCGAGACCTCGAGCGCCGCGGCCTGCGCCCCGGCGCGCTCCGCGTCGGCCAGGAAGCCGAAGAGCTGCGGCGCCTCGGGCGTGGTCAGCGTCGGCCCGCTCGCCAGCGCGCCGAAGCGCTGGCCGAGCGTCCCCCCGACCGCGGTCGGGATTCCGGCCCGGTCGAGCGCGCCGGCGAGGAAGTGGGTGGTCGAGGTCTTGCCGTTGGTGCCGGTCACGCCGATCACGGCGATCCGCTCGTCGGGAGCGCCGAAGAGCCGCTTCGCCAGCCCGGCCAGCGCCGCCCGCGGCGTCTCGGCCGCGATCCACGCGGCGTGCGGCGGCAGGGTGGCGGGGCGAGGGCCGGGGCCCAGCACCGCGACCGCGCCGCGCGCCACCGCGTCCCCCGCGAAGCGCACGCCGTCGGTGCGGGCGCCGGGCAGCGCGGCGAAGAGCGAGCCTGGCCCCGCGCGGCGCGAGTCGATCGCGATCGACCCGACGAGGCCATCGTCCGGTCCCGAGACCGCGAGCCCGGGCACGCCGCGCACGAGTTCCGCGACCGTCACCGGCTCCCCACGGGCTTCGCCGCCGCCTTCGGTACCGGCTTGGCGGCCGGCTTCGGCGCGGGCTTGGCTGCCGGCTTCGCGGCCGTCTTCGCTGCCGGCTTCGGCGCCGGCTTCGCGGCTGGCTTCGCCGCCGGTTTCGCGGCTGGCTTCGCCGCCGCGCGCGCGGGGGGCGGCACGGTCAGTGCGGCAGGGGCGATCCTGGCTGCCGCCGCGGGCGGAAGCGGCGGCTCCGACTCCTCCTCGGCCTCTGCGGTCGGTGCGTTCTCCGCGATCAGCTCCTCGGCGGCGACCACCAGCTTCTCCTTCACCTCGAGCAGCTTCGGGTCGTCGGGACGGTCGGGCGGTACGCGCAGCAGGCGCAGCGTCTCGCCCATCACGCGAGCGAAGACCGGCGCTGCGACCACGCCCCCGGTCCGGCCCACGAGGTGCGGCTCGTCGAGGCTGATCACGACCACCGCCGCCGGAGCGGTCGCGGGCGCGAAGCCGACGAACGAGGCGATGTTCTTCCCCTTGTCGAAGCGGCCGTTGGTCAGCTTCTCCGCCGTGCCGGTCTTGCCGGCGATCGTGTAGCCGGGGATCGCGGCCCGGTGGCCGGTGGCGCGCTCCTCCTCGATGACACGGCGCATCCAGCGGGTGATCGTCGTCGCCGCCTCGCGCGACAGCACGGTCTCCGGCACGGCCCCGACGTAGGGCTGCCAGTTGCCGGGCCCGCCGAAGGCCCGCGCGACCCGCGGCCGGACCCGCACGCCGCCGTTGGCGATCGTGCCGACCGCGGAGGCCAGCTGCAACGGCGTGACCGACAGCGAGTGGCCGAAGGCGATCGAGTCCTTGTCGGTGCCGCTCCACCGCGAGGCCGCGTGCAGCACCCCCGGCGACTCCAGCGGCAAGTCGATGCCGCTCTTCTGGCCGAAGCCCAGGCCGGCGAGTGTGCGGTACAGTTCGCCGGGGGAGAGGCGGCGCGAGAACTTGACGATTCCGATGTTGCTCGAGACCTGGATCACCTCGGGCAGGGTCAGCGAGCCGTGCTTGGCGACGTCGGAGAGCGTCCGGCTCTTGCTGGCGCGCCAGCGGCCCATCTCGCAGTAGACCGACTCGGTGCCGCGGACCGATCCGCTTTCGACCAGCGCCGCGGCGGTGAACGGCTTCATCACCGAGCCCGGCTCGAACGGCAGCTCGATCGACCAGTTGCGGTGCCGTTCGAGCGGGACGACGCCATAGTCGTTCGGGTCGTAGTCCGGGACGACGGCCAGCGCCAGGACCTCGCCGGTGCGGGGGTCGAGCACGACCCCCTGCGCGGCCTTCGCGCCGTTGACCGCGACCGCCTCCGCCAGTGCCGCCTCGAGCGCCGCCTGGATCCGGACGTCGATCGTCAGCATCAGGGCCAGGCCCTCGTCGGCGTCGGATCCCGCCCCGTCGACGTCGACGCGGTTGCGCCGCGCGTCCATCGTGAGCGAGACGCTCGTCCCGGACGTGCGCAGCATCCGGTCGTAGTAGCGCTCGACCCCCTCGGCGCGCTCACCATCCAGCGAGATGTAGCCCAGCACGTGCGCGGCGCGTGCGCCGAGTGGGTAGGAGCGTTCGAAGCCCGGCTCCCACCAGATCGCGTCCTTCGGAACGAGCCCCTTGTCGATCAGGCGCTGGACCGCCGCGCGGGTCGCGCTGTCGCAGTCGCGCCGCACGATGACCCAGCGCGCGTCGGCCCGCTGCGTCAGCCGGCCGCGCTCGGCGCCGGCCGCGGTCTCGATCGCGCCGAGGATGTTCGGGTTGACCTTTCGCGGCTCGACCGCGAGCACCTCGACCGCGACGCTGGTGGCCAGCAGCTGCTCGTCGCGGTCGTAGATGTTGCCGCGCGGCCCGGGGATCTCGACGACGTCCTGGAGCTGCCGCTTGGCCCGCGCGTAGAGCAGGTCGTGCCGCACGACCTGCAGCTCGACCAGGCGAGCGATGAGCAGGATCCCGGCCAGCAGCAGCGCGGCCAGCACGATGCGCCCACGGGAAGGCGACAGCAGCGACGGCGCGCTCACCGCCGCGACTCCGGCGCCGTGCCGGGTTCATGCGGCGCGGCGGGTGGGGGCACGGCGGGCGCGGGGCGCGGGATCGCCGCGGCGTCCGCGACCGGCCAGGGGCCGTCGCCCGGCAGCGGGGCCGAGAGCCCCAGCCGCTCGGCCTCGACCCGCAGCCGGTCGGGCTCGAGCATCCGCGCGCGCTCGGCATAGAGCCGGCGGCGCTCGAGCTCGGTCCGGGAGATCTCGTCTTGAAGCTGGGTGCACTCGTAGCGCAGCGCGGTGCCCGGAACCCAGGAGGCGACCAGCACCAGCAGCGGCATCGCCAGCACGAAGGCGCGCGCCATCCAGCCCAGCAGGTCGACCACGACCTGGGGGTGGCTCTCGGCCACCGCGGGACGGTTCTGCACGCCGCGCGGCAGGCTCACCGGCGTACCCCCCAGCGCAGCCGGGCCGAGCGCGCCCGCGGATTGGCCGCGATCTCGTCCTCGCCCGCGACTACGGCGTGCCGCTCCTCGAGCGCGATCAGCATCCGCGCGCCGCAGCTGCAGGGATCGCCGCGCCGGCAGTGACAGGGCTCCGCCAGCCGGCGCAGGGTGTGCTTGGCGACCCGGTCCTCGAGGCTGTGGTACGCGATCACCGCCAGCCGTCCGCCCGGCGCGAGCCGCAGCACCAGCGACTCGAGCGCCTCGGCCAGTCCTTCCAGCTCGCGGTTGACCGCGATCCGCAGCGCCTGGAAGGTGCGGGTGGCGGGGTCGATCCTCTGATGGCCGAAGCCGGGGATCGTGGCACGCACCAGCTCGGCCAGCTCGCCCGTGGTCCGGAGCGGGTGCCGGCGCCGCGCCTCGACGATCGCGCGGGCCAGCTTCCGCGACGCGCGCTCCTCGCCGTACTCGTAGAGCACGCGGGCCAGCTCGGGCTCGGGAAGGTGATTGACGAGGTCGGCCGCGGTCGGCCCCGGCGTGTCGCGGTCGAACCGCATGTCGAGCGGGCCGTCGAAGCGGAATGCGAAACCGCGCGCCGGGTCGTCGATCTGGTGCGTGCCCAGGCCCAGGTCGATCAGCGCCGCATCGACCGCCTCGACGTTCAGCGCATCGAGCACTTCGGCCGCGTCGCGGTAGTCGGCGTGCTCGAAGCGCGCGCGCGCGCCGAACGGCGCCAGCCGCTCGCGGGCTGCCGCCAGCGCCGAGGCGTCGCGGTCGAGCGCGATCACGCGCCCGTCGGGGGCGGTCGCCTCGAGCCAGAGGGCGGCGTGACCGCCGGTCCCGACGGTGCCGTCGAGCAGCAGCCTGCCCGGTTGCGCAGCGAGGGCGCGGAGCGTCTCGGCCGTCAGGACGGGACGGTGCAGCGGGAGGGAGGAGGCCACGGCGATCGCTTCCCCACGGGGTGCCATCACACGCCGTACTGCGCCAG
>JALOKP010000248.1 GCA_025456425.1 Acidobacteriota bacterium | reverse complement strand
CCATCGTGTCGCGCGTCGCCTCGAAGTAGATCCGCTCGGTGTCGACGAGGACGCCGTCGTTGTCCCAGAACAGCGCGCGCGTCACGGGCCGAGCAGCTTCGCGACCCGGGGCGCGCGCAATCGCGCGGTCTCCGGGAAGCCGGAGCCGAGCAGCGGCCGCAGGTAGTCCAGGAAAGCCGGCGTCACGTCGTTCGCCGCGGGGGCGATGAACGCGTCCGGCATCGTGCGCGTCTTCGCCGCGACCGCCGACAGCGGGACCAGCGCGTAGTCGACGGCGTAGTCGCCGACCCGCCGGATCGCCACCGAGCCGCTGGCCTCGCCCGAGACCGCGTACCGGACGCCGCGCTCGCCGGCTTCGCGCGCCTCGCGCTGGTCGACGTCGGAGACGACCCCCATGAACGAGCGCTGGAGGTAGCCGAAGGTGTCGGCGCGGGCGCGGCTGATCTTCAGCTCCTTCTTGACCAGGTCCTTGAGCAGGTCGCCCAGCTCGCCCGATCCCGAGAGCTGGACGTTGCCGTGGGCGTCGCGCTCGACCGTCTCGGCCAGCAGGGTCGCGATCGGCCGGTGCTGGTCGTCGGCGACCCCTTCGCTGACCGCCACGATGCAACGGCCGAGCCGCTTCATCACGCCGTCGACGTCGGCCAGGAACCGGTCCTTCGAGAAGGGGCGCTCGGGCAGGTAGACCAGGTGCGGCCCGTCGTCCTCGAAGGTCCGGCCCGCCGCCCCGGCGGCGGTCAGGAACCCCGCGTGCCGCCCCATCACGACCGCGATGTAGACCCCCGGAAGCGAGCGGTTGTCGAGGTTGGCGCCCATGAAGGCCTGCGCCACGAACCGCGCCGCGGAGGGGAACCCCGGGGTGTGGTCGTTCTCCTCCAGGTCGTTGTCGATCGTCTTCGGCAGGTGGACCGCGCGCAGCTCGTAGCCGTCCTTCGCGGCTTGCTCGGCGACGATCCGGACCGTGTCCGAGGAGTCGTTGCCGCCGATGTAGAAGAAGTAGCGCACGTCGTGGGCCTTGAGCGCGCGGAACAGCTTCCGGCAGTACTCCTCGTCCGGCTTGTCGCGGGTGGAGAGCAGCGCCGAGCTGGGCGCCCCCGCGACCCGCAGCAGGTTGGCCGGGGTTTCCTGGGAGAGGTCGAGGAACTCCTCGTTCAGGACCCCGCGGACCCCGTGGACCGCGCCGTAGAGGCGGGTGATCTGCGGGTGCTTCATCGCCTCGAGCGCGACCCCGGCCAGGGTCTGGTTGATCACCGCGGTCGGTCCGCCGCCCTGGGCCACGACCGCCTTGCCGACGAGCTGCGCCATGTCAGTAAGCCTCCGTAAGGGCACGCGCCGCGCGGATCTTCACCGACCGCGACGGCGGGGTCAAACGGCAAGGCCGGTAGCGCATCATGGGCCGCCGACCGGCTGCCTTGACAACGGCCCGCGCGCACCATGTAATCCCCCGCCGCGGTGGGGACCGGGCGCAACCGGACCCAGCGCACTCCACACCGCAAGGGGAGGATTGATGAAACTGTCCAAGCGCTGTGCGGCAGAGTTCTTTGGCACTTTCTGGCTGGTCTTCGGCGGCTGCGGGAGCGCCGTGCTTGCCGCCGCGTTTCCCGACTCCGTGAACGCGCTCGGGATCGGGCTGCTGGGGGTCTCTTTCGCCTTCGGTCTCACGGTCCTGACGATGGCCTACACCGTCGGCGGCATCTCCGGTGGTCATTTCAACCCGGCTGTGACCTTCGGGCTGTGGGCCGGAAAGCGCTTCCCGGCGGGGGAGATCCTCCCCTACGTCGTGGCCCAGGTGCTGGGCGCGATCGCCGCCTCAGGCGTGCTCTACATGATCGCCTCCGGCAAGGCGGGGTTCGACGCCGCGGCCAGCGGTTTCGCTGCCAACGGCTACGGGACCCACTCGCCGGGTGGCTTCACGATCGGCTCGGCGCTGATCGCCGAGATCGTCCTGACCCTCTTCTTCCTGCTGATCATCCTGGGCTCGACGCACAAGCGGGCCCCGGCCGGTTTCGCGCCGCTGGCGATCCTCCGTGAACCCCGCCCGCAGCACCGGGCCGGCGCTCTTCGTCGGCGGCTGGGCCCTCTCCCAGCTCTGGCTCTTCTGGGTCGCGCCGATCGTCGGCGGCCTGGCTGGCGGGTTCCTGTTCAACGCGCTGTTCGAGCACGACGACAAGCGCTGATCCCCAGGAAAGGAACGACCGACATGCTGAAGCGCCTGATCCCGATTGCCGTCGCCGCGCTGCTCGCGGCTGCCGTCTTCGCGCCCGTCCTGGCCCAGGAGGCGGAGAAGCCGAAGCTCGGCTGGTCCGACAAGGGCGAGCTCGCGTGGACCCTGACTGCCGGCAACGCCGACTCCAACACGATCAGCCTCGCCAACACGCTCGAGTACCGCTGGCCCGACGCGCTGTTCAAGTTCTACGCATTCGGGATCCGGTCCCGGTCGGATGAGACGCGCTACTTCCAGGTCTACGACGACTTTGGGGATCCCGTTCCCGATGCGATCATCGAGGAGTCGTTCACGACGGTGAACGCCGAGCGCTACGTCCTGGCCCTCAGTTTCGAGGACAAGATCAGCGCGCGCATGTACTGGTTCGGGGCGGTCGGCTGGGAGCGCAACGAGCCGTCCGGGCTCAGTTCGCGGCTCCTGGCCGGCGGCGGCCTCGGCAACATCTGGTACGAGAACGACCGTGGCCACTTCAAGTCCAGCTACGGGATCAACTACACCTGGGAGAGCTTCACCGACGACAGCAATGAGGACTACCTGGGCGGCACCGTGACCGCCGACTGGCTCTGGAAGTTCAGCCCCAACGCGTCGTTCCAGACCGTCGATACGCTCTTCCTCAACTTCATGGAAATGGGCGACTGGCGGATCAACTCGAACAACTCGCTGACCGTTCAGATGAACAAGCTGCTGGCACTCAAGGTCGGTCTTGCGCTCCTCTACGACAACGAGCCCGCCACCCTCGATTTCCCGGTCTTCGGCCGCTACGGCGGCGAGACGGGCAAGACGGTGGCGGTGGAAGCCGACAAGCTCGACACGATCTTCACGACGGCGCTGGTCGTCGGCTTCTAGGCGGAGACCCTGGGCGGTACTTGGGCGGGCGGCCTGACTTCGGCCGCCCGCCGTTTTTCCGGGGGCTCGCGCCTCCCTCAGCGCGCCGCGCCGCGCTGCTCGTCGAGCTGCTCGTCGAGCTTCTTGCGCAGCACCGTCGGCAGGATCCCGCCGTTGCCGTAGTAGACGATCTCGACCGGCGTGTCGAGCCGGCAGGTCGCGTCGAACCGCACCGTCGTCCCGTCCGCCTTCGTCGCGGTCACGCCGGCCGTGCAGCGCGGCGTGAGCGGGCTCGGCAGGCTGAGGTCGTAGACCTCGGTCCCGTCCAGGCCCAGCGACTCGGCTGACTGGCCCGCGGGGAAGGTCAGGGGCAGCACCCCCATCCCGACCAGGTTGCTGCGGTGGATCCGCTCGAAGCTCTCGGCGATCACGGCGCGCACGCCGAGCAGGAAGGTCCCCTTGGCGGCCCAGTCCCGCGAGCTGCCCATCCCGTAGTCCTTGCCGGCCAGCACGACCAGCGGCGTCCCCTCGGCCTTGTAGTTCTGCGCGGCGTCGAAGATCGCGACGATCGCG
>JALOKP010000159.1 GCA_025456425.1 Acidobacteriota bacterium | reverse complement strand
CAGCGAGAGCGACAGGTCGAGCGTCTCGCGGTCCTGCTCGAAGTAGACCGTCGCCAGGTTCTGCGCGCGCTCGATCGTGCCGCGGTCCGGCGCCAGCTCCCCGGCGAGCAGCCGCAGCAGCGTCGTCTTGCCGCTGCCGTTGGCGCCCAGCACGCCCAGCCGCCGGCCCGGCGTCAGCGTCAGCTCGAGCCCGTCGAGCACGCTGCGCCCGCCCCACGACTTGCCGGCGCCGTGCGCGACGAGCAGCCGCTTCGTCTTCCGCCCCGACGCGGCCAGCTCGATGTCGGCCGTCTCCGCCGGGGCGCGTGCCTCGAGGTCGTCCAGCTCCTCGATCAGCCGGTAGGCCTCCTTCTTGCGCGCCTCGCCTTTCTTGGTCCGCGCCTTGGGTCCGCGCCGCAGCCACTCGACTTCGCGCCGCACGCGGTTGGCCAGCGCCTCCTGCCGCGCCTGCTGGGCCTCGAGCGCCCGCTCGCGCTGCTCCAGGAAGTCGCTGTAGTGCCCGTCCGCCGCGAACAGCCCCGCGGCATAGCGGCGGTTCAGCTCGATCATCCGGGTCGCGACGTGCTCGAGGAACCAGCGGTCGTGGCTGACCACGATCGACGCCGACGCCGCGGTCGGGAGCAGCCCCTCCAGCCACAGGATCCCCTCGAGGTCCAGGTGGTTCGTCGGCTCGTCGAGCAGCAGCACGTCGGGGCCGGTGACCAGCGCGCGGGCGATCGCCAGCCGCTTGCGCCAGCCGCCGGACAGGGTGGCCACCGGTTGCGTCTCGTCCGTGAAGCCGGCGCGGCCGAGCGCCACCGCGACCCGCGCGTCGCGTTCCGCGGGGTCGATCCCGGCCGCGGTCAGCGCGCGTCCCAGCGCCTCGCCGGTCGTCGCCGCCCCCGCGAAGTCCGGATCCTGCGCGACGAAGCCGATCCTCAGGCCGCGCCGGGTCGCGACGCTTCCGGCGTCCGGCTCGTCGAGCCCGGCCAGGATCCGCAGGAGCGTCGTCTTGCCCGAGCCGTTCGGCCCGACCAGCCCGACGACGTCGCCTTCGTAGAGCGAGAGCGACAGCCCGTCGAACAGCCGCGTCGCGCCGATCGCGCGCGACAGGCTTTCCGCACCGATGAGGACCGGGCCGGGCATCGGACGCGATTATAGGGACCGGCAGCGACGGGGCGCCGGGCCGCGGCCTCGATTCGTCACGCCGTCGTCACGTCGAGGACCGCCTCCGGCGGGGTAGCATCCAAGTTTGCTCAGGAGTCTCCATGGCCCAGCTCGACGTCGTCGAAGTGACCGACCGCTACACCCACCTGGCCCTGTCCGGCCGCCTGGACATCCCCGCGGTCAACGCGCTGCAGCTCCGCTTTACGACCGAGGCCACCGTGCGCCGCAAGCCGGTGATCCTCGACCTGTCGGGCGTGGAGCTGATGACGTCGTACGCGATGGGGATGCTGGTCAGCGCGGCCCGCACGCTGATCGGTCACGGGGCCTCGATCGTCGCCTTCGGAGCCCCGCCGCACGTCGACCTCGCGCTGCGCGCGACGGCGCTCGACCGCGTGATCGCGCTGGTTCCCGACGTCGCCACGGCAACGCAGAAGGTCGGCGCCCCGTAGGGGCCGGCCGTGCGCGTCCGGCGATCACGGCAGTTTCGTGCGGATGTCCGCCAGCCAGTTGGTGACCACGCGCAGGTCCGGGGCCTCCGCGCCGCGCAGCATCTCGACCATCACGAAGCGGCTGCCGTCGGCGGTGACGTCGTAGTTCCCCGGCCGGGCCCAGCCGAACTTCCCGCTGAAGAGCTTCACGGGCTGCGCGGCCTGGAACGCCGGCGTGGTGGCGATCCCCACCTCCATCATCACGTCCCCCTCGGCGTAGTAGAGCGTGCGCCCGTCCTTCGACCAGAGCGCCCCGGTGCCGCCCGCGGTGGAGACCTGGTAGCGGCTGCCGGGTCCGGGCCAGGGTCGGACGTAGATCTCCGGTCGCCCCGACTCGTCCGAGCTGTAGGCGATGAACCGGCCGTCGGGCGAGACCGCCGGGGTGGTCTCGCTGAACTCGGTGTTCAGGAAGGGGCGCGGCGCGCTCCCGGCCTCCTGGACCCAGATGTCGTCGCCGGCCGCGGTCTCGTCCACGAAGGCCAGCAGGCGACCGTCGGCCGACCAGGAGGGAGCCAGCCGCGAGTCGTCCGACGCCGCGATCGGCTCCACCGGACCGGTGCCGTCCCACGGCTTCGACGCGACCAACCGCGAGCTCTCGTTCTGCACGGCGAAGCTGATCCGCTCCGGGCCCGGTCCCCAGGCCGGATCGTGGTTGTCCCCCTCGAAGGTCACGCGGGTCATCGTCCCGCGCGCGAGGTCGCGCACCCACAGGTCGCAGTTGGGGGTCTGGGCCTTGCGGACGAGCAGCCGCGCGCCGTCGGGCGACAGCCTCGGCTGGGCCCAGCTCGCGGTCTCCTCGAGGATCGGCGTCGCCTTCCCGGTCCGGTCGACCCAGACCAGGCGTGCTTCGCCCGCCAGGCCGGTCGCGGTGTCGGACGGCGTGTAGATCAGCGTTCCATCACCGGCGACGTCGTACGCTCCCTCGCCGTTCGGGCCGCGCATCACGCCGGAGAGGACCCCGGTCGCCAGGTAGTGCGGCGTCGACGCGTCGCGCAGGATCATCCGGTGCGGGCCGGGCGCGGTCGAGGCGGCGGCGATCGAGAAGCTGTTGTCGAGGTTGTTGACGGTGAACAGCACGGTCTTGCCGCCCGCAAGGAGCAGCGGCTGCATGTGGAAGCGCTCTCCCGCGGCCGGCGTAGTCAGCTTCTCGGGCGGGGCGTCGGCCCGCGCGACGGTGGCGAGGCCGTTCCAGAAGACCCCGGCGATTCGCACCCCCTCGACGATCATCGACTCGCCGGGGCCCCACGCGAAGGTGGCGTTGAAGCCCACCGTGTCGGCGACACGCTGCGGGCTGCCGCCACTCAGCGAGACGCGAAAGAGCCCGCGCTCGCCGGCGTAGGCGATCCACCTGCCGTCGGGCGAGAAGTCGGGCCCCGAGCCCGGCACGCTGCCGCTGATCGGTCGCGCCTCGAAGGAGTTCGCGGCGCGCAGCTGCACCGGCGAGCGCCCGACGAGCATCGGCGGCGAGTAGGCGATCCAGCGGCCGTCGGGTGAGATCGCGGAGGTCGAGCCGGTGTTGAAGCCGGCCTCCGGAATCGTGGCGCTCCACGACGCCGGCGTCGGGACGCTGCGCATGCGGCTGCCGGCGAACCAGGCGATCGCCGCCAGCAGCAGCGCGCCCGCCGCGGCCAGCGCGCGGGCCCGCGACGAGGCGCGAGGCGCCGGGACGGCGCCGGCTCCCGTCGCCGCCGCCGGCGCGCCGTCCGCGTCGGCCCGCCCTTCGAGCGCGTCGACGATCTCGATCCGCGCGTCGGCCAGGTCGCGCAGCCGGCGCTCGGGGTCCTTCTCGAGGCAGCGCCGGATCAGCCGCCGCAGCGAAGCCGGCGTCGCCGCGGGCAGCGCCGCCATCTCCGGCTCGCCGCGCAGCACGGCGGCCAGCGTGTCGGAGACCGTCTCGCCGAAGAAGGCGCGCTTGCCGGTCAGCATCTCGAAGAGCAGGCAGCCGAAGGCCCAGACGTCGGTGCGCTGGTCGACCGCCTTGCCGCGCGCCTGCTCGGGGCTCATGTAGGCCGCGGTCCCGAGGATCGTCCCCGCCGCCGTGCCGCCCGAGGTGATCGTCGGCGACATCGTCGGCGACGCGGTCGGCGAGACGCTCGACCCGCCGCCGAACGGGTCGGTCGGCTTGGCCAGGCCGAAGTCGAGCACCTTGACGCGGCCGCCGTCGGTCAGCTTGACGTTCGCGGGCTTCAGGTCGCGGTGCACGATCCCGCGGGCGTGCGCGGCCTCCAGCCCCTCCGCGACCTGCCGCGCGACCGGCAGCGCCTCCTCCAGCGGCATCGGCCCGCGCGCCAGGCGCTCGGCGAGGTCCTCGCCGGGGACCAGCTCCATCACCAGGAAGCGCACGCCGTCGGCCTCGTGCAGCCCGTGGACCGCGGCGACCGACGGGTGGTTGAGCGCGGCCAGCGTGCGGGCCTCGCGCTCGAAGCGCGCCAGGCGCTCGGGATCGTTGGAGAAGACGTCGAGCATCAGCTTGAGCGCGACGTCGCGTCCGAGCGTGGTGTCGGTCGCGCGCCAGACGACGCCCATCCCCCCCTCGCCGATCGGCTCGACGAGGCGGTAGTGCAGCAGCGTGGAGCCGGGGGCGAGCGGCATCGCGGGGACCTCCGGCGCGGAGTCTACGCGCAGATCGCGCGGGCCGGTCGAGGCCGGGACAAACTCGCAGTAAGGCGTGCGTGCTACTCGAGCGCGTGCACCGCCAGCGCGATCAGCGCCGCGAGTGCGGTCACGACTCCCGCCAGCGCCAGCGCCAGGATCGCCCAGCGCGCGGCGTCGCCGTCGAGCGCCGGCGCGGCCCAGCCACCGTAGCGCGCGGGCGCGGCCGCCGGGGCCGGCAGGGCCCCGGCCAGCGCCCCGCTCCGCAGCGCCTGCTCCATCTCGCCGGCGCTGGCGAAACGCTGCGCGGGATCGGCCGCCAGCGCGCGCTCGACGATCGCGACGAACCAGTCCGGCAGGTCGGGCCGCTGGTCGCGCAGGTGGCGCGGGCCGCTCGCCACGTGGGCCCCGCGGATCTCCGCGAGCGTCGCACCGCGGACCGGGAAGTCGCCCGTCGCCATGTGGTAGAGCAGCACCCCCAGCGCGTACAGGTCGGCGCGCGGGGTCGTGGCCTCGCCGCGCAGCAGCTCGGGCGCCATGTAGAGCGGCGTGCCGGAGACCGGCGCAGCGGGCGGCGCGCCCGGCGAGAGCACGGTTCCCGCCCCCAGGTCCATCAGCACGATCCGCCCGCCCGCCGCGCGCATCACGTTGCTGGCCTTCACGTCGCGGTGCACGAGGCCGGCGTGGTGCAGCGCGGCCAGCGCGTGGCACAGTTCGATCGCGATCCGCGCCGCCTCCTCCGCGGCCAGCGGCCCTTCCTCCTCGAGAAAGCGCGAGAGCGTCCGGCCCTGCACGATCTCCATCCAGAAGCCGACGCGGCCGTCGTGCTTCTCGGCGCCGTGGACCGTGACGACGTTGGGATGCGCGACGCGCGCGAACAGCCGCGCCTCGTGCAGCATCAGCTCGGCGTGCCCGGGGTGGCTTGAGAGCCCGGGGTGCAGCAGCTTCAGCGCCACCTCCCGCCCCAGCCGCGTGTCGCGGGCCCGGAAGACGTCGCCGAAGGCGCCGGAGCCGATCCGCTCCTGGACGTCGAGCGTCCCCCAGCGGAACGGCACGACCGGCCCCGCCGGCGGCTTTCTAGGCGCCGCCCCGGGCTCCTGCTGCAGCTCGCGGTGCAGCCGCGCCACCCGCTCCAGCGCGCGCAGGTGCTCGACCAGCTCGGGGTCCGCGGCCAGCTCGGCGTCGCGCAGGATCTCCTCCCAGTCGATCCGCACGCCGTCGGCGATCGCGCTGGCCAGCGAGACCCGGCGGCTCTCACAGGCGGTCACGGCGCATCTCCTCGGCCAGCCGCAGCAGCGCGCGGCTGACGACCATCCGGGCGGCGTCGGGGCTCGACCGGCCGAGCATCGCCGCCAGCTCGTCGTAGTTCAGCCCCAGCTCGATCCGGCCGACGATCGCCTCGCGCTCGGTCTCGCGCAGCGCGGCCAGCGCCTGCTCGTAGCGCTCGGCGGTCTCGGCGCCGATCGCGTCCTCGAGCGGGGTGTGGCGGTCGGCCGGCTCGGCCAGCGGCAGCGAGTCGAGCGGCAGCCGGGCGTGAACGCGGCGCAGCTCGTCCCGGATCCGGTTGCGCACCGCCTGGCGCAGGTAGGCCTGCAGGCCGGCGTCGGTCCGGGGCTCGATGTGGCCGATCTGGTGCAGCGTGTGGAGGAAGGCCTCCTGGACCAGGTCGTCGGTGTCGATCACCGCACGCGCCCAGCGCGGCAGGCGCCCGCGGCTCCAGGACCGCAGCCGGGCGCGATAGCGCAGAAAGAGCGCGTCGAGCGCCTGACGGTCTCCCCCTCTTGCGCGCTCGAGCAGGACCAGCGACGAGTCCGGCGTGACGCCGTTCTGCTTCTCGCCGGAACCCCCCGCCGGATTGGGCACCCTTGCGGGCCCAGCCACGGCGGCTCCCCCTTCAGTCCAGCGAACGGCGCCATTCTACTCCCGGAGCCGCCGCAGGGGCGGTTTCCACGGCCTGCCGTTTTTTCGATAATGATTCTCGATTCGCGCGCGAGGGCGGGCCCGCCGGACCGCTCGCCCCGGCGGCCCGGCCCGGGAGATGCGGCGCGGCACCGGGCTTTGCGCTAGCTTTTGGCGTCCCGTTCCGCACCCCCGCCCAGGAGAGTCCCTTGTCCTTCCCGCCCCAGACCCCGGACGACGAGCGCCTGCTCGACGAGCTGGTCAACTTCCAGGAGATCATCCGGCAGGTCAAGCCCGCGCCGGGCGAGATGCCCTCCGTCCCGGGGATCGAGATCGCCGGCTGCTCGCTGCCGCTCCACGGCCACGCCGGCGGCGACCACATCCTCTACATCGCCTTCGACAAGCGCTACGACCTCGAAGCGCGGATCCGCGCGGCCCGCGCCGCCGGCCGGGAGGAGGTCGCCGAGCAGCTCGAGCTGAACCGGACGCGGGCCGGGATCCTGCTGGCCGACGTCGCCGGCCACCGCATGACCGACGCCCTGGTCGCGGCGATGCTGCACCAGGCCTTCCTGGTCGGGACCTACTACGAGCTGGACAACTTCGGGCAGATCACGACCAAGCTGTTCGAGCACCTCAAGACCCGCTTCTTCGAGTCGACCGGCCTGAAGAAGTACGTGACGATGATCTACGGCGAGATCGACAGCAGCGGGAAGTTCCGCTTCATCTCGGCCGGCCACCCGGCGCCGCTGGTCTTCTCGCGCGAGTACGGGCACTTCGTGACGATCGCGCCCGAGCAGGTCGTGACCACGACGCCGGTCGGGATGATCCCGTCCACCGTCGACCTCGACGGCCTGCGCCACCGCGTCGACGACGACCTGCGCGAGCGCTACACGATCAACGAGATCAGCCTGATGGGCTGGGGCGACATCCTGCTGCTCTACACCGACGGGCTGTCGGACCACGGCGGGCACCTGTTCTTCCCGGCGGAGGTCGAGCGGTTGCTCTCCGACGCCCGCGACCTGCCGGCGGCCGCGATCTGCGCCCGGCTGGAGGAGGCGGTGCGCGCGGTCGGCCCCGCGACCGACGACATCAGCTTCGTGGTGGTGAAGAAGGTGTGACGGGCCGGGTATCCTCGCCGCGAGGTGACCCATGGCCGCCCGATCGCGCCGTCCCGCTCCCGCCCCTCCCCGCACCTCCCGCCCCTCCCGCGCGGCCTCGATGCCCCCCGGGCCGACCCGCGCGCTGGGCCCCGCGCTGGCCCACGGCCAGCGCCGGGCCCAGGCGGCCATCCGCGCCCGCGCATCCCTCGCGCGCGGCAAGCGCGCCGGTGCGGCCGGCCTCGTGGTGGCCGAGGGGGACTCGTGGTTCGACTACCCGTTCCACAGCGTGCTCGCGGCGCTGGAGCGGCGGCTCGGCTTCGAGGTCGAGTCGGTCGCGCACCGCGGCGACAGCGCCGAGGAGATGGCCTACGACGCGGCGCAGCTCGCCGGCGCGGCGCGGCTCTTTGAGCGGCTGGCGCGGCAGGACCGGCGGCCGCGCGCGATCCTGCTCTCGGCCGGCGGCAACGACGTCGTCGGGAGCGAGTTCCGCCTGCTGCTGAACCACCGCGACTCGGGGCTGCCGCCCCTGTCCGAGGCGGTCGTGCGCGGCGTGGTCGACGAGCGCGTGCGCTTCGCGCTGGCCAGCGTGCTGGGCGCGCTGACCGGGCTGTCGCGCCACTACTTCGGCGCGGCGCTGCCGATCGTCGTGCACGGCTACGACTACCCGGTGCCCGACGGGCGCGGCTACGCGGGCGGCTTCTGGCTGCTGCCGGGGCCGTGGCTGGAGCCCGCCTTCCGGCAGAAGGGCTACCCGGCGCTGGCCGAGCGCGCGGCGATCGCGCGCGCGCTGATCGACCGCTTCAACGCCGTGCTGGCGGCGCTGCCCGGCGAACCCGGGCTGGGCCACCTGCGCTACGCCGACCTGCGCGGCACGCTCTCCGGCGAACTCGCCGGCCGGCGCTACCGGCGCTCGTGGGAGAACGAACTGCACCCGACCGCGCGTGGGTTCGAGCGGATCGCGACGCGCCTCGCGTCGGCGATCCCGTAACGGCAACGGCCGCGCGCGAGCTGCCTTGACGGCCCGCGTAGGCGGCCCGTACGCTTCGGATCGAAGGAGATGCGATGAGCCACGGCCCCGCCGGCCCGCGCCGATCCTGGACCTTCGCGGAGTACCGCGCGCTGCCCGACGACGGGCTGCGCTACGAGGTCCTGGACGGGGAGCTCGTCGTGGTGCCGTCGCCGAACATCCGCCACCAGCGGATCCTGCTCGAGCTCGCCGTCCGGCTGCGGACGTGGCTCGACGCCCACGACTGCGGCGAAGTGCTGATCGCCCCGCTCGACGTGCGGCTGCACGAGCGGACCGTCTGCCAGCCCGACCTGCTCGTGATCGCGTCGAACGACCTGGCGCGGCAGCCGGAGGGGTTCGTCGACGGCCCGCCCCTGCTGGCCTGCGAGATCCTCTCCCCAAAGACGCGCGGACGCGACCTGATCCGCAAGCGTTCGCTCTACTCCCGGTTCGGCGTGCCGTGGTACTGGATCGTCGACCCGGACGGGCGCTCGGTCGAAGAGCTGCAGCTCGACGGCGACGCCTACGCCACCGTCACCCGCGCCGTGGCGCCCTCGCGCTTCCTTTCGGCGCTGTTCCCGGGGCTGGAGCTCGACCTGGACGCGCTGCTGCCCCCGCCGTAGCGCGCCGTTCTCGCGTCGTCCCGCCGGGCGTCGCCGTATACTCCGGGCGCCCCCCCTCGGCTTCGGAGGTTCCATGCCGTCCGCGTCCCTGCCGCGCGCGCTCGCGGCCGTCGCCCTGCTGGCCGCCGCGGCCCTCCCCGCCGAGCCCCAGTGCGCCTACCCGACCCCCGTCACGCCCGCGACCTGCGAGGCCGCCAAGACCTACAACGCGCAGACCGGCGGCGTCTCGCTGCTGGTCTGGGTCGACGGGCAGGTCGTCTGCGAGGACTACCGGCCCGGCAGCGGCCCGGCGATCGCGCACGAGCTGTGGAGCTGCACCAAGAGCTTCTCCGGCGCGATGGCCGCGGCCGCGCTGGAGGACGGGCTGATCGCGTCGTGGGACGAGAAGCTCGTCGGCACCATCGCGGAGTGGCAGGGCGACCCGCGCAAGTCGCAGGTCACGCTGCGCCAGCTGCTGTCGCTGCGCAGCGGGATCCAGGCCGAGATGGACGGCGGCGGCACGCCGACCTACGCGCA
>JALOKP010000002.1 GCA_025456425.1 Acidobacteriota bacterium | reverse complement strand
GCCCAGCGGCTCTTCCCGGAGCGCGAAGCGCTCCCCGACTCGTGGCGCCCGCTGCTCGGTCCCCGGACCCAGCCCGAAGACCGGCTCCCCGACGCCGCCCTCGCCCCCGAACCCAACCCGCCGCACCAACAGGCTTGCGGCCACCGTGGGCTAGAACCCGGTGAAGGTGAAGACGGTGAACTGCCAGCCGTCCTCGTCCTCCGGCAACCCATCCCGGTCCAGCGGGTAGCCGGCGTAGGCCGCCAGGCCCGCCCCCCTGGTCCCGCGCAGCAGCGAGATCCGGACGCCGACCCCCGCGTCGGGCCGCAGCTCGCTCCAGGAGACCTCGTCCCGGGAGTCCCACGCCAGCCCGACGTCGACGAACCCGACGAACGCCAGCCGCACCAGGCGCAGCCACTCGCGCGACAGGAAGACCCGGTGCTCGGCCTGGAGCAGAACCGTCCGGTCGCCGTCGAACTGCCGCGCCGCGTAGCCGCGCAGGCCGGTGTCGGCTCCCAGCAGGAACTGCGAGGTGCTGGGCAGGTCGACCCCGCGGGCCCCGGCCAGGGAGATGTAGGTGGTGTGCAGCGGGTGGGGCTTCAGGTAGTACGCGGCGTTCAGCGTCGTGATCGTGTCGTACCAGTCGCCGCCCGACATCCGCACGAGCTGCGAGGCCTGCAGCAGCAGCGTGCTCGACTCGTCGAGGGTGTGGCCGGTCGAGGCGGTCGCTTCCAACTGGAACGCGCGCTGCTCGCTCAGGCTGGCGATCGAGCGATCGACGGTGACCACGACCCGCGTCGAGAGGTCGAGGTCCTCGACCCGCCGTCCCGAGTCGAGGAACGCGGTCTTGACGAAACGAGGGGCGATCCACTCGAAACCGACCCCGGCCAGCCAGGCGTCGGCGTCGGGCGGGACGGTTTCGGGAACCGGCGGAGGCTTCTCCGGGTTGACCCGCTCCCAGGTCTCGTGGAGCCGCCGCACCCCGCCGTACCAGCGCAGGACGCTCCGGCCCGGGGCGCGGGGCCGGGCCCAGCCGAAGGTCGCCCGGGACCCCTCGTAGTTCCGGCGCCAGAGGTCGATCTCCTGGCCGAAGTCGTAGACCTTCTGCTCCAGTTCCCGGCGGTCGGCCGAGACCAGCGTATTCCAAGGGGTGTCGAGCGAGTAGAACGGTCGGGTTACGGCCAGCGTGCGCTGGAAGCCGTCGGAGTTGTCGCTGTAGAGGGCGTCCACCTGCCAGCGCTGGCGGGTCAGGGAGGGGGCGTACAGCTCGAAGGTCCGGAGCGTGCGGTCGATGTCCTTCTGGTAGCGCCAGCCCAGGCCGACGCCGGTCCCGAGCAGGTTCCTCTCGACGATCCGGAAACTCGCCCGCTCCGAGCCGCCGGCGACCCCGGCCGAGATCCCGATCCGGGTCGACCACGAGTCGCGGACCCGGACCTTGATCCGGACCTCGTTCCCCTCGCGGGCGATCGGCTCGACCCAGGCGTCGGCAAGGAACGGCAGGTTGCGCAGCTCGCGCTCGGCCTCGGCCAGCCGATCGAGGTCGCACGGCTCGCCCGGCCGGACGATCAGCAGGCTCCGGACCCGCGAGGCCCGGGTCAGGTTGAGCGAGTGGACCCAGTTCGCGGCCCGGTAGATCCCCTTGTTCTCGGCCGGGATGCTGGTGTCGAAGACGTTGACCGTCTCGATGTCGATCGCCCCGATCACGGTCCCCGGGGCGCAGAGCGCCGCGGGATCGGGCGGCCCGGCCGGCGGCGGGTCGGCCTCCCCGGCGGCGAGCGCGGCGGCGGCGGCGAGGACGCAGGCGGCGAGGCCCGCGAGGGGGCGCCGGATCACGCCCCGCAGCCCGCCAGGACCCAGTCGCGGTACGGCCCGTGGAGCCGCGCCGCGGGGACGGCCAGCACTTCCGGCACCTGGTAGGGGTGGGCCTTCACCAGCGCCGCGGCCAGCGCGTCGAAGCACGAGGCGCGGGTCTTGAAGAGGATCAGTGCCTCGCGCTCCTCGTGCAGCGTCTCCTCCCAGGTGTAGATCGAGGTCAGACCGGGGGCGAGGTTGGCGCAGGCGGCCAGCCGCTGCTCGACCGCCATCCGCGCGAGACGGCGGGCCGTTTCGAGGTCGGGCGCGGTGCAGAACACGAGCAGGATCTCTTCGTCGTGCGGGGCGTCCATGGCCGGGCTCCGTCGGTCGTTCCGCCGCCCGGCGGCTCCCCGCCCGGGCGCGTCGCGATATAGACTAGCGCGGCACGCGCCGCCTGCGAGGCGGACGGAGGCCCCGAGACCCATGGCCGAGATCACCGCGGTCTTCGCACGCGAGATCCTGGATTCGAGAGGCAACCCCACGATCGAGGTCGATGTCACCGTCGAGGACGAGGTGATCGGCCGGGCGTCCGTCCCCTCCGGCGCTTCGACCGGCAGCCGCGAGGCGCTCGAGCTGCGTGACGAAGAGGCCGCCCGCTTCGGCGGCAAGGGGGTCCAGAAGGCGGTCCGGCACGTCAACGAGGTGCTGGGCCCGGCGATCGAGGGGCTCCCCGCGACCGACCAGCGACTGATCGACCAGGTCCTGCTCGACCGCGACGGGACCCCGTTCAAGAAGAACCTGGGTGCGAACGCGATCCTCGGCGTCAGCATGGCCGCGGCCCGCGCCGGCGCCGGGATCTCCGGGCTGCCGCTCTACCGCTACCTCGGCGGAGCGAACGCGCGGGTCCTGCCGACGCCGATGCTGAACATCCTCAACGGCGGGGCCCACGCCGACAACAACGTCGACGTGCAGGAGTTCATGATCCTGCCGGTCGGGCTCGAGACCTTCGCCGACGCGCTGCGGGCCTCCGCCGAGATCTACCAGGTCCTGAAGAAGGTCCTCAAGGGACGCAAGCTGGCGACCGGGATCGGTGACGAGGGCGGGTTCGCGCCCGACCTCAAGTCCAACCGCGAGGCGCTCGACCTGATCCTCGAAGCGATCCAGAAGGCCGGCTACCGGCCGATCGAGGACATCGTACTGGGCCTCGACGTCGCAGCCAGCGAGTTCTTCAAGGACGGCACCTACCGGCTCGAGGGCGAGGGCCGGACGCTGAAGCCGGACGAGCTGATCCGGCTCTACGCCGACTGGGTCGACAACTACCCGATCGTCACGATCGAGGACGGGATGGCGGAAGGGGACTGGGACGGCTGGGCGGCGCTGACCGACGCGCTGGGCGACCGGATCCAGTTGGTCGGAGACGACGTCTTCGTGACCAACCCCGAGATCATCACCGAGGGGATCGAGAAGGGGGTCGCCAACGCGGTGCTGATCAAGCTCAACCAGATCGGCAGCGTGAGCGAGACGCTGGACGCGATCGCGCTGGCCCGGGCCAACAGCTATGGCGCGATCATCTCGCACCGCTCGGGCGAGACCGAGGACACCTTCATCGCCGACCTCGCCGTCGGCAGCGGCGTCGGGCAGATCAAGACCGGCGCGCCGGCGCGCGGCGAGCGGGTCGCCAAGTACAACCAGCTGCTCCGGATCGAGGAGGAGCTGGGGGAGGTCGCGGCCTATGCCGGCCGCGAGCCGTACGGTCTGGTGGAGGACTAGGGGGCCGATGGCGGGGGCGGGGGAGAAGCGCGGCAGGGGCAAGGCGGGCCGCGGGGCCGCCGCGCCGGCGCGCGAGCGGGCGCTGCGCGGGACCGCGCTGCGCTGGGCCATTTACCTGATCGCCGCGCTGGGCTGGGTCTACGCGCTGTTCGGCTCCGAGGGCCTGTTCCGGCAGTACGAGCGGCTGCAGCAGCGCGACGCGCTCAGGGCGAAGCTGGCCGCCGAGCGCGCGATCAACGACGGGATCCGGGCCGAGGTCGAGGCCCTGCGGAGCGACGACCTGCGGATCGAGCAGGAGATCCGGCGTCGGCTCGACTACCAGCGTCCCGGCGAGATCGTGCTCATCACCGGCGAAGACGACCCGCTCGCCCCCGAGAACCGCAAGAAGCCGAAGCCGGCGGCTCCCGCGGCGGGGGGCTCGGTCCTGGCCTCGCCGGCCGCGGCCTCGACCGCGCGCTAGCCCGCGCGACCCCGGTTCCGAGCGCGCGCCGCGGGCGGCCCCGGCGCCGAAGTTGACACGCCGGGGGGCGCCCCCTACAATCCCGCCGCTTTGAACGACCTGACGCGGGGTGGAGCAGTCCGGTAGCTCGTTGGGCTCATAACCCAAAGGTCGCGGGTTCAAATCCCGCCCCCGCTACCATCGATCGTCCCGGGCGCGGTGAGCGCCCTTCACGGGCTGGCGCAAAGGTTGCGCCGGCCCGTTTCGCTTCCCGCCCGCCGGTCAGGCGCCGGGGCGCGCGCCGTCCACCGGCACCGCGCGCACGATGAAGCGCTGCGGGGCGGCCCCGACGTGGTAGAACGGGTAGCAGCCGACCAGCGTCACCGCCGGCGTCGGGGTGGGCGCGATCACGCTGACGTCGGTCGGCGTCGTGATCCGGATCCACTCGACCCGGTAGTTCTCGGTCGCGGCCGGGGTGTCCAGCACCAGCGCGTCCCCCTCCTTGAGGTCCTTCAGCACGCGGAAGAAGCCGTCGCGGTGCGCCGCGATCCCGACGTTCCCGACCGTGCCGGGCAGGGCCGTCCCCTCGATCTGGCCGGCCGCGAGGTCGAGCACCGCGTCGGTCGTCCCCGCGTAGACCGGGACCTCGAGCCTCAGCCTCGGGATCCTCAGGATCGCGAGCGTGGGAGGCGTTTCGCGCTGCAGCGCCGCCTTGTAGGCCTTCACGCGGCCGGGCGACCAGAGCTTCATGTCGACTTTCCCGCTCCAGGTCAGCTCGCGCGGCGGCGGTGGCGGAGGGGGAGGCGGCGGCGGGGGCGGGGCCGGCGCGGGGGCGGGCGCCGGGGCGGCCTTCTCCGCGGCGGGCGGAGCCTCGGGGCCGCGCCCGCATGACGGCAGCACGAGCGCCGCCGCGAGCGCGAGCCCGAGCAGCGCGGGAAGGGATCGATTCGGGGACGGGCGGGATCGGTTCATCGGGTCGCTCCAGGTCGAGACGCATCGGTCAGTCGAGCGCGTCGCCGAAGTACTCGCGGTGCGCCTCGCACCGGCAGCGCTTGTTCCATGGCTCGGGACAGCGGGCGATCACCGCCAGCCGCCGCTGGGCCTCCTCTTCCGACAACACCGCCGCCTCGGTCACCACGACCTCGTCGCCCAGGAAGCGCTCCCGCACGACCGACATCGTGCAGGCGCCGCAGTGCGGGCAGCGGTAGTAGCACTCGACGTATTCGTCCCCCATCAGCGAGCCGTGCATGCAGACGACCAGGCAGGAGGACTCGTCGTCGAGACGGTGGCGGCAGCCGGCGCAGCGGGTCATCCCCCCTCCTTGACGCACTCCGCGAAGAGGTCGATCCCCTCCGCCTCGAAGACGATCCGGCGGCACGGCCGCCGGAACTCCGAGGCCGCGAAGAGCCGGTCCATGTCCGCTTCGGTGCGGTGGATCAGGTTCCACTCCAGGACGTGGTCCATGAACTCGCGGGCCGCGTTCCGGGGGTGGAAGTTGCCGATGAGGACGCGTCCCCCGGGCGCCAGGCTGCGGGCGCAGAAGTCGAGCAGCTTGACCAGCAGCCGGTCGGGAAGGTAGTCGGTCACGCCGATGCTGTAGATCAGGTCCTGCGGCTCGAGCACCGTCTTCCCCGGGCCGAGGAAGAGCGCGATCAGGTTCTCGTGGACCAGCGTGACCTGCGGGCCCAGGCGCTGCCGGTCCAGCTCCTGCTCGACGAGCGCGAGCGCCTGCGGGTCGATGTCGAGCAGCGTCGCAAACAGGCCCTCCGGCGCCTCGATCGCCGCGAAGGCGTCGAACACCTCGCGCGCCGGGCCGCTGGCCAGGCAGGTCACGCGGGCCGGCTCCGGCGCCTTCGCGCGGACCGTCGCGACGATCTCCGCGGCCAGCAGCGCCCGCCGGTTCCGCACCGCGCGCGCGGGGGGCGTGTCGAGGAAGAGCCGGTCGACGAGCGGGCCGATCCGGCCGGCGCCGCGCGGCTGGTTGGCGTAGATCATGTCGATCGCGAGGAAGTCGCCGGCGTAGCCCCGGGGCTTGGAGTAGAAGCGCTCGGCGGTTTCCGTCGCCAGCACGAAGGGGAGGATCTCGCGCTGGACCCGGGCCCCCAGCTGCGCGCGCTGCGCCTCGTGCAGCGGCGAGCCGGGGCCGAGCAGGTCGTGGCTGGCCTGCATCAGTCCGAGCGCGGTTGCGGCGAACTCGCGGTAGCCCGCCTCGCGCACCATCCAGTCGGCCACCTCGCCGGGCAGCAGGTCCAGGAACGGCCTCACGCGCGGCTCACTCCGGCGGCCTGGCGGGCGGCGCGAACCACTCGCGCTGCGGCACCACCTTCTTGCCCACGGGGTCGGCCTCGTAGTGCGGCGACATGATCTGGACGTCGTGCTCGTTGAAGAGGTCCTGGATGTGCTCGTGCAGCGTGGCCAGGGTGACGACCCGCAGTTCCGGCCGCTCGAGGCAGACCAGCAGCGTGTACTCGACGTAGAAGTCCGAGAGCGCGGTCTGCAGGACCCGCGGCTCGGGCGGCCGCCGCAGCCCCGGCGTGCGCTCGGCCGCCGCCAGCAGCAGCGCGTGGACCTGCCGCCACGGCGTGTCGTAGCCGATCGTCACGGTCGTCCCGGCCAGCACCCCTTCGTCGGCGTGGCGCTGGTAGTTGGTGGTGGAGCCGGCCACGACCACGGTGTTGGGGATCGTCACCTCCTCGCGGCGGTTGGTGCGGAGCTTGGTCGAGAGCATCGACAGCTCCGTCACCGTCCCCTCGACCTGCCCGATCCGGACGTAGTCGCCGGGGCGGACGGCGCGGGAGTACATCAGCACCAGCCCGCTCATCACCTGCCCGACGATCCCGGCCGAGCCGAGCGAGATGATCACGCCGAGCATCACCGAGACCCCCCTGAAGGCGGCCGAATCGCTGCCCGGCAGGTACGGGAAGGCCAGCACCAGCGCGAAGATCCAGACCAGCCCCTGGAGCATGCGGCGGGTCGGCTGAGCTGTTTCGCGCATCGCCTCGCTGGCGGCGATCCGTCCGTCCTCGATCGCGCGGTAGATCTCGCCCACCACCCGCGACAGGAGCCGCGCCACGAGACCGATCACGAGCACGACGAGCAGCTTCGGGATCGAAGCCACGATCCCGGTCCCGACGGTCTGCAGGGCGGCGACCAGATAGCTCCCCATCTGTTCGCCCCAGGGGCGGGTGAAGGGGAAGCGCTGCAGGGCGAAGGTCAGCCACAGGAACAGGATGCCCAGCCCCAGCGTCCAGACGCCGGCGGTCAGGATGCGGTCCAGCCAGAGTAAGAACTGCGCCGAGCCGGACCGGGTGAGGTGGCCCAGCCTGGCTTTGGCCAGGCGGGCCTCCGCTTCGCGCGACAGCCGGGCGGTCAGCCGCGCCCGCAGCCGCCGCAGCAGCAGGATGGCGACGGCGGCCAGCAGCGCGCCGCCGATCGTGAGGACGATCGCGCGCAGCGTGAACGGGAGGAGCATCTCCTCCGTGGCCTCGCGGACGACTCGTTCGAGCTGCTCGCGGGCGTGGACCGTCGCCTCGTGGATCGACTCGCCCCCGGCCTCGTCGAGGTCCTCGTCCGTGATCGCGAAGATCGGGACCGGGCCCACCGTGAGGATCGCGCCGTAGGAGACCCGGTAGACCGAGACCGGCTGCCGGCCGGAGGCGTCGAGCGCCCGCTCCAGGCGCCGCGCCGCCCCGGCGGCGCGCTCGGCGGGGGTGAGGCCGGAGACGTTGGCCCGCAGGGTGGCGATCCGGCGGTTGTTGAAGCGGAATTCCTCCTCGCCCGCCTGGCTGCGGACCGGGGGTCCGGTTTCGGCCGTCGTGGCGTCGGCCAGCGCCTGCGCGCTCTCGGCGCTGATCACCGGGGCCGTTGCCAGGTCGAGCGGGGCGATGCGGGCGCCGCCGGCGCTCCCGGGTGAGGGCGCCGGCGGCGGGACCTCGGCGGCCGTCGCCGCGGCCCCCGCGGCCAGCAGCGCCAGTGCCAGCCCCGCGGCCGCGAGCCGGGTGATGAAGCGACGACCGCCGGGACGATTCATGGTTGCGGGCCTCCTCCGGGGCGCATTATCCGCGAGCGCAAGCGGTTCGGCTCGGGGCGGGGCCCGAACCGGCGTCGACCGGCCTTATCCTTGGGACGCCACCCGCCTCGCGGGCGGCGAGGAAGGCTCCGATGCCCCTGACGATCGACGTGATCTCGGACGTGGTCTGCCCTTGGTGCTACATCGGCAAGCGGCGGCTGGAGGCCGCGCTCGCCGAGTACTCGCGCGGAAACCCGGACGCGGCCCCGCCCGAGATCCACTGGCGCGCCTTCGAGCTGAACCCGGACCTGCCCGCCGCCGGCGTCGACCGGCGGGAGCACTACCGGGCGAAGTTCGGGGATGACCACGAGGCCGCGCTGGCCTCGGTCCAGGCGGCCGGCCGGGAGGCCGGGATCGCTTTCGCCTTCGACCGGATCGCGCGGCAGCCCAACACCCGCGTCGCCCATGCGCTGATTGCCGCCGCTCCGGGGCCGACCGTCCAGGAGGAACTCGTGGAGGGGCTGTTCCGCGCGTTCTTCATCGAAGGGGTCGACCTGACGCAGCCCCGCAACCTGGAGACGGTCGCGCTCCGCGCGGGCCTCGAAGGGGAGGCGGTCCGCGCCGTGCTGGGCGACGGAGCGGGCCTCGAGCGGGTCGCCGCGGAGGAAGAGGCGGCCCGGGAGATTGGCGTGGACGGCGTCCCGGTCTTCGTGTTCAACCACCGTTACGTCGTGACCGGCTCGCAGCCGACGGAGGTCCTGCTCGACGCGATGCGCCACGCCGCCGCCGACGAAGGGGACGCATGAAGCCGCGCGCGGCTGCGCTGCTGCTGCCTGGGCTGCTGCTCGCCGCCGCGGCCTGCGCCACCGCCTTCAGTCCGGCGCGGATCCGCGACGAGATCGTGCGCCAGACCGGGCAGGACCCGCAGCGCGCCTTCGAGTTCACGCTGGGCCCGACCACGATGTCCCTGGCCCGGGCCGTACTCGGCGGCACGGCCGCGGAAGGGGGCGGGCTGCCGCTGGCGGGGCTCGACGCGCTGGAACTCGCGGTCTACGACGCGCCGCCCGCGCCGCCGGAGGGTGCCGGGCTGGACTTCACGCGGATGCCGGTCACGGGCTGGGAGCCGGTCGTGAAGACGCGCGACGGCGCCCGCTCCGCGCTGGTCCTCGTGCGGGGCGAGCGGGACGACGCGATCGGCGACCTGGTGCTGGTCGCGTCGGGCGAGCGGCAGGTCCTCTATGCCCGTCTCAGGGGCCAGCTCAGCCGGAGACTGCCCGAGGCCCTCGCCGAGGCCGTGAAATCGGGCGGGACGGAAGGGGTGAAGGACGCCCTGATGTCGCTGTCCGAGCCGGCTTCCGGCGATCAGTAGGCCGCCGCCCCCGCCAGCGTGCGCGCCAGCGCGACGAGCGTCAGGGGGGCCGAGCCCTCGGCCTTGTTGTTCGCGATCACGAAGGCCGGGCGGCGATCACGGAGCGCCGTGCGGACCAGTTCGGCGACCGCGGCCCGCGCCGCGGGGTCCTCGTCGGCCAACCGGTCGAAGGGCTGGTAGCTCAAGCGGGCCCCTTCGTAGGTCTGCCCGGCGCGGAGCATCCAGCGCACCAGCAGCAGCGGGTAGCGCGCCGGGTCGAAGATCTCCGCCTGGCGGGCGAGCGGCGGCAGTGCCGGGTGGACCACGAAACAGGGCGAGGTGCCCGCCTGCTCGAGCACCCGCGCCAGGGCGCGGCCCAGCAGCTCGCGCGAGCGCAACTCCACGGCGTAGGCCGGTCCGCGCGGCAGCGCGGCCAGGAACGCGGCCAGGCGCTCGGCGAAGGCGGCGGGCGAGCCGGACGCGGCCCGCCGCAGCGGCGGGAACTGGAACAGCACGACGCCGAGCCTGTCGCCGAGCCCCTCGCACGCGGGCCGCACCACCGCCGCCTCGGCGACCGCGCCCGAGAGGAAGTGCGGGTTGGGGGCGAGCCCGCGGTGCCACGCCGTCTCCTCGACTGCGTGGGGACGCAGCAGGTCCTGCCAGGCCTTGACCACGAACCGGAAGTCGACCGGCACCTGGGCCGCGTAGCGTGCGAACTCCGCGGCCGGGAGCGGTGCGTAGTAGCTGCGGTCGAGGCCGACCGCGCGCAGCAGCGGGTGGGCGGCGTAGGCGGCCAGTCCGTGACGCGCGAGGGCCGACTCGTCCAGGTTGGCGGCCGGGTCGTAGACCGTGCCGGACCAGCCCGGGAAGGCCCACGACGAGGTCCCGAGCCGCAGCGCCGGGTCGAGCGCCGCGGCGAGCCGCGCGAGTTCGGGCCGCACCGGCGCGGGGCCGGGGAGCGCGTCGCCGAACAGGTCGAGCTGCAGGTGCGGCGGCTGCGGGGGCATGGGGAACCTCCGCGGGGGACTCCAGTCTGACACGCGGGGCGCGGGCCACCACCCGCACCCGAGGGTGAAGCGGGCGGCGCCCACTCGCCGTGGACGCTGCGGTGCGGGAAGGGCTACCTTTTCCGGCCATGGCCAGCGGCGCGGGATCGAAGCGGTGGGGCTCGTTCGAACTGCTCGAGCGGATCGGCGGCGGGCCGTCGGGAGAGGTCTTCCGGGCCCGCCCGCGGGGGGGCGGCCCGGTCGTCGCCTTGCGACTGCTGCCGGTCGGTGCGCGGACCGACTCGGCACGCACTGCGGCGTTCGTCAGACAGGGCGAGCAGCTCGCCGCGATCGAGCACCCGCACCTCGTGCGGGTGCTGAGCGCGGGGGTGCACGACGGCCGCGCCGGCCGGGCGATGGAGCTGCTCGACGGGATCTCGATGGCGCAGTTCGTCGAGGAGCAGGGGCCGCTCGCGCCGCAGGAGCTGGTCACGGTCGGCAGCGCGCTCTGCCGTGCGCTCGGAGCCCTGCACGCCGCGGGTGTCGTGCACGGCGACCTCCGGGCCCGCAACGTCGTGCGGGCCCGCGGGATGCGCGTGGTCCTGGCCGATCCCGGCGACGAGCCGCCGCCGCTCCGGGGGGCAGCCGCGTCGGCTCCGCTGCGGGCGGGCGCCGCGGCGTTCTTTACGGCGCCCGAGCGCCTGCGAGGCGACCCCCCTTCCGCCGCGGGCGACCTCTACGCGCTCGGCGCGCTGCTGCACCTGCTCGCCACCGGCACCCTCCCGGTGACGGCCGAGGACCTGCTCGCGTTGCGCGCGGCTCACGAGCGGGGCGGACGCCTGGCGCTCTCCAAGCAGCGGCGCGATCTTCCCCCCGCGCTTGCGGCGGCGATCGACCGGGCCCTCGCATACGACCCGCGGGCCCGCTTCGCCGACGCGGCCGAGATGGAGCGCGCGCTCCTGGGAGAGCCGGTCGCGCCGCCCCCGGCCCCGCCCCCCGTGCAGCCGGGCCGGGCCGCCCCCGCCGGCCCCAAGCCCGCCCGGCGCTTCCCGTGGAGCTGGATGGCCGTGGTCCTGGCGCTGGCGGCAGGCACGGCGGGGGTCTGGCCCCTGCTGCGGGGTGGGCCGCCGGAGGCGCCGCCCCCGGAATCCGCAATCGCCGGTGCGCCTGCGGCCGCAGCCGCGGGCGCTCCCGCGCTCGAGGCGCGGCTCTTCCGATCGGGCCTCGTGCGGGACGAGCCGCTCGGCCCGTCGTCGGTGGTCGCCGCCGGAGACGCGCTCTATCTGATGCTGGCGCCCGCCGAGGACCAGTACCTGGTCGTGTTGCACCGCTCGGGCGACGGCCGGCTGGCCGCGCTGCTGCCCGAGATGCCCGGGGCGGCCGCCGAACGGATCGCGGCCGGGCGCCGGATCCGCGTGCCTGGCTCGGAGGGCGGACGCGTCGGCCGCTGGCAGGCCGGCGCAGGGGGCGTGGAGCTGTTAGCGGTTCTCGGCTCGCGCGAGCCGATCTCGTTGCTGGACGCCGCGCTCGTCGGCCGGACCGTCGAGAACCCCTTCCTGCTCGAGGACCTCGCCGGTCGCTACTTCGTGGATGGCGACCCGCCCGAGGGGGTGACGCGGCATCTCTTCGCGGTGGCCGTGCGCGGGCCCTGACCGTTCCGGACGGCCGCGCCGGCCGAAAGGCGGTACACTCCCCTTGTCGATCGCGCGCGGGGCCATGCCCCGGTCCGGGGGCGCGTCCAGCTCCCCCAGCTTCGCGGTGTGGTCTCGTGCCGGAGGGAGGCGCGATGTGCCCCGCGAAGAACGTCCACGCCCTCGTCGAGCACCAGGCGCGATGGAGCCTGCTGCGCGGCCTGCTCGAGGATCGCCCGGTCTGCGCCGAGACGGGGGAGCACCACTGGGTGTCGATCTCGCGGCAGACGGGTTCGGGCGGATCGCTCCTCGCGCTGGCGATCGGCGAGCAACTGGGCTGGCGCGTCATGGACCGCGAACTGGTCGGCGAGATCGCGCGCGCGATGCACCGCTCGGAACCGCTCGTCGCGGCCCACGACGAGCACGCTTCCGGACCCCTGGACGACTACCTCTCCTACCTGATCGTTCCGGGGGATCCGGGCCAGACGCGTTTCCTCGAGGAGATGGTCAGCACGATCCGCGGGCTGGTCCGCGAGGGGAACGTCGTCGTCGTCGGCCGCGGGGCCAACTGGTTCCTCGACCCGCGGTGCGGGCTGCGGCTGCGGATCGTCGCCCCCTTCGAGCAGCGGGTCGGCGCGGTCGCGGATCGGCTCGGGATCCGGCGCGAGGAGGCGGCGCGACAGGTGCGCGAACTCGACGCCGAGCAGCGCGCGTTCATCCGCCAGTCGTTCGGCCGCGACGTCGACGACCCCCTGGGCTACGACGTCGTGATCAACCTGGGGACCCTCCCGATCGAAGCGGCGACGGGGGTCGTGCTGGCGGCGCTGGAGCGCAGGTTCGCGTCCGCTCCGTAGGCCCAGGTCCCATCGGCGAGCCGCTCGCGGACGGGCGCGACTGACTGGCGCTGGCGGTCGCACCGGCGGGGTGAGCGGCCGGGGCGAGGGCTCCCCTTCCGGGTACGATGACCCCCCACCGGACCGAGGAGAGGAACGATGACGACGAGACGGACGGCGACCCGGCGGACGGTGCTCAAGGGGCTGGCGCTCGCCGCGCCGGCGATCGCGCTGCCGGGCTCGGTCCCGGCGCTCCTCGCGGCGGATACACCGCCCGCCGCCAGCGGCGGCAAGACGTTGCTGATCCTGGGCGGCACGATGTTCCTGGGGCCCGAGGTCGTCGAGGCCGCCAAGGCCCGCGGCTGGACCGTCACCCTCTTCAACCGCGGCAAGACGAACCCGGGGCTCTTTCCCGACCTCGAGAAGCTGCACGGCGACCGCGACCCCTCCAAGGGCGAAGGCCTGAAGGCGCTCGAGGGACGCCGCTGGGACGCCGTCGTCGACACCTCGGGCTACGTCCCGCGGCACGTCGCGGCCTCGGCCGGGATGCTCGCGCCCGGGGCCCGGCAGTACCTCTTCGTCTCGACGATCTCGGTCTACGCCGACAACAGCAAGCCGGGCGCGGACGAGACGGCCGCGGTCGGCACCCTCAAGGATCCCGCGGTCGAGAAGGTCGACGGCGAGAGCTACGGGCCGCTCAAGGCGCTCTGCGAGCAGGCCGCCGAGAAGGCGATGCCGGGGAAGACGACGATCGTCCGCCCCGGCCTGATCGTCGGCCCGAACGACCCGTCGGACCGCTTCACCTACTGGCCGGTCCGGGTCGCGAAGGGGGGCGAGGTCCTGGCCCCGGGCACGCCCCAGGACCCGACCCAGTTCGTCGATGCGCGCGACCTGGGGCAGTTCATCGTGCAACTGCTCGAGACGCGCCGCACCGGCGTCTTCAACGCCACCGGCCCGAAGGAGCCGCTGCCGATCGGCGAGCTGCTCGCGAGCTGCAAGCGGGTTTCGGGCAGCGACGCGAGCTTCACCTGGGTGCCGGCTTCGTTCCTGGAAGCGCAACAGGTCTCGCCCTGGGCCGACATGCCGGTCTGGGTCCCGCCGGTCGACGACATGGCCGGCTTCGCGCGGGTCAGCATCGCCCGCGCCACCGCCGCCGGGCTGACCTTCCGTCCCGTCGACGACACCGTGCGCGACACGCTCGCCTGGTGGAAGACGGTGCCCGAGGAGCGCCGCGCGAAGATGCGGGCCGGGCTGGGCGCCGAGCGCGAGCGCGAGGTGCTGGCGGCGTGGCGGGCCGAGGCCGCCAAGGCGAACCCGGGGGCGGGCCCGGCGAAGTGAGCGGTCCCGGGCGCTGGCGCGAGCTGGTCCGGGTCGAGCCGGGCGAGGGGCGGGCCCTCGCCTGGTCCTGCGCCTACTTCTTCCTGCTGCTCTCGTCGTACTACGTGATCCGCCCGCTGCGCGACGAGATGGGGCTGCGCGGCACCGATGACGCGCTGAGCTGGCTGTTCGTCGGCACGCTGGCCGGCACGGTCGCGCTCAACCCGCTGTTCGGAGCGCTCGTCCGGCGCTTTCCGCGGCGGGTCTTCGTCCCGGTCGTCTACCACGCGCTGGCCGCCACGCTGCTCGCCTTCTACCTGCTGCTGCGGGCCGCGCCGCCCGAGGCGGCGCTGCCGGTCGCCCGCGTCTTCTTCGTCTGGGTCAGCATCTTCAACCTGTTCGCGGTCTCGGTGTTCTGGGGCTTCATGGCCGACATCTGGAGCAGCGCCCAGGGCCGGCGCCTGTTCGGGCTGGTCGGGGTGGGGGGGACCGTCGGTGCGATCGCCGGCGGCGCGCTGACCGCGGGGCTGGCGCACGCCGTCGGGGCGACGCAACTGCTGCTGCTGGCCGCGCTGCTGCTCGAGGGGGCGGTGCTCGCCGTCCGGCGGCTCTCGCGGATCGCCGCGCCGCGCAGCGCGCCCGCGCCCCCCGGCGAAGACGGACTGACGGGGCCGCGGGCCTGGCTCGAGGGGTTCCGGCTGATCGCGCGCTCGCCCTACCTGGCCGGGATCTGCGTCTTCCTGATGCTCTACGCCGTCAGCTCGACCTTCCTCTACTTCGAGCAGGCCCGGATCACGCGCGCCGCGTTCACCGACTCGGCCTCGCGCGTCGCCTTCTTCGCCCGCGTCGACCTCGCCGTCAACCTGATCGCGCTGACGGTCCAGCTCTTCTTCACCGGACGGATCATCGGCTGGATCGGCCTCGGCGCGAGCCTGGCGGTGATGCCGCTCCTGAGCACGGGGGGCTACCTTCTGCTGGCGCTGGTCCCGGCGGTTCCGGTCCTGGTCGGCGGCCGAGTTCGCGCTGGTGCGCCCGGCGCGCGAGGTGCTCTTCACCGTCGTCACGCGGGACGAGAAGTACACCGCGAAGAGCCTGATCGACACCTTCGTCTACCGCGGCGGCGACGTGATCGGCGCCTGGGCCGACCGGGCGCTGGCCGCGCTGGGGGCCGGCGCCGGCGTGCTCGCGGCGATCTTCCTGCCGCTGGGCGCGGCCTGGATCGGCCTGGCGGCCTGGCTCGGCCGGCGCCAGCGCGCGCTGGCCGCCCGCGAGGAGACCCGATGAGCCGCGCGATCCGGCTTCACGAGTACGGGGGCCCCGAGGTCCTGCGCTGGGAGGAGGTCCCTGTCCCCGCGCCCGGACCCGGCGAGGCGCTGATCCGCCACACCGCGATCGGCGTCAATTTCATCGACACCTACCACCGCTCCGGGCTCTACCCGCTGCCGTCGCTGCCGCACGGCCTCGGCAGCGAGGCCGCGGGGGTGGTGGAGGCGGTCGGCCCCGGCGTGACGGAGGCCGAGCCCGGCGCGCGCGTGGCGTACGCCGGCGGCTCGCCCGGCTCGTACGCCGAGCTGCGCGTCGTGCCGGCCTCGCGGCTGGTACCGCTGCCGGCCGCGATCGACGACGGCACCGCGGCCGCCGCGCTGCTCAAGGGGATGACGGTCGAGTACCTCGTACGCCGTACCTGCCCGGTGCGGGCGGGGGAGACCGTGCTGTTCCACGCGGCCGCCGGCGGCGTCGGGCTGATCGCCTGCCAGTGGCTGAAGCGACTCGGGGCGCGAGTGATCGGGACCGTCTCGACCGACGCCAAGGCCGAGTTGGCCCGGGCGCACGGCTGCGACCACCCGGTCGTCACCGCACGCGAGGACTTCGTCGCGCGCGTGCGCGAACTGACGGACGGGCGCGGGGTGCCGGTCGTCTACGACTCGGTCGGGCGGGACACCTTCCTGCGCTCGCTGGACTGCCTCGCCCCGCGCGGGATGCTGGTCTCGTTCGGCAACGCCTCGGGGCCGCCGCCGCCGCTCGATCCGCTGCTGCTCGCGGCGAAGGGCTCGCTCTTCCTGACCCGACCGACGCTGCTCCACTACACCGCAACGCGGGCCGAACTGCTGGCCTCGGCCGGCGCGCTGTTCGAGGGGATCGTGGGCGGCGCGATCCGGATCGAGGCCCGTCACGCGTGGCCGCTCCCCGAGGCCGCCGCCGCGCAGCGGGCGCTCGAGGAGCGGAAGACCGCAGGGCCGATTCTGCTCCGCCCGTAGGGCGCGGCCCCGGCGCCGCGCGAGGGGCTCGCTCCTAGCGCGCCGCGCGCAGCACCGGCTCGGCCTGCGGCAGCCGGTAGGGGAGGGTCACCAGCCCCGGCTTGAGGGCCGCGACCCGGAGCGAGATCAGCGCCGTGCTCTCGCCCTGCTCCGACCGGAAGCGGACCGCGGCCAGGTGCGGCAGCCCCTGGTCGTCGACCCGGAACTCGAGGTAGGGCCGCGAGTGGGGCGGACGTGCGCCGAAGTCCTGGCGGTGCAGCAGCGCGACCTGGCGCCCGTTGATCAGGACGGCGACGAGCCCGCTCCCGACCGAGCGGATCACGACCTCGCCCCCGTCGAAGACCTGGTCGCCGACGACGAACAGGCCCTCCACCTGGGCGCTGATCGCGGTCGCGTGAGCGGGGGGGACGGCGGAGAACAGCAGGACCGCGGCGAACAGCAGGCCCATCGCGCCTCGCGTGGTCTTCATGGGTCTCCCTCCTGGTAGGCGGAGCGAAGGGGTGAGAAGCAACCGGCGTGCCCGCCCCGGCGCGGAACGCCAACCCGCTCGGCCCGCGAGACTTGCGTCGGATGACAGGGAAGAGGCCCGCCTCCACGCCGTCTCACACCGAGACGGTACGGAGCGCAAGCCGGAGGGTCCAGCGAGTAAGCCGGGGCGGCTCAGCGGACCGGGATCGCGCCCTCGTTGGCGGAGGCCTCGACCGCGAAGGGCCACTCGCCGCGCTCGGGCGTACGCGCCGCCTCGAAGTCGATCTCCAGCACCGCACCCCGGCCGGCCAGGGGGGTCGTTCCGTAGAGCGAGACCCGCTGACCGGCAGGGCCCGGCGGACCCAGCGACGCCTGCCAGTTGGCGGCGAGGCCGGTCGGCCGCACCGCGACGATCCGCGTCCCGCGTCCCGGGTCCGGCGCGCGGAGATCCAGCGCGAGGATCCCGTCCGCCCGCCGCAGCCCAATGACGACGCGGTAGAGGCCGTCCGCGAGCCGGGTCGGCCCGGCGATCCGGACCAGGCGCGCCGAGTCGTTCGCGCCGCGCAACGGCGGGGGGGGGACCGGCGCGGCCGCCGGCCGGGGGGAAAGGGCTGGCGCCTCGGCGGGGGCGGAGAGGGCCGTGAAGACGTCCCCGTCGAGCGCCGCCACGAGCGGCCAGTTCCCGGTGACGTCGCCGTAGAGGATCGCGTGGATCGGCGCGGTTTCGGGCTGCGCGAGCGGCGACCAGGAGTAGCTGGCGACCGGTGGGTGCGGTGGCCACACCGGGCAGTTCGCGGGCAGCCCGCCGTCGCATCGCACGAAGGCCCAGTCCGAGCTGCGATGGGTCCCGGCCGGGAAGTGGTCGATCAGCCCGACCACGTACTGCGAAACGAGCGACGCGTCGAACGAGCTGATCGTCCCGCTGTCCGAGACGTCGGCCGCGACCCGCTGCAGGTTCGTCAGCGTCTCGAGCCCGACCGAGTGCTTTGCGATCGCGGCGGCGTCGAGCCCGCTGATCGCGCCGAGGGCCGCGCCCTCGGCGCGTGGCGCGTTGACGCGCCCGAGCGGGACGAGCGTCAGGTTGCCGAACAGGCCGGGCAGCGAGAAGCTGCCGTCGGCTGCGGTGAGCGTGTCGGGCAGCAAACCGGAACCCACCAGGTCGATCCCGATGCCGGCGACCGGGTCGAGTCCGGTCAACTCGGCCGGATCGTTGGACGAGCCGTTCCGGTCCGCGTCCGAGATCCGGTAGTAGGTGACCTTCCCCGTCACGCCGCAGGCGCCGCTGGCCGCGACCGCACAGGTCCCACCGGCACCGCACAGGTCGGCCGTGCAGAGGTTGCCGTCGGAACAGCTGTGAGCGCCGGCTTCCGGGTTCTCATCGATCGTGCTGTCGCAGTCGTTGTCGATCAGGTCGCAGAGTTCGGCCGCGGTCGGCTTGACGGCCGGGTCGCGGTCGTCGCAGTCCGGGTTGCCGGCGCCGCCATTGAAGCCGTCGCCATCCTGGTCGGGGTCGCAGGCGTCGCCCAGGGCATCGCCGTCGAGGTTCGCCTGGGTGGGGTTCGCGAGTGCCGGGCAGTTGTCCACGGCCCCGCAGACCGAGTCGCCGTCGACATCGCCGCCGGAGCCGAAGCAGGGGGCGTTGATCGCGAGCAGGGCCGCGTAGGCATCGACGATCCCCTCGCCGTAGAACGGATCCCAGCCGGCGGCGCCCCGGTCGCGCGCGGTCGAGTAGAGCACCTGCGCGATCTGCGCCGGGGTGGCGCCGGGCCTTGCCTCGAGCAGCAGCGCCACCACGCCCGCGGTGTGCCCCGCCGCGCCGCTCGTCCCGTTGAAGTTCCCCACGATGTAGTCCGCGTTCGCACCCTCCCAGAACGCCGACGGCGCGGTCGAGCCGTCGCCGTAGTTGGAGACGTCCGGCTTCAGGAGTCCCTGCTGCGCCCCCCCCGCGTACGGGTAGTCGCGGAAGGCGAGCGGCATGTCGTAGGGGTAGGTCGGGTCGGCGGCCTTGAGATCGATCCACTCGGAGGGGCCGCGGCGGCTGCTCGCCGAGATGTTGTCGCCGAGGTCGACGTTCCCGACCGCGATCACGGACGAGACGCCGCCGATCAGCGTCTGCGCGGGGTGCAGCAGCGGCGGTGGCGCGTTGGCGGGGGCGTTGACCTGGTAGGGGACCGTCTCGGTGCAGCCGAAGCAGTTCCCCGCCGAGTTGACCCGTACGATCCCTCCCGCCAGCTCGTTGTCGGTGACCGTGCGCCAGCTTCCGAAATCCGGCGGCGGCGACGCGTTCCGGTTCACCGAGCGGGCCTGCAGCACGAGGTCGGCCCCCTCCTCGATCGCGTACTGGCTGGCGGCCCACATCGTCGACTCGGTCGAGCCGCGCTTGAGGACCATCAGCTCGGCGTCGGGGGCGACGCCGGTCTGCGTTCCGGCCGTTCCGTCGCCGAGCGCCAGCCCGGCCACCGGCGTGCCGTGGTTCTGGAGGTCGGTCAGGCTGGTGTTGTTGCTGCCGAAGTTCCAGCCGTGGACGTCGTCGACCTTGCCGTTGCCGTCGTTGTCGGTCCCGTCGCCGGCGATCTCGCCGGGGTTGACCCAGAGGTGGTCGGCCAGGTCGGGGTGGGCGATGTTCACGCCGTCGTCGATGATCGCCACGACGACGCGCCGGCCGGTGTATCCGGCGGCCCAGACGTCGTCCGCGTTGAGCTGGGTGATCGCGTTCGTGCGCGGCGCGGTCGGGCTGGGGCCCGAGGTGTCGCCGTCGCCGTCGTCCGGAGTGACCGGGCGGTCGAGCCGGACCTCCAGCACGCCGGGCAGGCCGGCCAGCCGCGGCACCAGTTCGGGCGCGATCCGCGCCGTGACCGCGTGGGCGATCCAGAGCACGGCCAGCGATTCGGCCCGCCCCTCGCGCTCGGCCGCGCGCAGCATCGCGATCGCCGCGGTGGCGGAGGCGTCAGCCTGCGCACGCCGCAGCGCGACCAGTTCGGCGCGGGTTTCGGGCAGCCGGAGCGGTACGGCGTGGGGCGCGGGCTCGAGCCGGACCACGACCGGGACGCGATCGTCGGGGTGTGAGCGAAGCACAGCCGTGGCCAGCTCCGGCTGGACCGAGCCGGACCAGGCGGCCGGGGTCAGCGCCGCCAGCGCCCAGAGCGAACAGAAAACAAGGGTCGTCACCCGGACAATCTGGTGTCCGATCCGACCCGTGCGCAGCATAGGCACGGCCATATGCCCCCCCCGACGGTCGCGCGAATGCGCCGCCGGTGATCTCCGCCGCCCCTCGCTCCCTCTTCCGCCAGTCCGGTAGCTGACCGGCGGCCGGGAGCGAGGCGCCCGGGGATCGCCCCAGGAATGATACGGCGACTAAATGGATTTTCACGGAGGTTTGTCACGGCCGCCAATCGAAGGTCGCCGGCGCTGCGGAGCCTGCCCAGCAGGCAGGGCGCCCCGGCGCGCGGGATAGAAAGAGAGCGGGCACGAGCGGCGATCTCCCCCAACTCCCCCCGGCGGCCACCCCCCAGCCCCATGACGTAACCTCGGGTCCGCCTAGCGCCGCTTGTGCCCGCTCCAGGTCGTGGCCAAGCGCCCATGCAGACTGCAAACGGCGGGCCAGCGATTTCCCGCCGGCTCGGCCCAGAAACAGGAAGCGGGCTTCCCCTTCCTTCGACCGATGGGAAGTATCCTTCCCGCGGAATCGACGCGGGGGGCCCGATGTCCACACTCTGGATGGTCGGAACTTCGGACCGGTCGTCGTCCGGCGAGGCGATTGAACTGGAAGACCGGCGCGTCCGGGTGATCGGCCGCTCGCACAGCTGCGACGTCCAGCTCGGCGACCAGCGGGTCTCCGCTCGGCACGCCGAGGTCTCCTGGGACGGCGGCCAGATCGTGGTGCGCGACCTCTCGAGCCGGAACGGGACCTGGCTCGACCGCGGTGCGACCCCGCGGCGTCTCGATCCGGGGGAGTCGGTCACGCTCCAGCCCGGCGACCGGATCCTGATCGGTCCCTACCGCTTCGTTCCGGCCTCGCCGCTGGACCAGGCGGTCTGGCTCGACGAGGAGGAGCCGGTCGGCGCCACGCTGGCCGACGCGCGGCCGCCCGACGGTGCGCTGCGCTCGCAACCGCCGGTCCTCGACGCGCTGGAACGGCTGGCGGCGCTGGGCGGGGGCCGCGAGCTGTTCTCCGGCGTCCTGGCGGAACTGCTGGCGCTCGTCGGCGCCGAGCGCGGCTATCTCGTGTCGCTCTCCGGCGACCGCTGGGTCCTGCGCGGCTCGCACGGTGGAAGCGGGCCCGTCTGCCTGTCGCGGAGCTTCCTCGAGGCCGCGCGCGGGCGGGGCGAGGCCTGGTCGGCCAGTCCGGCGAGCGTGCTGCGGGCCCACGCCGAGGAGAAGACCGCGCTGGACCAGTACGAGGCCGGCACGGTCCTGACCGCCGTCCCGTTGCGCGGCGCCGAGTTGACGGCGATCGCTTACCTCGAGGGGACGCAGGTGCCGGACGGCGCGTTGCTGGCGGCGGCAACCCGCTTCGGCGCCGTCGCCGGGGTGCTGGTCGAGAGCGCGCTCACCCTCGACCGCGAGCGGCGGCGGCGCGAGGCGGCCGAGCGGATCGTGCGCCGCGGCCGCGGGGCGGCCGACCCGCCGCCGGGAGCCGAGCCTTCGCTCATCGGCGACGACCCGGCCTTCCGTGCTGCCGTGGAGGCGGTCCGCCGGGCCGCCGCCTCGCGCGCGACGATCCTGCTGCGCGGCCCGAGCGGCACCGGCAAGGAGGAACTGGCGCGGCTGGCCCATCGCGCCGGCCCGCGCCGCGAGCACCCGTTCGTGGCGCTGAACGGCGCCGCGCTGCCGGAGGGGCTGATCGAGGCCGAGCTGTTCGGGGCCGATCGCGGCTCCTACACCGGCGCCGACCGCGCCCGCGCCGGCGCTTTCGAACACGCCGACGGCGGCACGCTGTTCCTGGACGAGATCGGCGACCTGCCGCTCGCCGCCCAGGCCAAGATCCTGCGCGTGATCGAGACCGGCGAGGTGATGCGCGTCGGTGGCAGCCGCTGCCGCGTCGACGTGCGGCTGGTCGCCGCAACCCACCGCCCGCTCGAGAAGATGGTCGCGGACGGATCGTTCCGCGAGGACCTCTACTACCGGCTGCGCGTGATCGAGATCGCGCTCCCGCCGCTCCGCGACCGGCCGGGCGACATCGTCCCGCTCGCGACCCACTTCCTCGAGCACTTCCTGCGCCCCGACGGACAGCGCGTCGCCGCGCTCTCGGCGGCGGCGGTGCGGGTCCTGTCCGAGTACGGCTGGCCGGGCAACGTGCGCGAGCTGCGCAACGTCCTCGAGCGGGCGGTGGTGCTCGACCGCGACGGGCTGGTCGACCTCGACGACCTGCCCGGCGACCTGGCGACGGTGCCTCCGACCGAGGTGCGGCGCGGTCCGTGGCACGAACTGCTCGCGCTCCCCTGGCGCGACGCGCGCGACCGTTTCGAGGAGCACTACTTCCGCAGCGCGCTCGAAAGCCATCGCGGGCGGGTCCAGGACACGGCCCAGGCCACCGGGCTCGACCGGCGCACGCTCTCGACCAAGATCCGCGCGCACCGGCTGCGCGCGAAGAAACCGTAGCGGTCAGCGCGGGGCGGGCGGGTTGCGGACCAGCGCCGCGTCCAGCTCGCGCGCGGCCGCCTCGAGCGCCTCGGCCGGCTGTCCCACCGGCCCGGAGACGACACCGACCGCGCTCCCGCGGAGGAACAGGAGGCGGTCGCTCCCGCGCTGCAGCGCGCTCTCGCCCAGCCCGGCCAGCGGCCGGTCCCCGGCGATCGGGGCCAGCGCCTGGCGGGCCGCCTCGGGCGTCGCGAAGAGCAGCAGCCGGACCTGCACGCCGTCGCGGCGGCCGGTCCAGCCCAGGGACCAGCGCAGCGCGCCGCGCGCGGGCTCGGGGAGCGCCGGGACCAGCTCGGGCTTGAGGTCGTCGGGCCCCAGCGCGCGGTCCGGGGCGGGGTAGCCGTCGAGGCGGGGCGCCTGGGCCAGCGCGGCCGGGTTGTTGATCCCGGGGACGGCGCCGGGCGTGCGGCTGGGGTTGCCGGAAGGGATGAAGATCCCGGTCGAGACCAGCAGCCCGCCGACGACCAGCATCCCGACCACGAGGGCCAGCGCGATCCGCCGGTCCCGGGGAGACATCGCGAGGTTCTTCTTGCGGCTCATGCCCGCCATTCTAGGACGGTCGCGCGACCGCTCGCGCCGCGCCCGCGTCCGCCGGTGGTGGCCCGGGGCGCGGTGCCGCCGGCCCGAGCGGGCCGGGAGGCTATAGTCCCGACGACGCGGGACGCCCCGCGGACCGAGGAACGACGATGGCGACCCAGCCGGCGCGGCCCCTGGCCGATCCCCGCGAGATGATCCGCCTGGAGGAGGTCCGCAAGATCTACGACGCCGGCGAGAACGAGGTCCACGCGCTGCGCGGGATCGACCTGGTCGTTGCGGCCGGCGACTACCTCGCGATCATGGGCCCGTCCGGCTCCGGCAAGTCGACCCTGATGCACATCATCGGCTGCCTCGACGTCCCGACCTCGGGCCGCTACTTCCTGGCGGGCGAGCTGGTCTCCGACATGTCGCCACGCCAGCTGGCGCGGGTCAGGAACGAGCGGATCGGCTTCGTCTTCCAGAGCTTCAACCTGCTGCCGCGCGCCTCGGTCCTGCGCAACGTCGAGCTGCCGATGACCTACGCCGGGATGAGCCGGGCGGAGCGCCGCACGCGCGCGCTCGAGGCGCTCGAGCGGGTTTCGCTCACCGACCGCGCGAAGCACCTCCCGTCGCAACTCTCGGGGGGCCAGCGCCAGCGCGTCGCGATCGCCCGGGCGCTGGTCAACAACCCGACGATCCTGCTGGCCGACGAGCCGACCGGGAACCTCGACACGAAGACCGGCCAGGAGATCCTCGAGGTCTTCGACCAGCTCAACGCGCGGGGTCACATCGTCGGCCTCGTGACCCACGACCCGAACGTCGCGGCCCACGCGAACCGGGTGATCCGGATCGTCGACGGCCTGATCCAGGACGGGCCCGGCTAGCCTCAGTTGCCCAGCGCCAGCGTGCCGAGCGCGACGATCGCGCCCGCCGGCTTCTGCTGGACCCAGATCACCGCCGTCAGGTCGGACAGCTTCCACGACGGGTCGAGCGTGACCAGGTGCTCGGGCGGGAAGATCGCGTCGCCCTGCGCGTTGACGTGGCCCAGCGGCATCCAGCTCCGGACGACGCCGGTCTGCTCGAGGTGGACCCCCTTGTTCTTGCCGCCGCCCAGGTCGGTAACCAGGTTCCTCTCCGCCACGGCCAGCAGGATCTCGGCCTCGCGTCCCCCCGGCCCGCGCAACTCGGCCGGAATCCCGGCGAAGTCGATCCCGATCCGGACCGTGCGCGGCGGGTCGTCGTCGCGCGTCGGGCGCAGTTCGAGCCGGATCGACGCCTTGGGGGCCTTCGCCGCCTTCGCGATCGCCTTCTTCACCGAGCCCTCGCTCCGCCCGGTCACCCCGGTGTCGCCGTCGATCACGAACTGCGGGGTGTGGACGTCGCCGCTCTTCGACCGCTTCGCGTACTGGTTCTGGCGCCACTGGTTGTGGGTGTGGGCGAACGGGTCCTTCCAGCTCGGGCTGTCCCAGTACGGCACGTGGAAGGCCAGCGGGACGACCTGCACCCCCTCGACCGGCTGGGTCCGCTCGAGGCGGGTCAGGATGTCCTCCCCGGCCGGGGAGTTCGGACAGTTGTGGGCGGTGAACATCTCGACCAGGACGGGGACCCGCGCCGAGGCGGCGTCCGGGGAATCGGGCGGATCGGCCGGCGCGGCCGGGAGCGGGGCGGCGAGGCCCGCGGCGAGGAGCAGGGCGAGCGTGACGGCTCTCGGGCGGATCATCGAGGGTGTCCTTTCCGGCGACGAGTCTACCCGCTGCGCGCCACCCGTGCGGCCGAAAGGGCCTGGTCGAAGTCCTCGAGCAGGTCCTCGGCTGCTTCGAGCCCGACCGACACCCGGACCAGGCCGTCGGCGATCCCCTGCGCGCGGCGCGCGGACGGGTCGAGGCCCGAATGCGAGCTGCGGGCCGGCAGCGTGACCAGCGTCTCGGGTCCGCCCAGGCTGGGCGCGACGATCGGCAGCCGCAGCGCCGCGAGGAAGCGCTCGACCGCCGCATCGTCCCCGGCCAGCTCGAACGAGAGCATCCCGCCGAACCCCTGGAAGAGCGCGCGGGCGCGGGCGTGGTCGGGATTGGACGGAAGGCCGGGGTAGTGCACGCGGGCCACCGCCGGATGGGCGGCCAGGTGCTCCGCCAGCGCCAGCGCCGACTGATTCTGGGCCCGGACCCGCACCGCCAGCGTCTTGAGCCCGCGCTGCAGCAGGAAGCAGGCGTGCGGGTCGAGCGCCGCGCCGAGATGGTTGAGCTTGTGCCGAATCGCGTCGACCAGCGCGGCCGGCCCCGCGACCGACCCGGCGACGATGTCGGAGTGGCCGTTGAGGTACTTGGTGGCGCTGTGCATCACGAGGTCGAAGCCGTGAGCGGCCGGGCGGAAGTTGACCGGCGTGGCGAAGGTGGCGTCGATCGTCGCGATCAGCCCGCGCCGCTTCGCGAACGCGGCCAGAGCGGGCAGGTCGATCACCCGCACCAGGGGGTTCGTGATCGCCTCGCAGTGGACCAGCCGCGTCGCCGGCCGGACCAGCCTGTCCCAACCCGCCGGATCGTCCGGGTCGAGGAAGTCGTGCTCGATCCCGAGCGCCGCCAGGTCCTTCACGATCAGCTCGTGGGTCCCGCCGTAGAGCCCGGGCTGGGCCAGCAGGTGGTCGCCCGGCCGGAGCAGCGTGAGCAGCATCGTCGAGAGCGCCGCCATCCCCGAGCCGAAGACCAGCGCGCTCTCGGTCCCCTCCAGCGCGGCCAGCTTGGCGTGCAGCGCGCGGTGGTTCGGCGTGTTGTTGAGCCGGATGTAGCGCAGGTCGTGGTAGCTCGAGGCGTCGCCCGACTCGTAGGTCGAGGACTGGAAGACCGGGAGGGTCACCGCGCCGTCGACGCGCGGCTCCTCGCCGGCGTGGACGAGCAACGTCTCGAGCCGCGGGCTGGGCGTGGACATGGGGTCTCCGGGAAGGGGGAATGGGTCAGGTCAGGCGGCGCACGATCGCCAGCGAGAGGTCGTCGGCCGGACGCCCGCCGGCCAGGAAGCGCTCGATCTCGGCCAGCAGGATCGACCCTGCCGAGGCGGCCGGGATCCGGCGCAGCGAGGGGGCCATCTCCACCAGGCGCGCCTCGCCGAAGAAGTGCCCGCCGGGGTCCTGCGCCTCGGACAGGCCGTCGGAGTACAGGACGACCAGGTCGTCGGGCCCGAGCGTGACCGCCTGCTCGGCGAAGGCGGCCTCGGGGAACATCCCGAGCGGCATCGCCACCGGCGCCAGCCGCTCGGTCCCGCCGGCCCGCACGATCAGTGGCAGCAGGTGCCCGGCGTTGAGCAGGCGCATCCGGCCCGTGGCGGCCTCCAGTTCGGCGTACAGCAGCGTCGCGTAGCGGTTGCCGACGCCGTCACGGCAGAGGATCCGGTTGACGTGGGCCCCCAGCTCGGCCAGCTCCGTGTCCTGCGGGACGAGCGCGCGCAGCGTGGCCTGCAGCTTGGCCATCAGCAGCGCCGCCCCCATCCCCTTGCCGGAGACGTCCCCCAGCGCCAGGGCGAGCCGGGCGGGGGGCAGTTCGAGGAAGTCGACCAGGTCGCCGCCGACGTCGTTGGCGGGGCGGGTGTAGAGCCAGATGTCCCAGCCCTCGAGCGCCGGCTGGCGGCGCGGCAGGAGCGCCAGCTGGACCTGCCGCGCGACCTCGATCTCGTCGCGCGCGACCAGCTTGTCCTTCAGCTCGAGCATCAGGATCACGAGCAGCAGCGCGATCGACAGCGGCTGCAGGTCGCCGCCGATCGAGAACGTGCCGTCGGTCGAGGTCAGCCGCGTGTCGCCCAGCAGCGCGAAGACCAGCGCCAGCACCAGCAGCACGCGGCGCGGGGCGGGGAGCTTGCGCAGCAGGCTCTTCAGCGCCCACCAGGGGACCATCAGCCAGCGCTTCGGGCGCGCCATCGCCGCCACGCGCTGCTGCTGCTCGTCGTCGAGGAAGAAGCCGTAGAGCTCGGTCAGGTCGCGGCCCACCTCGCGCCGCAGGTTGCCGTGCCGGATGTCGTCCAGCACCTGGCGCGGCAGGCTCGAGCCGGCCGGCGGGCGCCGCGGGCCGTGCGCCATCAGCGCCTCCTCACGCCGCCGCCAGCCACGCGACCAGCCGCTCCACGTCGGCCTCGTCGTGCCAGCCGTGCAGCGCGATCCGCAGGTAGCCCTCGCGGATCGAGGCGTGGATCCCGGCCGCGAACCCGCGCTCGAGCAGCACCTCGAGCCCGCCGGGGCCGCGCCCGCCGTGGTGCAGCGCGACGATCGAGCCCAGCCGGCCGTGCGCGCGCAGCCCGGCCAGCCGCGCGGCCTCGCCCCGCCACGCCGGCAGCGCGGCGAGCCCGGCCAGCAGCCGGTCCTGCAGCGCTGCGACGTGGGCCGCGATCGCCCCGACACCGGCCGCGTTGAGCGCCGCCAGCGACGCGGCCAGGGCGGCCATCCCGAGCAGGTTCGGGACCCCCTGCTCGAGCGCCGTGCCGGTGGTCACGAAGCGGCGCGCGAAGTCGGTGGTGGGGCGCGCGAAGTCGGTCGCGTCCTCGACCGAGAGCCAGCCTCCCGGCGGCGCGAGGCGCGCGCGAAAGCCGGGGTGGGTCCAGAGGAATCCCTGCCCCTGCGGCGCCAGCAGACCCTTGTGCCCGCCGCAGGCGAAGGCGCTCGCGCCGCTCGCGGGGAGCGCGAGCGGGAGCGTCCCGGCGCCCTGGATCCCGTCGACCACCAGCGCCACGCCGCGCGCGCGGCAGGCCGCGCCGAGCCGCGCGAGGTCGAGCGCGAGGCCGTCCTGAAAGCGCACCCAGCTGGCGGCGAGGATCCGCGTGCGCGGTCCGAGCGCGGCGAGCAGCCGCTCCTCCGGCTCGACACCGGCGGGAGGCGGTTCGGTCGACCAGGCGTCGGTGCCGGCGCGGTGTCCGTCCCAGAGCGGCACCTCGCGGAAGCCGACGCCGCGCGGCGCGAGCGCCAGCCACGGCCAGGCGTTGGTCGGAAACTCGCCGAGCGGGGCCACGACCTCGTCCCCCGCCTGCCACGGGAACCCCTGGGCCACGGTGATCAGCCCGGACGATGTCGTCGGCGTCGGGGTGATGTCCGACGGGTCCGCGCCGACCAGCTCGGCGGCCTGCTCGCGCACGCTCACGGGCAGCCCCTGGAAGTCCTCGTTCCAGCCCATCTTCCAGGGCTGCGCCTCCTTGACCAGGAAAGCCGTCGCGGCCTCGACCGAGGCGCGGGGGACCGGTCCTTCGGCGCAGTGCATCACCCAGAGCAGGCCGGGCTCGAGGTCGAAAAGGTGGCTGGGAAGGGGTGGGTTCATCGCGCGGGCACCGGCGCGCATTCTACGGCCGCGGGCCTACCCAGCCGCCGCCGCGGCTGGTAAAAGAGGCGGCTCACGGTCGGGCGGCCGTGCCAAGGCGGCGAACGGCCCGGCCGGCAGCGAGGTGCGATGAGAGACAGCCGCTCCCCTGGTCCGCGTGCCGCGTCGCCGCGCCCGGCCGCGCTTGCCCTGCTGCTCGCGCTGGCCGCGGCCTGCGGCGGCCCCGCCGCGCCCCCGCCGCCCCCCGCCGACTGGCAGCCCGGTCTCGAGAAGTGGCGCGCCGAGCGCGAGGCGGGACTGAAGCGGCCGGGCGGCTGGCTGTCCTTGGTCGGCCTGTGGTGGCTCGAGCCCGGTGCGACGGCCTTCGGCAGCGATCCCGCGCTGCCGATCGCGTTTCCGCCCGGCACGGCGCCCGCGCGCGCCGGGTCGCTCGTGCTGGTGGGGGACGCGGTCACGCTGCGCCTCGAACCCGGCGCCGCGCTGACCGTCAACGGCGCACCCGCGGTCGACGGCGCGACGCTCGCGCCCGACGCGACCGGCAAGCCCGACGTCGTCACCGCCGGCCGGATCTCCTTCACCGTCATCCGGCGCGGCGACCGGATCGGCGTGCGGGCCAAGGACCCCGAGGGCCCCGGCGTGGCGCAGTTCCGCGGCCTTTCCTGGTATCCGCCCGACCCGGCCTGGCGGGTCCCCGCCCGCTTCGAGCGCGCGGCGGTGCCGAAGCAGGTGACGGTCCCCAGCGCCGGCGGCGTCGACCAGCCGATGTGGGCGCTCGGCGTCGCGCGCTTCGTGCTCGACGGGCGGGAGCACACGCTCATCCCGCTCGGCGGGAGCCCGGACGAGAAGGAGCTGTTCTTCGTCTTCAAGGACCGGACGACCGGCGAGGAGACCTACGGCGCCGGACGCTTCCTGGATGCCGACGCGCCGGGCCCCGACGGCGGCTTCGTGCTCGACTTCAACGCCGCCTACAGCCCGCCCTGCGCCTTCACGCCGTACGCCACCTGCCCGCTGCCGCCCCGGGAGAACGCGCTCGACGTCGCGATTCGCGCCGGCGAGAAGAAGTACGCGGGCGGGCACTGAGACGGCTTGCGCCGCCGGGCGCGGCCCGCGGCTCTCAGGGGAGCGGCAGGCGGTAGACGCGGCAGGCGTTCTCGGTGGTCAGCCGGCGGAACTCCGTGAGCGCGATCCCGCGCCAGGCGGCGATCGCGTCGGCGGTGTACGCGACGTGCGCCGGCTCGGCCCGCCGGCCGCGCAGCGGGACCGGGGCCAGGAACGGCGCGTCGGTCTCGACCAGGATCGCGTCGAGCGGCTGCGCCAGCGCGGCCTCCCGGATCGCGCCGGCCTTCGGGAAGGTGACGAGCCCGCTGAACGAGGCGACGAACCCCAGGTCGAGCGCCTGCGCCGCGAAGGCGGCGTCCTCCGAGAAGCAGTGGACGATCCCGCCGACCTCGGCCGCCCGCTCCTCGCGCAGGATCGCCAGCGTCTCGCCGGGCGCCAGCCGGGTGTGGACGATCAGCGGCTTGCGCGCCTGCCGCGCCAGCGCGATCTGCGCGCGGAACGCCCCGCGCTGCGCCTCGCGCGGCGAGCGATCGTAGTGGAAGTCGAGGCCGGTCTCGCCGATCGCCACGACCTGGGGGTCCTGGGCCAGTTCGGCCAGCGCGTCGATCGTCTCCGGCGCGAGGCCCGACGCGTCGTGCGGGTGGACGCCGACCGTCGCCCAGACCGTGCCCGGGTAGCGGCGCGCGATGACCAGCGCGCCGTCGAGCGACCCCGGCCCGCGCCCCGCGCCGATCGACACCACGCGCGTCACCCCCGCGGCGCGGGCCCGCGCCAGCAACCCGTCCAGGTCCTCCGCCAGCCCCGGGAAATCGAGGTGCGCGTGGGTGTCGAACAGGGGCGCGACGGGCGGTGCGGTGCTCATCGGAAAGCGGCCTCCGGCGGGCGGTCACGCTATCATCACCGACCCCGGCCCGCCGACACGGCGCGGGCCCCCGAGACCCCCCGATGACCTTCAGCGAGTTCCTCGACAGCGAGTGGCGCCCCGCACTCGGCTGCACCGAGCCGGCCTGCATCGCGTGGGCGGCGGCCAGCGCGGCCGCGCTCGCCGACGGACCGGTCGTCAGCGTGCGGATCGCCTGCGACCCGCGGATGTACAAGAACTGCTACGCGGTCGGGATCCCGCACTCGGGCCGGCGCTCGGGGATCCGCTGGGCCGGCGCGCTGGGGGCGCTCGCGCCCGACCCGTCGGCCGGGCTCGAGATCTTCCGCCAGGTCACCCCGCAGCGGCTGGCCGCGGCCGGGCAGTTGATCGAGCGCGGCGCGGTGCTGGCCGAGGTCGATCCGGAGCGCCGTGCGCTGTTCGTCGAGGTCACCGTCCGCCGCACCGGTGGCGAGGGGCGGGCGGTGGTCGAGGGGAGCCACACGCGGCTCGTGCGCCTCGAGCGCGACGGCGTGGCGCAGCCGCTGCCGGCCGCGGCCGACGGCGCCGCAGCGGGAGCGGACGCGCGCCGCGCGCTGGCGGAACTCGACTTCGACGCACTGGCGGCGCTCGCGCGCTCACTCGGCGACGACGACCGCGCGCGCCTGCGCCACGGCACCGCGCTCAATCGTGCGATCGCCGAGCACGGCCAGTCGCTGCTGCCCGCGGCCTTCCACCGGCGCTCCGCCGGCGACGCCGTGTCGCGCGCGGCGCGGCTGGTGGCGGGCGGGGTCTACGCCCGGATGAGCGGCGAGGACTTCTCGGTCATGACCCTGGCCGGCTCGGGGAACAAGGGGATCACCGTCTCGCTGCCGATCGCGCTGATCGGCGAGGACCTGGGCGCGCCGCCCGAGCGGCGCGACGAGGCGCTGGCGCTGGCCTGCCTCGTGACCTCGTCGGTGACCCACCGACTCGGCGCGCTCTCCGCGGTCTGCGGCTGCTCCAACGCCGCCGGGATCGGCCTGGCAGCGGGGCTGGTCCAGCTCGAGGCGGGCGACGCCGCGGCGCTCTCCGCGGCCGTGACGAACATGGTCGGCAACGTCTCGGGGATGATCTGCGACGGCGCGAAGATCGGCTGCGCGCTCAAGTCGATGACCGGCGTCGACGCCGCGTACCGGGCGGCCTCGCTGGCGCTCTCGGGGGTGGGGATCCCGGCCAGCGACGGGATCGTCGGGGTCGACGGGCCGGCCTCGCTGGCGAACCTCGGGCGCATCGCGACGACCGGGATGCGCGCGGTGGACGCCGAGATCCTGGCGATCATGCGCGAGAAGCTGGAGCCGTAGGGGCCGGCCTCCGTGCCGGCCCGTCGCTCGGGCACGCCTCAGCGCAGGCCGACCGTCTCCAGCGCGCGCCGCGCCGTGGCCGCCTCGCGGGATCCAGGCGCAATCGCAATCACCTCGCGCAGCGGCGGCGCCGCCTCGGCGGGCCGGCCGAGTTCGATCATCAGCATGCCGTACGCGAGGTGCAGCGACGCCTGGCGCGGGTCGAGCCGCCGGGCCGCGTCGAAGTGCTCCGCGGCCTCGGCCATCACGGCCGCACGGTCCGCCGGCCGCGGCCGGGCCGCGTAGCGCGCGAGCAGCGCCTGGCCCAGGTTCCCGTGCGCGGCGTCGAGCTGCGGATCGTCGGCCAGCGCCTCGCGAAACTGGGCGATCGCGTCGTCCCAGCGCTGCTGGCGCGCGAGCAGCGAGCCGAGGTTGGCGCGGACGCGGGCCCGGTCGAGCGGCCGCTCCGCCTGCACGGCGGCGCGCCGGAAGTGCGCCTCGGCCTCCGGCAGGCGGCCTGCGCCGGCCAGCGCCGTCCCCAGGGCGTCCTGCGCCAGCCAGGACCCCGGCGATTTCTTCGCCGCGTGCGACCAGAAGGCGAGGTCGTCGCGCCAGACCCGCTGGCGGAGCACGGTGGCGGGGAGTGCGACGGCGGCGACGGCCGCGGCCACGCCCAGGACGACGGCGGCCGGGCGCGGGACGCGCCACAACGGCCGCGCCGCCAGGCGGCCGAGCGCCAGCGCGAAGAGCAGCACGGCGCCGGCGGATGGGAGGTAGAGGTAGCGCTCGGCGAGCGGCGTGGCAGCGATCGTGCCCGCCGCGACGGCCAGCGAGGGGGCGAGGGTCAGCAGGAAGAGCGCCGCAGCGAACGCTTCCGCGCCGGCGCGGCGGCGCGCGAGCGAGAAGGCCACCAGCGCCCCGGTGCCGGCCGCGACGAGCGCGCCGAGGAGGGCGAGCGCCCCGGAGACCGGGACACGGTCGAAGAAGGCTTGGAGCGGCGTGGGCAGGACGGCCTTGACCGAGTACCAGCCCAGCGCCGTCAGCATCGTGCGCAGCGGGTCGGTCCACGCGATCGGCTGCGCCGGGCCGGCGGGCGCTGCCGCCAGCCGCAGTCCGAGCGCCACGGCCGCCCCCGCGCCGGCGAACGCGGCGCCGAGTGCGGCGTCCTTCCCTACGCCCGGTGCCGCCGACGAAGCCCGCTCCGCGTCCCCGCGCGGCAGCGTCGCGAGCAGCGGCAGCAGCGCGACCAGCGCCAGCCCGACCTCCTTCGACAGCATCGATCCCAGCGCCAGCAGCGCCGCCGCGAGGAGTCCGGCCGGGCTCCGCGTCTCGAGCCAGCGCGCGAACGCGACGAGCGATCCCAGCGCGAAGGCCGCGCACAGCACGTCCGACCGCCCGGCCAGCCAGGCCACCGACTCGACGTGCACCGGGTGGAGTGCGAACAGCACCCCGGCGGCCACGGGGACCGCGAGCGGGCCGCACGCTCCAGGACGGAAGCGGCGCAGCAGCGCGGCCCCGAGCGCGACGACCAGCGCGCTCGACACGCCGTGCAGCAGCACGGGTGAGGCGTGGAAGACGAGCCGGCGCCCTGCGTCGCGGGCCTCGGGTGGGTAGAAGGACCGCACCACGAGGTCGTCGAGCAGGTACGAGAGGACGACCATCGGGCGGTAGTAGTGCGCGCCCCACTGCGGCACACCGGCGGGCGGGAAGAAGGCGTCGGCCGGCCCGTCGAAGTAGGGGAGCTGCCGGTCGAGCACGATCGCGTCGTCCCAGATGAACCCGTTGTGCAGCGAGGGGAGGAAGACCGCGACCGCCAGCAGCCCGACCAGGACCGCCGCGATCCCGACCCTCCGCGCGCTGGGGGGCGTCACCGGATCACGGGCAGGGGGAGAGGTCGTGGGTGTAGCTGCACCCCGGGAGCCCGGTGGCCGGCTCCCGCTCTTCGCCCGCGGCATCCCGGCCGTAGGAGCCCTCGCGCACCCCGTCGTGGCCGACGACGACGAAGTGGACCCACGAGCCGGGTGCGACCGCGCCCGGGTCGAACGACGCGCTGCCGCCGGCGCCCAGCCCGCAGGCCTGAGCGCCCCAGGCGGGCGGTCCGGCGAGGGGCGCCGCGCGCACCGACCAGTAGATCGTGTGCCCGGCGGCGCACGGGGCCGGAGTGAAGGCGATGTCGATTGCCGTCGGGGAGGCCCCGCGGCCCGCGGTCAGCGGCGCTCCCGGCGGGCTGGCCTCGCCCGGCCCCGGCCCGCCGCTCCCCGCGGTGGCGGAGGCCTCGCCCGAGTCCGGGCTCTCGTAGAAGGCGCGGAAGTCGCGCGCCCCGTCGCGGGCGACGTAGAAGTAGCTGCGCCCCGGATCGACCTCCTCGTCGCGGAAGGCGACCTGCGAGACGGGCAGGTCGGCGGCGCGAAGGGCGTACGGCCCGCCGGCCGCGGTGCCGCGGTAGAGGTTCCAGGAGGCGATCGCCGCGCAGGGGTCGGGCGCGCTGCGGGTCAGCGCGAGCGCCGCGCCGTCGGCGGCGGCTGCGAGCCCGGACGGCGGATCCGGCGCGAGGTCGGCGCTGTAGGTGACCAGGCCGGCGGCCAGGTCCTGCTCGACGCGCGCCCCCAGCGCCCACTCCTCGTAGCTCTTGTCGCAGCGCAGGAAGTACTCTAACCAGCCGCTGACGTAGCGCAGATAACGCTGGTGCCGCGTGGCGTTCCAGCTGCCGCAGGTCAGCCCGCACCCCAGGAAGTCGCTGTTCCTCTCCGGGTCGCAGTGGTTGGCCGAGACCAGCTTGACGCCGCGCTTCTGCGGCACCGCTGCGGCGTAGAGCACCTGGGAGCTGCCGTCGGCGTTGCAACTCGAGGGCTCCGAGAAGGTGATCCCGATCGCGGCCCGCGCGAAGGGGAGCGCGCCGACCCCGAGACCGCCGTTGTCGACCGGGTCGAGCGGGGCCGAGGCGATCACCCGCGCGTCGCGTCCCGCCGCGGTGAGCGCCCAGAGGCCACCCGCGGAGTGTCCCGAGGTCCCGGCCTTCGTGGTGTCGATTCGCCCGAAGAAGAGCGACCCGGGGTTCGCGTCCTGGGCGAAGATCCAGTCGATCTGCGCGCTCATGTCGTCGGCGTTCTTCGAGTGGTTGCAGCCGAAGAAGTTGCACGGGTAGTTGGCCTGGATCGTCAGGTAACCGCGGCTGGCGAGGTGGTCGCCGAGGTCGTAGCGGTCCTTGTTGCGGGAGAAGCCGTGGCCGAAGATCACCACCGGCAGGCGGCCCGCGGCCGGGTCGACACCGCCGTCCTTCGCCGGGTAGTAGATGTCGGCGTCGAGCGTCGCGCCGGCGGTGACGGGGATGTTCGCGTTGAGCTTCGCGGTCGCGAAGGGGCCGCGCACGCCGGGGTCGGTTGCGGCCGGCGTCGCGTGGGCCGCGCCGAGGAGCACCGCGAGCCCGGCGAGCAGCCCGGTGACGCGGAACGATGCCCTGGCTCGTCCGTGTTTACCCATGGTGCCGCAACTTCTATCATCGATCGTGGCGTGATGCGATCCACGGAGGGAACATGACCGTTGGGCGTTCGATCCCCCGCGCCGGGCCCGGCCCGGCACCGGCCGCGACGCCTGGCCGCTGGGCGGCGCCGGCGATCGGGCTGCTCGCGATCGTCGCCTTCGCGCGGACTCTGGGCTACGGGCTGGTCTGGGACGACCCCAAGCTGCTCGAGGTCCTCCGCGCCCGCCAGCTCGACGGTGGTCTGCTCGCCGTCATCGGGTCCGAGTTCCGTCTCGACGTGGAACTGCCGCTCGGCTACTACCGGCCCGTGGCGATGTTCTCGCTGTGGCTGGACCACGCCCTCGGCGGCGGTGCGGCCTGGGCCTTTCACCTCTCCAGCGTCCTGCTGCACGCGGTCGCGAGCGCGCTGGTGCTCCGGCTGCTCGGTGCGCTGGGCGCGGCGCCCTGGCCGGCCTTCGCCGCGGCCGCGCTCTTCGCGGTCCACCCGGTCCACGTCGAGTCGGTGGCCTTCGTCTCGGCGCGGACCGACGTTCTCGCCGCGATCTTCGTCCTGGTCGCGGTGCTCCTGTGGTGCCGTGACCGAGGCGCCGGCGACGCGCGACCGGCGTGGCCGCGCCTGCTCGGGATGGGATCGTTCGCCCTGGCCTGCCTCTCCAAGGAAGTGGCCCTGGCGCTCCCGTTCGTGCTCGGCGCCTGGGATGCGCTGCTGCCGCCGGCGTCGTCCGCGTGGCCGCGGAAGGGGAGGTGGTGGTGGCTCGGTGGGCTGGCCGGGGTGGCCGTCGCCGTGCTCGTGCTGCGCAGCGCCGTCGCCGGCGTGCCGCTCCCTGGGACCGCAAGCGGTGCGGCGGCGCCGCTCGTCGAGCGGGCCCGCGAAGCGCTCTCGAACCTGGCCCTCGCCTTGAGGCTCCTGGTCCTCCCGTGGCCGCTCTCGCCGTACTACACCCCCGACCAGCTCCAGCCGGGCATGGTGACGCTCGCCGCCTCGATCGGCACGATCGTCGCGTGGGCACTGACGGCCGGCCGGCGCTGGTGCCGGGCCGGGCTGCTCTCGGCCTCGTGGGTCGTGCTCTTTCTGCTCCCCGCCGCGGGGCTCGTCGCGCACCCGGGGTCCCCCTTCGCGGAGCGGTTCGTGTACCTGCCCTCGATCGGGCTCGCCGTCCTGGTGCTCGCGGCGACGGCCCTCCCGATGCGGGCGCAGCGCGCCGTGGTCGCCGGCGTGGTCCTCGCCGCGCTCGCCGGGCTGTTCCTCACGCTCCAGCAGTCGCGCATCTGGCGCGACGAGGAGTCGCTGTACGCGGCGCTCATGGAAGCCGCGCCGCGGCACGCCGACGGCTTTCTCGGGCTGGCCCACGTGCGCGAGCGACAGGGTCGCCTGGACGAGGCCGAGGCGTTGCTCCGCCAGGCGGTTGCGATCGAGCCGAGTCTCGAGCGGGCCCACATGAAGCTCGGGGTCGTCTACGGCCGCCAGGAACGCTGGGAGGATGCGATCGCGAGCTTCCAGCGCGCCCTCGCGCTGCGCCCGGACTACCCGGACGCGCTCGCCAACCTGGGCTACACGTTCCTCCTGATGCGCCGCCCGGGGGACGCGATCCCGCCGCTCGAGCGCGCGGTCGCCGTGAAGCCGCAGTTTGCCGCCGCGTGGACGTCGCTCGGTCGGGCCTACGGGTCGGCGGGCGACGCGGCACGCGCCGGGCGGGCGTTCGAGCGGGCGATCGCGCTGGCGCCGGGCGACGTCGACGCCCGCCTCGGGCTGGTCTTCATCCGGCTCCGCGAGCGCCGTCCGGACCTCGCGTGGGCCGAGCAGCGGGCGCTCGCCGCGATCGACCCCGCGGCCGGCGAACGCGCGTCGCGCGCGATCCGCGACGCCGGGTTCTGATGCGTTCCGCGCGGACGAGCAGCCAGTGAGCGCCGGAGGGGAGGGGGGCGGTTCCCGGCGGCTCGCACTCGCCGCCGTCGCGATCGTCGCGGCGGCCGTGGCAGCCAGCACGCTGCAGGGCGGGTTCGTCTACGACGACCTGCAGAACGTCGTCCAGAACGAGTGGATCCGCGATCCGGCCCACCTTCCGGAGGTCTTCACCCGGCACGTCGCGGCCTTCGATCCGCAGAACCGGACGAGCTTCTACCGGCCGGGGATGCACCTGATCTACATGGCGACCTATGCGGCCGCCGGTCCACGGCCGTGGGCGTTCCACCTCGTCAACCTCGCGTTCCACCTCGGCTGTGCGGTGCTCGCCCTGCTCCTGGCCTCGCAGCTCTTCACCCGCTGGGAGGGCGGTCGTCCCGGATTCCCCGTCCACTTCGCCGCGCTCGCGGCTGCGCTGGTCTTCGCGACCCATCCGGTCCACGCCGAGCCGGTCGCCTGGATCGCGGGGATCACCGACCTCTCGGCGACCTGCTTCGTCCTGCTCGCGCTCGTCCTCTACCTCGACCCACGGCTCTCACTGCCCGGCCGGCTCGCGGCGTCTGCGAGCTCGTACTTCGTCGCCACGCTCTGCAAGGAGCCCGCCTTCCTGCTTCCGCTCCTGCTCGCGCTGGTGGAGCTCTTTCCAGCGGCCGGCGGGACGCGCCTGAGGCCGCGCGCGGTGGCCCTGCGGCTGGTCCCGTTCGGCATCGCGGCGGTCGTCTCGCTGGGGTTGCGCTGGCACGCTCTCGGCGCGCTCGCCGCGGCGACGCGCCCGCCCGACGGCACGCCCCCCGGGCTCCTGCCGAACGCGCTGTGGCTCCTTGCGCAGTACCTTGCGAAGCTCGTCGCGCCTTCGGAGCCGACCGTGGCGTATCGATTCGAGCCGGTGCGCAGCTTGCTCGACGGTCGCGCCCTCGGCGCAACCGCCGCCGTGACGGTGCTCCTGGCTGTCTGCTGGCTCTTCCGGAAGCGAGCGATCGTGCCGGTCGCGATCGGCTTCATCGTCGTTCCGCTGCTTCCGGCGCTCTACCTGCCGGCGCTCGGGGAAGGGGTGCTGGCCGAGCGCTACCTCTACTTCCCCGTCTTCGGGCTGGGCTTGCTGGCCGGCCTGGGCCTGGCGAGCATCCCGGCCGTTCCGGCGCGTTGGGGCCTCCTCGCGCTGCTCATGCTCGCTTCCGCGGCGGTGTCGATCAGGCGGCAGGCCGTCTGGCGGGACAACCTGACGCTCTGGACGGAGGCCGTCGCCCGATCGCCCGACAGCGCGTTGGCGCGCGAGTCGCTCTGCTTCGCGGAGATCGAGGCGCGCCAGTTCGAGCGCGCGGTCGACAGTTGCCGGCAGGCCCTCGCGCTCGACCCGCGGCGGGACGACGCGCTGATCAACAGCGGTGCAGCCCTGCTCGAGCTCGGCCGCTTCCCCGAAGCGCTCGCGGCCTACCAGGGCGCCGTGATCAGGCGGCCGGCCTCGCCCGAAGCTCTCACCGGGCTGGGACTCGCGCAGATCGCGCTGGGCTCGACGGCGGAGGCGATCGCCTCCTACCGGGCCGCGATCGCGGCCGATCCGGGCTACGCCGAGGCCCACAACTGCCTCGGCGTGGCCTACGCGCGCAGCGGGCAACTCGCGCTGGCAGTCGAGAGCCTGCAGCGGGCTGTTCGCGAAGCCCCCGGCCAGCCGGAGTACGCGGCCAATCTCGCGGCAGCGGAGCGGGCGCTCGGCGCGCGCTGAGCGCCGGCATCGCGTCACCGTCTTCGCCGGGGCCGTCGCCGGGCGCGTTCGACTCCGCCGTTGCCGCGGGGAATCCCGGCGTGCCAAGATCCCGCGCGACGCGAAAGCGAACTCGATGCCGACCGAACCCCTCGCGACACACGCTCCCGCCTCCCCGCGCGCGGTGGCGCTGGGGATCGCCGTGCTGGTCCTCGCGGCCTGCCTGCCCTTCGCACGGACGCTCGGCCACGAGCTGGTCTGGGACGATCACTACCTCGTCGCCGACGTCGCCGCCCGGGACAGGGAAGGGGGACTCTTCGCGGTGGCCGCGGCGCCGTTCCTGCCCGGGCAGAACGACCCGGACAACTACTACCGCCCGGTGACCAACCTCAGCCTGTGGTTCGACGGGCGGCTCGGCGGCGGCTCGGCGGGGGCGTATCACGCGACCAACGTGCTGCTCCACGTGCTCAACACGCTCCTCGTCGCCCGGCTGCTGGTGCTGCTCCTGGGCGTCGGCCTGGGCACGCTCTTTGGCGCGGCGCTGTTTGCGGTCCACCCGGTGCAGGTCGAAACGGTCGCGTTCATCGCCGCCAGGACCGACCTCTGGGCGACGTTCTTCGTCCTGCTCGCGACGCTGGGCTGGCTGGCCTCGCGTCGGAAAGAGCTGCCGGCCGGGCGGCGCGCGCTGCTGCTGACCGGCGTCGCGTGCGCCTGCGCCGCGGGCGCGCTGGCCAAGGAGACCGCCATCGTCCTGCCCCTGGTCCTTGCGGCCTGGGATGCGCTCGGCGTGGGGCGCGGCGAGGCTGCGCCCGCGAACTGGTGGACTCGCAACCGGGCGGCTGTCGTGGCCTTCGCCGTCGCGCTGGGGCTGGTCGCCGGCGCGCGCACACACGCTCTCGGCGCCGTTCTCGTGACCGGCGGCCCGGCCGCTGCTCTGCAGGGGCCACTCCTGACCCGCGAGCCCGGCCTGGCGCTCGCCGCGGCCGTGCGCCTGCTCGGCCTGCTCGTCGTGCCGTGGCCCCTCAACTCGCTCTACACGCGCGAGCACCTGGTCCTGGGCGCGGTGAGCGTGGTGGCGGCCGCGCTGCTCGTCGCCGGGATCATCGGGCTCGGTCGGCCCGGGCCCCGCCGCATCGGCTGGGTCGCGGCGGCGTGGATCGGGATCTTCCTCGCACCGGCCCTCTTCGTCCCCTCCGGATCGGCCACACTGGCCGCGGAACGCTACCTCTACCTGCCCGCCGTCGGGTTCGCGTTGCTCGCCGGAGTGGCGTGCCGTCTCCTGACCACCCTCCCGCCGGGCGTCCACCGCGCCGCCTGGGGCCTGGTCACGGTCCTGCTCGTGTCGCTCGGGACGATCAGCGCCGTGCGCGCGGCGGTCTGGTGCGACGATCTGACGCTGACCGCGGACCAGCTCCGGACCGCCCCGCGCTCGGCCTTTGCGCACGACCTCCACGGGCAGGCGCTGCTGGCTCGCGAGCGCTGGGCGGAGGCGCTCGAGCAGTTCCGGCGGGCCGTCGCCCTGGAACCCGCCGACGCCGGGTATCACAACGATCTCGGGATCGCCCTGCGGCGCGTCCAGAGACCGGAGCTGGCCGTGGGCGCGTTTCGCGAGTCGCTCCGGCTCGATCCCGGGGCCGCCGGTACGCGGCTCAATCTCGCCTACGCCTGCATCACGCTGCGCGACGCCGCCTGCATCGAGGAGCAGCGCGCGGCGCTCGCAACGCTCGATCCGCGCGCGCTCGCGACGCTCGACGCGGAGCTGGAGCGCTGGGGGTTGCGACCCGGCGGGGGCCGCTAGGCCGAGTCCGGATCGAGCCGCGGCGGGACCCCCGGCTGCGGCGGCTCCTCCTTGAGCCGCCCCTTCTTCTTCAGCGCCTCCCGCAGCACGAACTCGATCTGACCGTTGAGCGAGCGCAGGTCGTCCTCCGCCCACGCGCGGAGCGCGTCGAGCAGCGCGCCGTCGAGGCGCAGGAGGAACGGCTTGCGCTCGCCCACGGCCCGGCCCCGCTAGTGGTAGATCGAGCCGGCGTTGACGATCGGCTGGGTCGAGCGCTCGCTGCAGAGCACGACCAGCAGGTTGCTGACCATCGCCGCCTTGCGCTCGTCGTCGAGTTTCACGACGTTGTTGGCGTCCAGCCGCGCCAGCGCCATCTCGACCATTCCGACCGCGCCGTCGACGATCTTCTGCCGCGCGGCGATGATCGCGGAGGCCTGCTGGCGCTGCAGCATCGCGGCCGCGATCTCGGCGGCGTAGGCGAGGTGGCTGATCCGGGCCTCGATGACCTTGACGCCGGCCTTGGCCAGGCGGTCCTGGATTTCGGTCTTGAGGTGCTCCGCAATCTCGACGATGTTGGCGCGCAGCGACATCACCCCGTCCTCGTGCGCGTCGTAGGGGTACTGCGTCGCCAGGCTGCGCAGCGCGGACTCGCTCTGGACGTGGACGTAGTTCTGGTAGTCGTCGACCTCGAACACGGCCTCCGCGGTGTCGACCACCTGCCAGACCACGATCGCCCCGATCTCGATCGGGTTGCCCATCAGGTCGTTGACCTTCAGGCGCTGGGTCTCGAAGTTGCGCACGCGCAGCGAGACCTTCTTCTTGGAGTAGAAGGGGTTGGTCCAGCGCAGCCCCTCGACGCGCGCCGTTCCTACGTACCGGCCAAAGAGTTGAAGCACCACCCCCTGGTTCGGCGCGACCGTGAACAGGCCGAGCAGCAGCAGAAAGGCGAGCGCGATCGAGAAGATCCAGAGCAGCAGCTGCGGGACCGTGCCGGTGCCGCGATCGAGCGCGATCACCGCCTGGACGAACATGTAGATCGAGCCGGCCAGCGCGGCGAGCAGGACTAGCAAGGCGGCCAGGCCGGAGACGGGACGGACTTCCTTTTCGCGGATCATTTTTGCCCCTCCTAGAGAGCAATCGGAATGATATCACTATGATCACATGTTGCCAAGGAGAAAACTTCGGCCTTCCGGGGGGCTCCCCCAATCCCTTTCGAATCAACGAATTGGAAGACTCGGGAGGGGGCGCCGCAACCGCCCGAGGGCGTTGCGAAGCGGCCCCACCCCCGTCACGGTCTCGGCGCCGACCGCGTCGACCGCGGCCACATAGGCCGGCGCCGAGCCTCCGAACACGAGGAGGGGCAGCTCCGGGCCGACCCCGCGGCGCAGCCTCTCGAGCTGTGCCGGAAGCTCGGGGTCGTCGGGCGGGAAGACGATCCCGAGAGCCAGCGCCCGGGCCCCGGCCTGGCGCACCGCCGCGGCGATGTCGTCGGCCGGGAGGTCGGGCCCGAGGTAGGTGACCCGCCAGCCCTCGGCCGCTCCGGCGAGCGCCGCCATCAGCGCCGACAGCTCGTGGTGCTGGCCGGCCGGCAGCGCGACCAGCAGCAGCGGGGCGTTGGACGCGGCGAGAAAGGTCCCGCGCATCCCCCCCAGGAAGCTGCGCAGCGCCGCGCTCGCCATGTGCTCGTGGTACGGGCGCAGCTCGCCGCGCCGCCAGGCCTCGCCGATCTCCTCGAGCAGCGGCCCGATCACCCCCTCGAGCAGGTGCGGCAGGCTCAGCGCCAGGCGCGCCTCGTCCAGCGCGGCTTCGAGCCGCGGAGCGTCGAGTTCGCGGATCGCTGCGAGGCAGGCGGCCACGTGCCGCACGCGCAGGTCCTCGGGCGGGGAGGCGGCCGCGGCGGCGCGGGGGAGCGGGGGGCGGGCCGTCGCGAAGGCTTCGCGGCGGTCGTCGTCGACCAGCGCGGCCAGCTCGTCGTTCGCGAGCCCCGCGACCTGTCCGATCCGGCGTCCGCCGTCGAGCGCCTCGCGGATCAGCCCCAGGCGGTGGATGTCGGCGTCCGAGTAGAGCCGGTGGCTCCCCGGCGTCCGGCCCGGGACGACCGCCGCGTAGCGCTTTTCCCAGGCCCGCAGCAGGTCCTGACTGACGCCGGTACGCCGGACGACCACCTGGATCGGATGGCGCGGCTCGTCGCTGAGCGGCTCGTCGGACACGGCTCGGCCCCCGGGAACCTGGACATTATCGGGCAGGGACTCGACGAACGGGGGGGAGGCCCCCGGCGTTGCCGACGCGGCCGCGCGCACCCTAGCTTTCCCAGGAGCACGCCGGGGACGGCGGCGCCTGCGGGGACGCGGAGGGGGATTCCCGAACATGGTCGATGCGCGCCGCGCGGCGGCCGGGGCGATGTTCGCCCTGGCGGCCTCCGTCTTCCCGGTCCTGGCGCTCGACGGCAGCGAGCAGTGCTTCGGCTGCCACGAACGCATTCCGGACCACCTGATGCCGACCCACCCGATGGACGTTCCGGTGGCGGGGCGCGTGGCCGGGAGCGTGGCCGGGCTTCCCTTGGCGGGGGGACGGCTGACCTGCCTGACCTGCCACACCGGGCACGGCCGCGAGGGGCACGACGCGGCCGACCAGGACTTCTTCCTGCGGCTGACGGTTCCCGCACTCTGCGCGCGCTGCCACCGCGGCCCAAACGGGGTGTGGGACGAGCCGCACGCCCAGTACGCCGACACGGTGCACGGTGGCCCGCGATTCGCGGGGCCGGCGCCCTCGGGCGAAGACTCGTCCCGTCCCGAACTCGACGCCGTCTCGCGCCGGTGCCAGGCCTGCCACGGCGCGGTCGCGCTGGTCGCGGACTTCGAGGCGTCCGCGCCCCGGATCGCGGTCGACCACTCGCACCCGGTCGGCGAGTACGCCCTGGCGCGCCCCACCGCCTTCGGCCGCTATCGCGCGGCGGCCGAGGTGTCCCTCCCCGCGCGGCTGGTCGAGGCGCGGGTCAGCTGCGGCAGCTGCCACCGCGTCTACTCGCTCGCCCGGAGCGTGATCGCCGGGGGCAGCCGCCGGCAGCTCTGCCTGTCCTGCCACGACCTCGGACACCCGCGCCCCGACGAACTGCGGGCGTCCCGCCCCCCGCGGGAAGCGCCCGTGACGCGGGCCGCCGTCGCCCGCCGCTAGACCTCGCGCCGGGCCGGTCCCGCCTCGGCCAGCACGGCGTCGACGAAGCGCGCGATCTCGACGGGCGTGGTGTAGACGTTCGGGGTGACGCGGATCCCCTCGAACTCCTCGTGCCGGATCCCGGTCGTGAAGATCCGGTGCCGCTCCCAGAGGCGCTTGACCAGCTCCGCGCTGTCGAGCCCCTCGACCTGGAACAGCGCGATCCCGCCCGCCTGCCCGGGCCCCAGCGCGGTGTGGAACCGGACCTTAGCGTGCTCCCGCAGCGGCGCGACCCAGAGATCGCGCAGGTGGACCAGCCGCTGCAGCTTGCGCGGCTGCCCGATCGCCTGGTGGAACGCCACCGCCTCTGCGATCGCCAGGTAGGGCGCGGCCGGGTGCGTCCCGATCTCCTCGAACTTGCGGATGTCGGCGTCCTGCTTCTCGTCGGCCGCCATCAGCGGCCAGACCCCCGGGATCCGTTCCCGGCGCACGAACAGCATCCCCGTGCCGTGGGGCGCGGTGAGCCACTTGTGCAGGCTGGTGCCGAAGTAGTCGCAGTCGAGGTCCGCCAGCGTGAAGTCGAGGTGCGCGAACGAGTGCGCGCCGTCGACGATCACCGGGATCCCGCGCCGGCGCCCCAGCGCCACGATCTCGCGCACCGGCATGACCTGCCCGGTCAGGAAGATCACGTGCGAGACGAGGATCGCCTTCGTCTTCGGCGTCAGGTTCTGCTCGAACAGGGCGACGATCCGCGCCGCGTCGCCGGCCGGCATCGGCAGCGGGAACTGGCGCAGGACCTGCCCCTCGCGCCGCGCCCGCTGCTTCCAGGTCGTGATCATCCGCGGGTAGTCCTGGGTGGTCGTCAGCAGCTCGTCCCCTGGCGCGAGCGGCAGGCCGAGCTGCACGGTCTCCAGTGCTTCGGACGCATTGCGGGTCAGCGCGATCTCCTCGGGCGACACGCCGGCGAGCCGTGCGAGCTGCTGGCGGACCCCTTCGCGCTGCGGCTCGAGGACCTGCCACATCGTGTAGGGCGGCAGCTCGTTCTCGTAGCTCCAGTGCCGGAACAGCGCGTCGATCACCGGGCGCGGCGAGGGGCTGATCCCGCCGTTGTTGAGGTTGACCAGGCTGCGGTCGACCGCGAAGGCCTGCTGGATCGCGCGCCAGAAGGCCTCGTCGGCGGTCAGCGGGTCGGAACCGGCGGCAGGCGGACCCGCCTCGGCCGCCGCGGCGAGCGCGCGGGCCAGGCCCGGGGCGCTGAAGGCGACCGGAATCACGGCGGCGGGGTAGACGATCGAGGAGAGGAAGCTCCGGCGGGGAAGGGCCTGGCTCATGGCGGGCTCCGCGGGGAAGGACAAGTCTACGCGAGGTCGCGCGGAGTGCTGGCACCGCCGCGGCAGGGCGGGAGAAGATGGCGACGATGCGGTCCCGCCCCCTCCCAGCCCTCGTGCTCGTCGGCGCCGTGCTCGCGATCTACGCGGCGAGCCTCGGTGGGAGCTTCGTCTGGGACGACGCCGAGCTGATCGTCGCCAAGGCCCCGTTCTTCGGCGCGGAGGGGAGCGCGGCCCGGATCCTCTCGTCGTCGGACACCGGGCTCTACGACGAGGCGACGCCCTACTACCGGCCGGCGACCACCCTGAGCTTCCTGGTCAACTACCGGCTGTTCGGGCTGGAACCGTTCTGGTGGCGGCTGGCCAGCCTGCTGCTGCACGCGGCCTGTGTGCTGCTGCTCTTCCGGCTGGCCGCGTGGCTGTTCGAGGACGAGCGCGCGGGATTCGTGGCCGCGCTGCTGCTCGCGGTCCACCCGGCGGCGGTCGAGGCGGTCGCGTTCGTCACCGCGCGCAACAACCTGCTCTGCGCGGCCGGGCTGCTCGCCGCCCTGCTCGCGGTGCGCCGCCGCGGCGCGCTGGCGCTCGCCGGCGCGCTCCTGCTCTTCGCGCTGGCGCTCTCGAGCAAGGAGCCGGCGGTCGTCCTCCCCCCCTTCCTGCTGGGGCTGGCGCTGCTGGCGCGGGACCCGCGGCTGCGGGCGACCCGGCTCGTGCTCGCGCTCTTCTTCGGGGTGCTGGCGGCGTACCTGGGGCTGCGCGCGCTGGTCCTGGGGACGGTGGCGCCGGGGCTGGCTGCGGACGGTCTCGCGGCGCGCGCCGGGCTGGTCGTCGGCTCGCTCTTCGAGTCGCTGCGGATCCTGCTGCTGCCGCTGCACCTCAACGCGTCGTACGCGCCGGCCGCGGTCGCGTTCTCGCTTCCCAAGCTGGCGGCCACGCTGGCCGGGCTCGGGGGCCTGGCCTGGGGCGCGCTGGCGCGCCGCAGCCCGGACCCGGTCCGCGCCGGGAGCCTCTGGCTCCTGCTCTCGCTGCTGCCGATCGCGAACCTGGTCCCGATCCCGAGCGCTCCGGTGGCGGAGCGCTACCTCTACGTCCCGGCGCTCGGACTCGCCGTGCTGGCCGCGGCCGGCTGGCGCGCCGCGGCGAGCCGCTGGGGGCGGACGGCGTCCGTGCTCGCGGCGCTGCTCCTCGTCGCGCTCGGCACTCGCGCGGCGGTCCGCACCACCGCGTGGTTCGACGACCGGCGGCTCTTCGAGAGCATGGTCGCGTCCGATCCGGGGAACGCGTCGGCGCACTACAACCTGGGCCACCTGCGGGCCGGGTCGAACGACCTGCCGGGGGCGATCTCGGCCTGGGAGGCCGCCCTCGCAGCCGACCCGCGCCACGCCGGGGCGCACAACAACCTCGGGAACGCGTACGCGATGACGGGGCGGCTCGGCCCGGCCCGCGAGCACTACGAGATCGTCCGCGAGCTGGACCCCGCGGAGGCGATGCCGCTCTACAACCTGGCGCGGATCGCCGAGCTGGAGGGGCGTCCCGCTGAGGCGGCCCGGCTCTATGCCGAGTACGCCCGGGCCGACGGGGGATCGGCCGACCCCCGGCGGCGGGCGTTGGTGGAGAGGGCCCGCTCGAAGGCGTCGGTGCTGGGTCGCTGAACCCCTTCGGGAGCCCCGATCCCTGACCGTGTTCAGCGCCGGGGACTCCCCCCGATCGGGGAAATTACCATTCGGTTTATGGGCTTTTCACCAGATTGCCGGCCCGCCGGGACGCTTACGCAATCGGAACCGCCCGTGAATGTTCGTTTTCCGCCCACATCACGCTTGGCACAGCTATTGCTTCCCAGTAAGTCACGATGAAGACCATTCTCCACGCCGGACTCGCCCTCGCCGCGGTGCTCGTCACCGCCGTGGGCCCCGTTCCGGCAGCGGAGATCGCTCCCCAGTACGAGTACACGCTGGCCGACTTCACCGGCCCGGTGCCGTTCATGGGCGTCCGGGTCCGGCTGGATGCGGCCCGCGAAGAGGCCTTCATCCTGAGCGGCGGCTCCCTGCGGGTCTTCGGCCCGACGGGGATGGAGACCTTCTCGCTGCCGCTGGACCCCGAGTTCGGGGTGGTCCAGGACGTCGCCGTCGACGAGACCGGCGACCTCTACCTCCTCGCTCACGAGTGGATCCAGCGCCCCGGCACCACCGGCTTCTACCTGCTGCGCTGCGACTATCGCGGCGTGGCGCGGGAGAAGCTGGTCCCGACGGGGATCCCCGAGAAGCTGGCCGACTTCCTGCCCAACACGCTGATCTACGCGGGCGGCCGCTTCTACGTCTCGGTGTCGAACCGGATGCAGGTGCTGGTGCTGAGCAAGCGCGCCGGCCTCGAGCAGGTCAAGGACTTCACGGCGTCGCTCCCGGAGGAGAAGGACATCCGGCAGAACGCGAGCTTCGGCGGCATCGCCGTCGACCCGCAGGGCCGCGTGATCGTCAGCGTCCCGATCGACTTCGGCGTCTACGTGATGGCGGCCGACGGCCAGGTCGCGCGCTTCGGCGAGGCCGGCTCTCGGCCGGGCAACTTCAACATCGTGGGCCCGGTCGCCACCGACGCCGCCGGGAACATCTTCGTCGCCGACGTCCTGCGCAGCACCGTGAACGTCTTCGACAGCGGGCTGCAGTTCGTGACGGAGTTCGGTGGCTACGGGATCACCGACGGGAAGCTGGTCAAGCCGACCGACCTCGCGGTGTCGTCGGCGGGCCGGCTGTTCGTATCGCAGATGCGAAACCGCGGCGTCGCGGTCTTCACGCTCTCGCCGGCCGGGAAACAGGAATCCGGCGAGGCAGGAGAGGTAGGCGGCCGACGCGCCGCAGGGAACAAGGAACACGAGGGAATCCGCAGTTTCACGGCACGAGATGTAACCCACGCTAGCACCCCCCGAGAAGGGTAAACCTGCCGCGAGGCGGGGACGCAAAGCCGAGGGTCCTGAATGGTCAGGACGGCCGGGCTGCCGGGGGAAAGGAGGAGTAGAAATGAATCGGAACAGGATCATCGTAGGACTGGCGGTCCTTCTGGCGGCGGTCGGCGTGAACGCGTTCGCGTTCCATTCCGGCGGCGTGGCCGAATGCGAAGGCTGCCACAGCATGCACGAGGCGACCTCGACCGACGGCAACCTGCTGATCGCGGCCGACGCCAGCTCGACCTGCATCAACCCGTCGTGCCACGGCGACCCGTCGCCGGGCAGCTACCACGTCTACTCGGGCGGCGCCAACCAGACCACCCCGCCGGTCCAGTTCACCCCGGGCGGCGACTTCGGCTGGCTGAAGATCGACTTCACCTGGGCGATGAGCGGCACCAACTACAGCGAGCCGGGCTACACGCGCGGCCACAGCGTCGTGGCGGCGGATGCCGGCCTGGCGGCCGACCCGCGCTTCGCGTTCGGCCCGGGCGGCACCTTCGACGCGTCGGTCCTCGGCTGCCAGAGCTGCCACGACCCGCACGGCAAGGCCCGCCAGCTCTACAACGGCGGCGCCGGCGGCTTCGGCGGCACGGGCAGCGGCGAGCCGATCTGGGCCTCCGGCTCCTACGGCGACGCTCCCAAGGCCAACACGTTCGGCGGCACGGGCCACGAGGGGCAGGGCGCCCCGACCGGTCTCGCGGTCGGCATCTACCGCCTGCTGTGGGGCCCGGATTCGCCGGACCTCCCGCCGGGCGCGGCCTACACCTCCTACCCGGTCGCGGTCGCTCCGCGCACCTACAACCGCACCGAGAACCTGACCCAGACCCGCGTGGCCTACGGCGGTGCCGGCACCGCCAATTCGTGGGGCAACTGGTGCGGCGCCTGCCACGGCGACTTCAACGTGGCGAGCGGCAGCGACGAGCACCACCCGACGGGCGAGACCCTCGGCACCGGCCCGGTCGGCGCGGCGGTCGGCTCGGAAGCGACCAACTACGGCGCCTACGTCTCCTCTGGCCGCCTGAACGGCGCCTTCGCCCAGTCCTACAACACCCTCGTGCCCTTCGCCGAGGCCACCACGAGCATCGCCACCCTGGCGCTGCACGCGAAGAACGACGACACCTTCCTGAGCGGCCCGGGCACCGGTGCCGAGGTGATGTGCCTCAGCTGCCACCGCGCGCACGCTTCCGGCTTCGCCGAGATGCTGCGCTTCGACTACGGCTACGAGTTCATGACCAAGGGCGGCGACTACCCGGGTTCGGACAACCCGACCGTCGGCACCACCGGTCGTGGCCCGGCCCAGTCCCGCGGCCGGAACATCGCCATGTGGCGGGCTGCCTACTACGACCGCGCCGCGGCCACCAACTTCGGGCCGTACGACCGCGTGCTCTGCAACAAGTGCCACGCTCAGGACTAAGCGTGACGGAGTCACCCGTCCCGTGACGATCGGAGGGGGCTGGCGAAAGCCAGCCCCCTCGTCTGATAAGATCCCCGAACCCGACAACTCGTGGCCCGTGCAACCCGAGGGGGACGGACGGCCGATATGTCTTTCCGGTGGATCGCTTCCGCGCTCGCCCTCTGCCTGTCTGCCGGGTGCGCGATCCCCGTGCGCGCGCCGTCCGCGCCGGCCTTCGATCCGTCGGCAGGCGCAGTCCTCGTCTACCTCGAGCCGCCCCCGGCGGAGGCCAGGCGCCTGACCGCCAGCCTGGCCACGCTCGAAGCGGTCCGGGAGGACGGCGGCCGGATTCCGCTCCGGCTGGCAAACCCCTCCGTCGGGGGGAACCTGTCCCTGGGCCCCCACCGGCTCGCCTCAGGGTCGCTCCCGCCGGGACGCTACGCCGGGCTCGAAGTCACGCTCTCCGAAGCCACGCTCGCCGACGAGGAAGGGCAGGCGGCGCTGGGGCTTCCCGACGGGCCCACCCGCGTGCCGCTCCCGTTCGCGGCGTCCGCCGGTTCGGGGACGGTCGTCGAGATGCAGCTCGACCTGAAAGCCGCCCTGGCCGACGGGTACCGCTTCCAGCCCGCGTTCGCCGCCACCATTCCCGCACCGATCCCGGTGGGGCTCGTGGGCCTGGCCTCTCTCCCCGAGGAAGGGCTGGTCGTCACCTTCGACCGCCGCAGCGGACGGGTCACGGCGGTCACCCCGGTCGGTCGGCGCCCGGTCGGGATCGCGATCGACGCGGTCCGCCGGCGCGGCTACGTGGCCCTGGCCGGCGACGACGCGCTGGTCGCGATCGACCTCGAACGCGGAACGGTCGCGGAGCGGCGGCCGCTTCGGGGCGGTGACCAGCCGGTCGACCTGGCGCTGACCGACGGCGGCCGGGTCCTCGTGGTTGCCAACGAGGGATCGTCGAGCGTCTCCTTCGTCGAGTCGACCGGGCTGGCCGAGACGGGCCGCGCGATCGTCGGCGACGCGCCGGTGGCGGTCCTGCTCGATCGAACCGGGCAGCGCGTGTTCGTCGCCTGCCGGCGTGCCAACCGGATCGACGAACTCGGCTTCGACTCGCGCCGTCGGGAATGGCAGGTGGTTCGATCGGTCGCGACCGATCCCGGCCCGTTCCGCCTCCAGTTCAATCGGGCGGGGAGTCGACTTTACGCCGCACAGGACGGCTCGCCGTACGCGATCGCGTTCGACGCCGACACGCTGGCAGTCGCTCAGCGGCCGTTCGTCGGCCCCGGCCAGACCGCGATCCGGGTCGATCCTGCGTCGGACCGGATCTACCTGGCACGGCGCGGCACCGGGACGATCGAGGTCTTCGATCCGTTCTCGCTGCTGGCGATCGACCGCCTGCCGATCCCGGGCGACGCGGCCTTCCTGACGATCGACCGCGAGAACGCCGGGATCGTGGCCGTTCTCTCCTCGAGGGGTGAAGTCGTGCGGGTCAGCCCCCTCTCCCGGGGGATCGAGGCCACCGTACCGGCCGGGCCGAGCGTCGCATTCGCCGCGCTGATCGGGGAGCGATGAGCCCGCCAGCCCCGCGGGCGAGCCGCCGCCCCCGGCTCGCCGGGTGGTCCTGGTGCCTCGCGCTGGCGCTCGTGGCCGTGGCGGCCGGCGGGACGACCGCCGCGCGAGCCCAGCACCTCAACGGCTTCGCCGAGCTCCAGGGGACAGAGGTCGAGGAGACGCAGTTTCCGCTGCCCGGGGCCGAGACCGACAGCTGGCGGGGCCGGCTCAGCCTGACCTACTCCCACCAGCTCTGGCCGAACATCCAGTTCCAGGCCGGCGGGCTCTTCGAGCAGCTTCGCGGCCGGGCCGACCTCTTCGGGATCGAAACCGAGAGCGAATTCACCCAGCTGCTGCCTTTCGTCATCTTCCGCTGGCAGACGCCGACCAACGACGCCCAGCTGGGTTGGCAGCGCAACGAGTTCCGGCGAGGCGGCGGAGGTGCGACGACCGCGCGCCTGGTCCGCGACACCTACGGGATCACGCTCGGCTGGACGCCCGAGCCTTCTTCGTTCGTGCGCGCCTCGTACTACCGGTCCGACGACCGGGACGGCGGGCGCGAGCTCTTCGACCGGCAGACCGACCGCATGCTGCTGCTCGCGGGCTACCGACCGATCGACCCCTTGGCGCTCGACTATCGGGGAGCGTGGAGCTGGGAGGATAACCAGGCCGAGGACACGAAGATCGATACCACCTCCCAGAACCTCCGGATCACCTTCGGCGACAGCTACTGGGACCAGCGCCTGATGGTCTCAGCAAGCTACGACGTCTCGTGGCGCCAGGTCGAGACGCAACGCGGCTCGCCCGGCGAGGTCTCGCTGCCCGTGGTCGCGATCCGGGGCCTGTCGGCGCTGACCGATCTGCCGTCGAACATTACCCTCGCGCCGAACCCGGCCCTGATCGATGCCAACCGCGAGGTCTCGGCCGGGGTGAACCTCGGGGTCCCGCGTCCCTCCGACGACCGGAGCCTGAGGAACATCGGCTTCGACTTCGAGATCCCGCGCGCGGTCAACTCGATTCGGGTCTGGGTCGACCGGGACCTCCCGCTCGAGATCTCGCAGACCCTCACCTGGGAGATCTGGAGCAGCGCGGACAACATCCGCTGGACGCGGCAGCGCACGCTCGGGTCCGCCCCTTTCGCGCCGTTCGACAACTACTTCGAGCTGCGCTTCGGTGCGATCGCCGCGCGCTACCTGAAGGTCGTGGTGGCCCCGCTGTCGCCGGGCGTGCCGAACGCGCAGGAGTACGCCACGATCAACGTGACGGAGCTGGAGGCCGCTCTCTACCGCGAGGTTCCCGGCACCGGGTTCCGGAACCAGACGACCGACCAGCGGATCTACGCCGGCAGTCAGCTGATCCTGACCCGCAAGCCCTACCTGACCTGGGACGTGACCTACACCGCGTCCATTCCGGACGAGACGATCATCACCGACACGCTGTCGAACGTCCTGTCGCTCTCCTACCAGATCAACCCGATCTGGCTCGTGAACGCGCGCGCCGGTTACGAAACGGGCCGGTCGATCTTCGGCCGCCGCAACGGGACACTGTACGGCGCCACGGTGACGGCCACGCCGATCCCGACCTTCTCGGCGACGCTCTCGGCCAGCGGCCAGCGCGAGCGCTACGAGCGGGGGGTCGACCAGGACACCGACTCGCTCTTCCTCAACACGACGACGAACCTCTACGAGGGGATCAACCTGCTCGTGGGAGGCGGGCTTGCGCGCACCCAGTTCATTCCGGGCGCGACGATCGACACCACGACCGCCAGCGCCGCACTGGAACTGCTCCCCAACCCGGCCCTCAGCCTGGTTCTTGGCTACGACCTGATCCGGGACGAGCGGACCGGCGGCGCGTTCGGGGACGGCGACAGCGACTTCCGGTCGGGCGTCGCCTCCCTCTCCTGGAACCCCGTCCCGTCCTTCTACTTCTTCGGCTCTTACCGCATCGAGCGCTCGGGCCAGCTCCCCGAACCGCGCCGCCTGACGACGACCTCGATCAACTGGTCGCCGTTCCCGCTGGGGACGCTGCGCTTCTCGCTGCGCTACGACGATTACTACGACACCCTGCTCGACAGCCGGGTCCGGAATTGGGGGCCGGGCCTGCGCTGGTACCTGAATCCGATCTCGTACCTCGATTTCTACTGGGAAATGTACACTTCGGAGTCCACCCTGTCGGAGTATGAAAGGGAGACGCTCGCGGCGACGCTGCGGGTCGGCTTCTGAGGGGGTTGCCACGATGATCAGACGGCGTTCGGAGGGACGGAAGGAGCACCGGGGCCGCAGCGCGCGGGCGGTGGCCCTGCTCCTGCTGGGGGCGGCCCTCGCCGGCCTGGCCGGGGGCTGCAGCACGACCCGCGGCCTGGAGTCGACCTACGCGGATCCGGAGGTCGATCTGAGCCTGGTCCAGACGGTGGCGGTGCTGCCGTTCGTCAACCTGACGTCGGACGACCGGGCCGGAGAGCGGGTGCGGGACGTCTTCAGCACGATGCTCCAGGCGACCGGCGCGGTTTACGTCGTGCCGCCGGGCGAGGTGACGAAGGCGGTCAACCGGCTCCGCGTCGGCAAGTCGGACGAACCGGCGCCCGAGGACGTGACGGCGATCGGCTCGGCGGTCAAGGCCGACGTCGTCGTCACCGGCGTCGTGCGGGAGTACGGCCAGGTTCGCTCCGGCAACAGCACCGCCAACGCGATCGCGGTCAGCGTCAAGCTGTTCGCGACCGAGTCGGGGAAGGTGATCTGGAGCGGGGCGTCGACCGCGGGCGGCGTGACCGCGAGCGACCGGTTCTTCGGCGGCGGCGGCGAGCCGATGGAACTGGTCACCGAGGACGCGCTGCGCGACCTGATCGACCGGATCTACAAGTAGGCCGCGGGCGAGGCGCGGAATGAGGCCGGGGACGCCGAAGGGATGGCTGTGGCGGTGCGCGGCGGGCGCGATCGTGGCGATCGCGCAGGTCACCCTCGCTCTGCCCGCGCTCGGCGCCCCGCCGGCGGCCCGGCCGTTCGAGGCGCTGCGGCTGGCGATCCTGCCGATCGACAACATGACCGGCCGCGCCATCCCGGCCGACGACCTGGTCGCCGGGATCGCGGAGCGGCTGTCGGCGCGCGGGATCGCGCTGCTCGAGCCGGAGGCGCTCGACGCGGTGCTGGCGGACGGGCGGGTGCGGTGGGTCGGCGGCATCTCCGGTGACACGGCGCGGGCGCTGTGGGCGCGGCACCGTGCCAACGCGGCCCTCGTCACCAGCCTCGAGATGTTCGAGGACGGCTCCCCGCCGCGGATCGGCTTCACCGCGCGGCTGGTCGGGGCGGGCGAGGACGGGGCCCGGGTCCTCTGGGCGACGAGCCTCGCGATGGCCGGCGAGGAGCGGCCGGGGCTGTTGGAGCTCCGGTACGTCGACGATCCGGTGGTCCTTGTCAACCAGGCGCTGGACCGGCTGGCCGACGAGCTGGCGGCTTTTGTCGCGGCCGGCACGATCCCGCGAGCCGAGCGGGGCTCGCAGCGGCGCTTCCGCCCGCGCGCGGTCCACGTCTCGCCGGAAGCGCCGCGCTGGGGCGAGGAGCCGCTGCGGGTCGCCGTCCTGCCGTTCTCCAACGACAGCCCGCGGCGCCAGGCGGGCGAGGTCCTCTCCTACCGACTGATCGCGACCCTCGTCGGGTTGCCCGGGGTCACGGTCGTCGAGCCGGGCGAGGTCCGGCGGGTCCTGCTCGAGACGCGGCTGATCCAGGAAGGGGGGCTGACCTACGCCCAGGCGGAGTTGCTGCGCGGGCTGCTGGACGTCGACCTGGTGCTGACCGGAACGGTCTTCGACTACTCCGATCCGGGGACCGCCGACGAGGCGCCGATGGTCGGGTTCACGACGACCGTGATCGACGCCCGGCGCCGGCAGGTCGCCTCGGTCTCCTTCTCGCACGGGACCGGCCGGGACGGGGTCCGCTTCTTCGATCTGGGCGAGATCCGGACCGCCGACCGTCTGGCCGACGAGCTGCTCCGCGGCGTTGCCGACGCCCAGCGCCGCTGACCGGGCGCGGGCGCGGCGGCCGGCCATCGGCTATCTTGCCTCCTCTGACCGGCGGGAACCTTCACAGTCCACGCCCATAGGATGCCCCTGATGCGACGCCTCTTTCTGCTCTCGACTGCCCTCCTGGCCGGGTCCGCTTCGGCGGTGCCAGCCACCCCGCCCGCCGCCGCACCCGCGACCCTTCCGGTGGTCGATGGCGTGCGCGCCGTGGCAGTCGTCAACGGTGCTCCGATCTCGCTGGAAGAGGTCGAGCGCCAGCTCGCGACCCTTCACATGCAGTCCGAGGCGGCCGAGGCAGCCGCGCCCGCGAGCCAGGACCCGTCCGCGCTGCTCGACCGGATGATCACCGCCAAGCTGATCTCGCAGGAGGCGCGCGCCGCGGGGTTCGAGGACGACCCCGAGTTCCGCAAGGCGACGGACGAGATCCGGCGATCGATCACCCGGGACATGCTGATCGCCCGCCAGACGGCCGACCTGAAGCCCGACCCGGCGGTCGTCGAGCGCTACACGAGGGACTACACCCGCGAATACACGATCGGGTCGGTGTTCTTTCAGAGCGAGAAGGACGCCAAGGATTTCGAGGCCCGGATCAAGGCGGGTGGCGAGTTCTTCAAGACCGCCAAGGCGGTGCGCGACGCCGGGAAGGGGACGGGACCGGACGGCCCTCAGAAGCACAAGGAGTCCGAGATGCTCCCGAGCGTGGTCAAGCTGCTCGGGATCCTCAAGCCGGGTCAGACGGGACCCGTGATGCAGAGCCCGAAGGAATGGGCGGTCGTCCACCTCGTCGCGGTGAACTACCCCCCGGACCCGGACGCGCGCGCGCAGGCCACCGCGAAGGCGCTGGAGCTGAAGCGCGAAGCGACGATCGAGAAGTACTCCGCGGCGCTCCGGGCCAAGTATGCGACGATCGACCAGAAGCTGCTGGATTCGCTCGATTACACGAAGAAGGGGGCCGTGGCCGAACTGGCCAAGGACACCCGGCCGCTGGCCACGATCAAGGGCGACGCGCCCATCACGGTGGCCGAGTTGTCCCAGGGCATGCAGCGTCGCTACTTTCACGGCGTCGAAAAGGCCGCCTCCGACCCGACCAAACGGATCAACGACGAGAAGAAACCGGTCCTGGAGGACAGCATCAACCGCCGCGTGATCGTGCTCGAGGGGAAAACCGCGAAGATCGAGGAGACGAAGGAGTTCAAGGAGCGCCTGGCCCGCGCCGAGGACCAGGTGCTGTTCGAGATGTACGTCAAGCGCGCGATCCTCCCCGAGGTCAAGATCCCCGAGGCTGAGGTCAAGGCCTATTACGACAAGCATCAGAAGGACTACACCACCCCGGAGATGGTTCAGCTCGATGCGCTGGGGTTCGCGAACCGCGCCGATGCCCAGGATGCCTTCGCGAAACTGCAGAAGGGGGCCGACTGGAACTGGCTCAAGACCAACGCGAAGGGGCTGCTTTCGGCCAGGGAGGCGGCCGAGCACAAGGTCTCCGGCAGCCTCGTGGTGATGGGCTCGCTGCCGCCCGGCCTGCAGAAGGCGGTGAAGGGCGCGCGCACCGGGGACTACCGCTTCTACGAGGAGTCGGCGACCGGGCCGTTCCACGTGCTGGTGGTCCGGGACCTCCGGCCTTCCCAGGTCCAGAAGCTGGAAGCGGTCAGGAAACCGATCTCGGAGACGGTGTACGCGGAGCAGCTGGCGAAGACGCTGGAGAAGACCTCGGCCGCGTTGAGGAAGTCCTCCGAGGTCAAGGTCTACGCGACGGGGGATGCCCTGAAGCGATTGATCATGAACGACTTGAAGGGTCCGAGCTGAGTGGCCGCGAGGTTGTTTTCGCCTGACTATCGCCTTAATTCCGGACAGATCCCGGCAGCCCAGGACGCCTAACCCGGGGGCGGCCTTGACTTACGTCGCGGGCCGAGTAGTCTAGTTACAAGAGAAACTAACAAACTTGCCGCGCGATAGTATTCACCCCTAGAATAGGTGCCGTTGGGGGGCTTGGAAGTGGAGCACGTCATGCGACCTCAGTCCGCTGGCCGGTCGATCCTGTGCGGGACCCTGCTCGTCCTGCTCGCTGCCGCGTTCGCGGCGACTCCGGCACTCGCCCAGAAGAAGGTCGAGAAGAAGGCCTGCCTCGACTGCCACACGAAGTTCGCCGACACGATGAAGTCCTACGCGAGCGTCCACCCCGGCCTGAAGGAGGGGCGCTGCGAGGACTGCCACCTGAGGCACGGGCTGGTCCCCAAGCTGCTGTTGAAGAAGGACGGCAACCAGCTCTGCGAGAGCTGCCACACCAAGGACGCGCTCGGCCTGACGAAGCCCCAGGTCCACACGCCGGTCAAGCGCGGCAAGTGCATCAACTGCCACGACCCGCACGGGTCGACCGGCGCCGCCCTCATGAAGGCGCAGGGGGCCGCGGCCTGCTACGAGTGCCACGACCGCAAGCCGTACGAGCAGGCCGTGGTCCACGCCCCGCTCAAGACGACCGGCTGCACCGCCTGCCACGGCTCACACAGCGCCGATCAGCCCGACCTGCTGCTGAAGGCCAAGGGGGCGCTCTGCGCCGAGTGCCACGACCCGGCCAAGGAGCCGTTCCGCAAGGCCCACGAGAACTACCCCGTCCAGAACGCCGACTGTTCCGTCTGCCACGATCCCCACAGCTCGGTCCAGAAGGGGCTGCTCAAGGTCAGCGCGCACGACCCGATGGCCTCGGGCAGCTGCAGCGCCTGCCACGCCGACGCCAAGGAGGCCAAGCCGTTCGCGGTGACCGGGGACGGTGCGGCGCTCTGCTCGAACTGTCACGACGAGGCGGCGCTGACCGGCGGTGCGAAGGTGGTCCACGCCCCGTTCACCGCGGGGATGTGCTCGTCCTGCCACGATCCTCACGCCTCCCAGTCGACCGACCTGCTGCTCCACGGCGGCAACGCGCTGTGCGCGGACTGCCACAAGGAACAGACCGCGGCGGTCACGGTCAAGCACAAGGCGGTGAGCGAGGGGAAGGGGTGCCTGTCCTGCCACGGCGCGCACGCGGCGAAGGAGAAGGGGCTGCTGCTCGCCAAGGACGCCGAACTTTGCTACCCCTGCCACACCAAGCAGAAGACCGAGACCTTCAAGGCGGCGCACACCCCGTTCCAGGAGGGGATGTGCTCGTCCTGTCACGATCCGCACGGGTCCTCGGTGCCGCACCTCCTGGCCGATCGCGAGGACCGGGTCTGCTACGGCTGCCACAGCGACTCCGAGGCCGAGTTCGCGAGGACCAGCGTTCACGCGCCGGTCCTCAACGGGACCTGCTCGGCCTGCCACTCCGCGCACGGCGCGGCGGAGCCGAAGCTGCTGTCCAAGACCGGCTCCGCGCTCTGCGCGAGCTGCCACGGCGGGATGATGAAGCCGGCGGAGGGGCAGACCGTCCACATGCCGTTCGAGTCCGGCGACTGCGCCACCTGCCACGTGTCCCACGCCTCGAACGTGACCGGCCTGATGAAGGCCGGGCAGTCGCAGGTCTGCGGGGAGTGCCACGCCGACGTGACCGACGCGGTCAAGACCGCGAAAGCCCGGCACCAGCCGGTCGTCGACGGCCAATGTTCGAGCTGCCACAGCGCGCACGCGACGAAGCTCCCCAAGCTGATGCTGGCCTCGGGGACCGACCTCTGCCTGTCGTGCCACAAGACGCTGGGCGAGAGCCTGAAGGCGGGCACCGTACACTCGCCGGTCGAGAGCGACTGCCAGACCTGCCACCGACCCCACGAGGGGGTGCACAAGGCGCTCCTGACCGAGCCGCAGGGGACGCTCTGTGCGACCTGCCACGACGTCAAGGACGCGGCCTTCTCGAACGCGCACCTCGGGATCGACCCCGCGGTGATGAACTGCGTCGGTTGTCACGCCCCCCACGCCTCCAAGGACCCGAACCTGTTCCAGGCCCAGGTCCACGCCCCCTTCGTCGGCGGCTCCTGCGAGGAGTGCCACACCGTGACGAAGCGCTAGGAGACGAGTCATGAGAGCCCGGCTCACCGTCGCGTTCGTCCTCTCGGCCCTGCTCGCCGTCTCCGCCGCCGCCGGCCAGACCGATGAGGTCAAGTACAAGCTGAAGCCCGGGGCCAAGGGCAAGGCCTGCCTCTCCTGCCACGCCCAGTTCCAGGAGACGATGAAGCAGGCCTTCATCCACACGCCGGTCAAGGCCGGCGAGTGCAGCGACTGCCACAGCCCCCACGCCTCGTCGCACGGCAAGCTGCTCGCGGCCGACGCCGACAAGATCTGCGCGACCTGCCACGCCGACATCGTTCCGGCCGGGGCGAAGAGCGCGCACCAGGACGCGGTCGACGGCCAGTGCACCAAGTGTCACGATCCGCACGCCTCGGCGAACAAGGACCAGTTGCTGGCCTCCGGAAGCGCGCTCTGCTTCAAGTGCCATGCCGATGTAGGGAAATCGATCGAGGCCGCGAAGTTCAAGCACGGGCCGATCGGCAAGTCCTGCCTGGGATGTCACGACCCGCACGCCTCCAAGGGCGCCGGCAGCCTGCTGGTGAAGCCGGCGCCCGGGCTGTGCGTCGAGTGCCACAAGACCGACGCCGGGCCGTTCCGGACCGCGCACCTCAACTACCCGGTCGGGAGCTCCGACTGCTCCTCGTGCCACGACCCCCACGGCTCGAGCCAGAAGGGGATCCTGTGGACCAGCGTCCACCAGCCGGTCGCCAACCGGATGTGCGCCACCTGCCACTACGAGGCCGCCTCGCCCGACGCGCTCAAGGTGAAGAAGTCCGGGCTCGACGGCTGCAAGGGCTGCCACAGCGAGCTGGTCAACGCGACGCTGGCGCTCAACCGGGTCCACTGGCCGGTGCTCGATCGCGAGGCCTGCCTCAACTGCCACCGGCCGCACGCCTCCAAGGCCGGCAAGCTGCTCGCGGCCCCGGAGATCGACGTCTGCGGGTCCTGCCACTCCGACGCGGTCCGGCAGGCGCGCGAGTCGGCCGCCAAGCACCAGCCGGTGGCCGACGGCAACTGCTCGGCCTGTCACTCGCCGCACGGCTCGAACACCGTGCTGCTCTTCAATGCCGCCGATTCGACGGCCGTCTGCAGCACCTGCCACGATTGGAAGGAACACTCGTCGCACCCGATCGGCAAGGAGGTCGTCGACCCGCGCAACAAGAACGTCCGCGTCGACTGCCTGAGCTGCCACGACTCGCACGGCTCGGCGCACAAGTACATCACCTGGCAGGACAAGAAGCGGGACCTGTGCGTGACCTGTCACCAGGATTTCAGGAGGTAGGGCCGTGCGCCGGAGAATCGTCGTTGTGTCGTGGGCGCTGGCGGCGCTGCTGGGGGGGGCGCTGCTTCCCGCCTCGCAGGCCGCGGGCGGGCTGAAGCTGCGGGCCCAGGCCCCGCTCTACACCGACTCCAAGGGCGCCGCGCTGACCGAGCCGGAGGGGGTCGCCTTCGGGCCTGAATCCGCGGTGGCCGTGTCCGACACCGGGGCCGGGCGGATCGTCACCTTCCGGATGGCGCCGGAAGGGGCCCAGCCGGTCGCCGAGTACAAGCTGGCCGAGGTGCCGTATCCGACGCGGATGGAGTTCACGTCCAAGGGCGACCTGCTGGTGCTCGACGGGAAGTCGCGCCGGATCGCGCGCGTCTCGTCGTCCGGAGCCTTCCGCGGCTTCGTCGAGCTGCCGGCCGCCGGCGCGCCGGCCGTGCGCAGCTTTGCCGTCGATCGCCAGGACCAGCTCTTCGTGCTCGACGTCTCGGTGCCGCGGGTGATCGTGCTCGACGCCGCCGGGAAGCTGGCGCGCGAGATCGCGCTCCCCGCCGGCCGGACTTTCTTCTCCGACCTCGCGCTCGACCCGCGCGGGAACCTCTACCTGATCGACAGCCTCGGCCAGCAGGCCTGGGTAGTGCGCACCGGGACGACCGAGGCGGCGCCGTTCGGCGGCAGCCTGGCGCAGGAGCTCGAGTTCGCGACCAGCCTCGCGGCGGCCGACTCGGGGCACCTCTTCGTCGTCGACCAGTATGGGGATGGGATCGTGATCCTCGGCCCGGATGGCTCGTTCCAGGGCCGGCAGGGCACGATGGGGGTACGCGAGGGGTTCCTGCGCTTCCCGTCGGCCGTCGCCTACGACCCGGCGGGCACGCTGCTCGTGGCCGACCGGGACAACAACCGCGTCCAGGTCTTCGCGATCGCGCGTTAGGCGTTGCGGGGGAGCAGGGCGGACCCGGACCGGCGACCGCCGGCCGGAGCGGAGGGCGCAGCGTGAGATGGGGGCGCAGGGTATCCGTCGTCCTCGGCGCGCTGGCCGTCGCCTGTGGCGGGAACGAGGCGCCGCCGGGCCTGCACGGGACCGCGCTCCCCTCGCCGGCCGAGCCGCCCCGGGCGGCGCCGGACCAGGAGCTTCAGATCGGCCTGCTCCCGGAGCGCAACATCTTCCGGCAGCTCGAGCGCTACGAGCCGCTCGCAGCCTACCTCTCGGCCCGCGTCGGGAGGGGGATCCACCTCGAGATCCTGCCGCGCTACGGCAACGTCGTGACCAACTTCGAGTCGGCCGGGCTCGACGGGGCATTTTTCGGCAGTTTCACCTACGTCCTGGCGCACCGCCGTCTCGACGTCGACGCCATCGCCCGACCGGTGATGCAGAACGGGCGATCGACCTACTTCGGCGTCGTCCTCGTCCGCCGCGACAGTGGGATTCGCGACGCCGCGGGGCTGCGCGGCAAGCGTTTCGCCTTCGTCGACCAGGCCACGACGGCCGGCTACCTGCTGCCGCTGGAGTTCCTGGCGCGGCACGGAGTCAAGGACTACCGGACCTTCCTGGGCGAGACCTATTTCGCGGGAACGCACGAGGACGTGATCCGCGACGTCCTCGACGGGCGTGCCGACGCGGGTGCGGCCAAGAGCAGCGTGCTCGAGCGGATGGCGGGCGAGGATCCGCGCGTGGTCTCCGACCTGACCTTCCTGGCCCGCTCGCCCGACGTCCCGGAGAACGGTCTCGCGCTGCGGCGCGGACTCCCGCCGGAACTGCGGGCCCGGCTGCGCGAGGCGCTGCTGACGATGCACGAGGATCCGCATGGAAGGCGCGCCCTCGAGAGCCTCGGGGCGGTGCGCTTCATCGAGACCCGGGACGAGGACTACGAGCCGGTCTACCGCCTTGCGCGCGAGATCGGCCTCGACCTCGACCGCTACCAGTACGACAACAGCCGATGAAGACCAAGATCATCGTCGGCCTGACGATCTACGCGATCCTCTTCCTGGGCGGCGGGCTCTACGTGCTGCACCTGATCGGCAGCACGACCAACCGCCTGGACAACCTGATCATGCTGCACCAGGTCGAGATCCTGCGGGAGCACTACCTGATCCAGATCCGGCGGGTCCAGACCGACCTGGCGCTGCGCGAGACGCGCTTCGCACGCGACACCGACACGATCGTCTCGCACGTCCGCAGCATGGGGCGCGTCGTCCGGACCTGCTCGGACTGCCACCACGACGCGGCGACCGCCGCGCGCCTCGAGGACCTCGAGCGCCGGACGATCGGGTATCAGGAGGCGATCAGCCGGGTCATGACCGTACGGGCCGGCGCGGATCGCATCCGTGCCGAGCGCGACAATGCGTTCCAGGTCGGGGAGGACCTGATCGAGCAGGTCAGCGACATGATCGCCCTGACCGGCGCGCGGCTGGAGGCCAGCACGCAGCGGGCGCTGGCCTCGATCCGCAAGACGACCGGCGTGCTGCTGTTCCTGCTGGCGGCCGGGCCGCTGGTTTCGATTGGTCTCGGATTCGTCTTCGTGCGGGGGATCACGCGGCCGCTCGGCGTGCTGCTGGACACGACGCGACGGCTCTCGGCGGGCGAGCTCGACTACCGCGTCCCTGGCCTCTCGGACGAGTTCGGCCAGCTCGGGGAGGCCTTCAATACGATGGCCTCGTCGCTGCGCGAGCACATCGTCGGGCGCCAGCGGGCCGAGCAGATGGCGGCGCTCGGCCGGCTCTCGGCAGGCCTGGCCCACGAGATCAAGAACCCGCTCGCCGGGATCAAGGTGGCGATGGAGATCCTGGCCGGCGAGGAGTCGATGACGGAAGAGAACCGCGACGTGGCGCGCAAGGTGCGGCAGGAGGTCGTCCGCGTCGAGACGCTGATGAGGAGTTTCCTGACCTTCGCGCGGCCGCCGCGGCCCCAGCCCGCCGAGGTCGACGTCGACGCGCTGATCGCCTCGAGCCTGTCGCTCTACGGCCGCGACCCGCGCTTTGCCCCGGCCCACGCCCGGCCGATCCGCCTGGTCCGGGAGGCGGGCTCCGGGGCGGTGGCGGTGGCCGATCCGGCGCAGCTCGAGCAGGTGGTGGTCAACCTGCTGCTGAACGCGCTGGAGGCGATGCCGGAGGGCGGAACGCTGGTGGTCAGAACGGGCGCGGATCCCGACGGGATGGTCCGGATCGAGGTCGCGGACAGCGGGAAGGGCGTGCCGCCCGAGAGCCGCGAGCGGATCTTCGAGCCGTTCTTCACGACCAAGGGCAAGGGAACGGGGCTCGGGCTCGCGATCTCGCGTCAGCTGATCGAGCAGCAGGGTGGTACCCTACGCGTCGCCGACAACCCGGGAGGCGGGGCGGTTTTCACCGTCCGCATCCCGGCACGGACGGCTGGGGCGGAGAGTGCAGCGTGAAGCCGGCCAGGCCCAAGGGACGGATCCTCGTCCTCGACGACGACGAGCTGATCGGCTCGATGCTGGGGCGCGCGCTGCGCCAGGAGGGCTACGAGCTGCGGGTCGAGCACGACCCCGGAGCGGCGCTCGAGGCGGCGCGCAGCTTCGTGCCCGACGTCGCGCTGCTCGACGTCAACCTGCCCGGGAAGAGCGGGCTCGAGCTGCTCCAGGAGATGCGCGACGAAGGGATCACGGCGCAGGCGATCATGCTCACCGCCGACGACAGCGCGGAGACCGCGGTCCGCGCGATGAAGCTGGGCGCCGCCGACTACCTGACCAAGCCCTTCGACCTCGACGAGGTCAAGATCGTCGTTGCGAACGTGCTCGAGAAGCGCGCACTGAAGGACCAGGTCGACTCCCTGCGCCGGATGAGCGCCGAGATCGTCGAGCGCCCGATCATCGGGGTCTCGCCGGTGATCGAGTCGCTCAAGGAAGAGGTCTCGCGGCTGGCTGAAGCCGGGGTGAACACGATCCTGATCACCGGCGAGAGCGGGACCGGCAAGGAGATGTTCGCCCGCTTCGCCCACGCCGCGATGTTCGGCGAGGGGGCCGACAGTTACGCCCCCTTCGTCGGGATCAACTGCGCTGCGATGCCCGAGAACCTGGTCGAAAGCGAGCTGTTCGGCCACGAGCGCGGCGCCTTCACCGACGCCAAGTCGGAGAAGAAGGGGCTGTTCGAGCTGGCGCACGGCGGCTCGATCCTGCTCGACGAGATCGGGGACATGCCGCTCTTCCTGCAGAGCAAGCTGCTGCGCGTGCTGGAAGAGCGACAGGCGCGCCGGATCGGCGGCCGGCAGGACATCCCGATCGAGGTCGTCGTCTTCGCGACGACCAATCGCGATCTCGAGCAGGCGGTCGAGAACGGCACCTTCCGGCCCGATCTGTTCTACCGCCTCAACGCCTTCCCGCTGCACCTGCCGCCGCTGCGCGAGCGGCGCGCGGACATCCTGGCCCTGGCCCGCTACTTCCTGGGCCGTTTCCTGGTCAAGTACAAGCGGCCGGGACCGACCGACTTCAGCCCCGAGGCCGAGGCCCGGCTGAGTGCCTACGACTGGCCGGGGAACGTGCGCGAGGTCCGCAACGTGGTCGAGCGGATCGTGGTCCTGGGGCGGGGACAGAAGGTGCTGCCTGAGCACCTCCCGCGCGAGATTGCGGGCGCCAGCGCCGCCCCGGCCGTCGCGCCGGGTGCGGCGAAGGGGTTCGAGCTGTCGCTGCCCGACGAAGGCCTCTCGCTCGAGGACGTCGAGCGGCAGTTGATCGAGCAAGCGCTGGCCAAGGCGGGTGGGAACAAGACGGTCGCGGCCAAGCTGCTCGGCATGACCTACGACTCGCTCCGCTACCAGATCAAGAAGTTCGCGCTGGAGTGACGATGCGAGGGAGACGTTCCATGGGACGGATCGATCGACCGACCGCGGCACGCCCGGAAGGGCGCGCGCCCCGCGTCGCGTGGCTCGGGCTGGGCGCCGCGCTTGCCGCGCTCGTCGTCGCGGCCGGACCGCCTGCCGCAGCCTTCCACTCGGGCGGCGTGGCCGCCTGCGGCGGCTGCCACACCATGCACGACCCCGGGGCGGTGTTCAATCCGACCAACTACCTGCTCAAGGGGGCCACCGCGACGGACATCTGCCTGAATTGCCACGGCACCGCGAATGGCAACAGCTGGGGCCAGGCGGTGACCATGCCGGGGCCGATCTACGGCGGCGGCGCCTTCATCTTGCTCACGGAGGACAACCTGAACGACGGACCCGGCGGCGCCAATCCGGCCAACTGGATCCGCGGGGACGCGGCAGGCCATAACCTGGTCTCGATCGACTACGGCCTGTCGGCCGATCCGCTCCGCCCCTTCGCGCCTGGAGGAAGTTACCCTGCCGCCGCGCTGGGCTGCACCTCGTGCCACGATCCGCACGGCAAGTTCGGCCACTTCCGCCTGCTGTACGGCCGCGACTCGCAGCCGAGCAAGGCCAACGGCCACGTGTTCCAGTTCACGAGCAACGCGCCCGACGCCACCGGGATCGACCTCGACGGCACGCCCGAGTCGCGCAACAACCACACCGCCTACCGGGCCGGCATGAGTGCGTGGTGCGGGAACTGCCACGGCCGCTATCACGACGAGGGGAGCGGATCGTCCTTCGAGCATCCGATCGACGAAGTGCTCGAGCCCGAGATGCTCCAGACCTACAACACCTACCGCGGGACCGGCTTCAGCGACGGCGTGGCGTCCGACTCGTACGAGCCGCTCGTTCCGTACGAGGTGGCCGGGGCGACCGTGGCCTCGACCGGGCCCACCCCCTCCGGGGCGCGCGTCACCTGCATCTCGTGCCACCGCGCGCACGCGTCGTCGGGGCCGGCAGCGGGGCGCTGGGACTTCAAGATCGAGCAGTGGAGCCAGGAGGGCGTGGCGTCCGGGTCGTACCGGATCCCGAACCCCTACGAGACGACTGCCGGCGGCGCGCAGCGGCCGCTCTGCGCGAAGTGCCACGGGGATTGACGCCGCGCGGGGCGGCGCGCGGCGAAGGGCCGGATCAGGGGGTGCTGTCCGTCGTGTAGGCCAGCCCGGCGAGCCGGTAGTGGCTGCCGGGGGCCACCCAGACCACCTGGGCCTCGCGCGCCGTCCGCAGCGCCTCGGCCGTCGGGTCGTCGCACTTGGCGGGGTGCAGCCGGAGCCGCTGGCCGGGCTGCAGCTCGAAGGCGGTGTGGATCCTGAGGCCGCCCTCGTTCAGGTCCGTCGCCACAGCCTCGAACGAGCAGGCCGGGGTGACGGATTGCTCGTCCTGGGGGACGACGACGTCGATCCGGACCGGAAGCCGGCACAGGACCCGCCTGCCGGCCCGTCGTTCGTCGACCGGGCCGGTGCAGTCGCCCAGGACCTGTGCGATCTCGGCCAGGTCGAACGGCTTCTCGATGAACTGCCAGGCCCCGCGGGCGAACGCACACTCGCGATTGGCCGGCGTGGCGTCCGAACTGATGACCACGACCTTGGTCGCGGGGGAGAGGTCGCGAATCTGGAGCAGCAGGTCGAGGCCATTCCCGTCCGGCAGGTGGATGTCCACGAAGGCCAGGTCGTAGCTCTCGCTCCGGACGCGCGCGAGCGCGGCGGAGCCGGTGCCCGCACGGCAGACCGCTGCGCAGGTCGGCGCGGCCGCCTTCTGCAGGGCCCAGGCAACGAGGTCATCGTCGTCGACGACGATTAGGCTGAGGTCCCCCATGGCCAACTGACAAGCAATTTTCGTGCCGCGCGGAAAACGATCTTGAGTCTTCGCTTAACGCTTTGCCAATCAATGGCTTGCCTGAGAACCGTCGCGCGAACGGGACGCGCAAAGGCGCGGGCTCTCCGGTGAAACGACCGAAACGTCCCGGTGATTATGCCAAGCGCCCCGGTTCGCGGCAGAATGACGCTGCGGCGCGGCCGTCCGAGAGACCCCTATCTGTGAGCAGACCTTCGGAGCGCCCGCCCCCGCGCGCCGTCCTCTTCGACCTCGACGGCGTCCTCGCCGACAGCTTCGAGGCCTGGGTCGCCGTGCTCGACGACTGCCGGGTCCGCCGCGGACTGCCGCCGCTCGGGCCGGCTCCGGTCCGGGCCTCGTGGGGCCAGGGGATTGCCGCCGACGTCCGGACCTTCTTCCCGGGCGAGTCGGTCGAACGCCTGGCCCGCGAGTACGACGCCGGGTTTCTCGAGCACATTCGGCTCGTCCAGCCGATCGAAGGGGCCGTCCGCGTCGTGCGATCGATCGTTGCCGCCGGCCTGCCCGTGGCCGTGGTGACGAACTCGCCGGTCGCCCTGGCGCGGCGGGTGCTGCAGCAACTCGGCCTTGTCGGGTCGATCGGGACGATCGCGGGAGGCGACGAGGTGCCGCGCGGGAAGCCCGACCCGGCGCTGGTCCGGCTGGCGCTGGAGCGTCTGGGGGGCGAGCCCGGCGGGGCGGTGCTGGTCGGGGACACGGAGCTCGACGTGGCCGCCGCGCGCGCGGCGCGTATCCGCTCGGTCGGATACCGCATCCCTGGCGACGACCGCGTCGACCGGTTGGAAGACCTGCTGCCGCTGCTCGGTCTGGAGATCTGAGCGCAGAGGGAGGAAGGCGATGCCGCTCTACGAGTTCCGCTGCGAGGCCTGCGGCCAGGTCCAGGAGTTCCTGCTCCGGCTGGGAGACGGGCCGGACGGGCTGGCCTGCCGCCGCTGCGGCGCGGCCCGGCTGACGAAGCAGTTCTCGACCTTCGCCACCGTGTCCGGCAGCTCCGCCCTCCCGGCCGCCCCCTGCGGCGCTTCGGGCGGGTGCGGGAGCGGCTTCAGCTGAGCCTCCTGAGCGGCGGCCCCGGCGGGGCCGCCTCCTCGGAACGAGCGGCCGGGGCCGTCGCGGCCAGCGGCCCGTCCGATTCCCGCGCGGCGCCCCACAGCGCCTGCAGTGGCAGGGCGCGGGGTGCGCGGCGGTCCGCCCCCATCCGGCCGAACAGCACCCGCGCCGCGCGCAGCGCGGCACGCATCTCGTCCGCCTCCCCCGCCAGCCGGTGGAGGCGCGCGGCCTCGAGGTGGGTGCGCGCCAGCAGTTCGGGCCGCGCGATCCTTCGCGCCAGCGCGCGGGCCTCGTGGGCCGCCCGCAGTCCGGGCCCGGTCCTGCGCAGGTCGGCCAGCACCCGCGCCTCCGCGGTCCGGACCTCGGCCCGGGCGAGCTCGCCCGGGGCGCACCCCAGGGCGGCCCGCAGCGCCTCGAGCGCAGGGCGCAGACGCGCCTCGCGGCGCCGCGCCTCCCCCAGCAGCAGCAGGCACAGCCCGTCGCGGTGCGCCCGCTCGTCCCCTTCGAGCGCGACCGTCGCGTCCCCGGCGCGGCCCGCCTCGAGCAGCGCCGCCGCCGCGAGCGCGAGCGCCGCGCGCGACCCGTCGCGCGCGGTCTGGGCGAGCGCGAACGCCAGGCCCGGCCGCCCGGCGCCGAGGTGGGCGGCCGCCAGCCCCAGCAGGCCGCGCGCGGCCCCGGGCGCGGCGGGCCCGAGCGCGATCGACAGCGCGCGCTCGCAGGCGGTCCAGCGCCCGAGCGCGGCCTCGGCGTCGGCCCACCGGGCCAGCGCCGCGCCACCCAGGGCCTCGGCCCCGCGCGCGGCCGCGCCGCGCAGCAGCGCCGCGGCACGCGCCGGATCGGCGGTCTGCAGCCCCAGCGCGATCGGATCGACGCCCGGGGTGCCCGGCTCGACGGAGCCGTCGACCAGCGCCGCCAGCGACTCCGTGATCTCTCCCGGCGGCTCGCCCAGCACGCGGACCAGCGCGAGGTAACGGGGCAGGGACAGTTCGGCCTGGCCGGTCTCCACGCGCGAAAGGTGCGAGCGGGTGATGCGCACCCCGTGCTCGGCGGTGCCGCGCTGCACGTCGTCGAGCGAGAACTGCCCCTGGTTGCGCAGGCGCCGCAGCGCCGCCCCCACCGCCTGCCGCAGGTCGTCGGTCCGTCGCGCCATGCCTCGATCCTCCCGCGCGGGAGGATGGGCGCGCAGGGATGCGATCGACAGGGCCGGCAGGCCGTGCCGGGCGCGCGCACCCGCCCGGCCGCGCAAGGCCGCGGAGCGGGCGCGCCGCCGCTGTTGCGCCGCGGCGTCCCGGCTCGGGAACCCTACGCCAGCGGCTCGAACCGCGCGGTGAAGTGGCGCAGGAACGGCGCCTGTTCGACGATCCGCACGCCGCGCAGGCGGTCCTTCCGCGCGTTCACCTCGCCGATCGCCTCGACCACGTAGTCCATGTGCGACTGGGTGTAGACCCGGCGCGGGATCGCCAGCCGCACCAGTTCCATCGGCGCCGGGAGTTCGGCACCGGTCGCCGGATCCTTCGAGGCGAACATCACCGAGCCGATCTCGCAGCTGCGGATCCCGCCCACGCGGTACATCTCGCAGGCCAGCGCCTGACCCGGGTACGCCAGCGGCGGGATGTGCGGCAGCATCGCCCGCGCGTCGATGAAGACGGCGTGCCCGCCCGCCGGCCGGACGATCGGCACCCCCAGCGCGTCGATGTGGTCGGCAACGTACTTCGTCGAGACGATCCGGTAACGCAGGTAGTCCTCCTCCAGCGCCTCGTACAGCCCGACCGCGATCGCGTCCAGGTCGCGCCCGGCCAGGCCGCCGTAGGTCGGAAACCCCTCGGTCAGGATCAGCAGGTCGCGCAGCCGGCGCGCGAGGTCCGGGTCGTTCGTGCACAGGAAGCCGCCGATGTTGGCGATCCCATCCTTCTTGGCCGACATCGTGCAGCCGTCGGCCAGTGCGAAGACCTCGCGCGCGATCTCGAGCGGCGGGCGCCCGGCTTGCCCCTCCTCGCGCTCCCTGATGAACCAGGCGTTCTCGGCGAAGCGGCAGGCGTCGATGTAGAACGGGATGCCGTGCCGGCGGCAGGCCGCCGAGACGGCGCGCACGTTGGCCAGCGCGACCGGCTGCCCGCCGCCCGAGTTGTTGGTGATCGTCAGCATGACGAGCGGGATCCGCTCTCGCCCGGTCTCGGCGATCAGCGCCTCGAGCCGCGCCACGTCCATGTTCCCCTTGAAGGGGTGGACCAGCCCCGGCTGCAGACCCTCTGCGATCAGCAGGTCGACCGCCTTCGCCCCCGTGGCCTCGATGTTGGCGCGGGTCGTGTCGAAGTGGGTGTTCGAGGGGACGACATCCCCCGGCTTCAGCACCGTCGAGAAGAGGATCCGTTCGGCGGCCCGTCCCTGGTGCGTCGGGATCACCTCGGCGAAGCCGAAGATGTCCTTCACCGCGGCCTCGAACCGCTCCCACGAGCGCGCCCCCGAGTAGGACTCGTCGCCCAGCATCATCGCCGCCCACTGGGTCGAGCTCATCGAGCCGGTGCCGGAGTCGGTCAGGAGGTCGATCGTGATCTCCGCGGCCCGCAGCCGGAAGAGGTTGTGGGAGGCGCGGACCAGGGCCGCCTCGCGCTCGGCCGGGGTGCTCATGCCGATCGGCTCGACGCACTTGATCCGGAACGGTTCGATGATCGTCTTCAAGGGGGACACCTCCCGGGAAGGGAGGCCAGTCTACTACGCCATGACGACCGTCATTCCGGACCGGACCGCGGCCAGCTCCTCGAGGAAGGCGAAGATCGACGAGGGGCGGCGGTTGGGGTCCTTGGCCAGCAGCCGGGCGACCAGCTCTTCGATCGGCGCTGGCACCCCGGGCCGCAGGGCGTGGAGCGGCGGGGGCGGCGTCTCGAGCTGGTCGCGCAGCACCTCGGCGACGTTCTCCGAGGCGAACGGCTCGCGGCCGGCGATCAGGAAGTAGGCCAGCACGCCCAACGCGTAGAGGTCGGCCCGGGTGTCGGCCGCCTCGCCCCGGATCTGCTCGGGGGCCATGTAGGCCGGCGAGCCCATGACCAGCCCTTCGCGGGTCAGGTGGACGTCCCCCTGGCGCGCGATCCCGAAGTCGACCAGCCGCGGCCGCGCGTCGGGGTCGATCAGCACGTTCTCCGGCTTGACGTCGCGGTGCACGATCCCCAGCCGGTGCGCGGCCGACAGCCCGGCCGCGACCCCGGCCAGGACCTCGAGCGCCTTCCCCAGCGGGATCGGCTGCTTACCGGCGGTCCAGCGCCGCAGATCGACGCCGTCGATGTACTCCATCACGATGAAGCGCAGTTCGCGCCAGCGCTCGAGCGTGTGGACCCGGACGATGTTCGGGTGGTTGATCTGGCGGGCCAGCCGGATCTCCTGCACGAAGCGCCGCTCGGTGCTCTCGTCGAGCGGGCCGGCCAGCACCTTGAGCGCGACCGGCTCGTCGAGCACCAGGTCGCGCGCCGCGAAGACGGTTCCCATCCCGCCGCGTCCCAGCTCGCGCCGGATCTCGTAGCGGTTGGCCAGCAGCGCACCCGGCAGCAGGTTGGTGCCGTGCAGCTCCTCGAGCAGCTTCTGGGCCGAGCCCATCCGGTGCGCGCGGTCGGGCGTGAGGCACTCGGACAGGACGCGGCGCAGCACCTCGGGGAGCGGCCGCTCGGGCAGGTGAGGGATCTCGGGCGGGTCGAGCTGGCCGGGCGCCGGGACCGGCGGAGGGCTGCCGAACAGCATCTCCCAGGTCAGCACGCCGAGCAGGAAGAGATCGGACGACGGGTCCATCCGCTCGGCGCGGCCGGCCTCGGGCGGGCGGTAGGCGGCCGAGGGGGACTGGCCCTCGGAGGCCCGAAGCGCGAGTCCGAAGTCGACGATCCGCGCGTCGCCGGCCGGCGTGACGAAGACGGTGTCCGGGCGGATCGTGCGGGCCAGCAGGCCCAGCCCGTGCGCGTAGTCGAGCGCCTCGGCCAGCTGCGTGAGCAGGTGGACCGCGCGCGGCACGTCGAGCGGCCCCTCGTGCTGCAGCAGGTGCTTGAGCGGCTGGCCCGCGACGTGCTCCTCGACGACGTAGACCCCCTGATCGTCGCAGCCCGCTTCGTGAATCGCGGCGATGACCGGGTGGTGCAGCCGCGCCGTGCGGCGCACGTCGCCCAGCACCCGCTCGGTGGCGGGCCCCTCGGGGACGGTCTCCGGCGCGGGCCATCACCGAGTCCCAGGCCACGAGCGTGCGCCCGGGGCCGAGGTGCGGCAGCTCGCCGTCGATCCGGTAGCGGTCGCTGAGGGGGGTGCGCGGTCCAGCCGACTGGCCGACCTTGGTCTCGAGCGCGGCCAGCCGCGCGGCGGCGTCACGATAGTGGATGTCGAGCGCCAGCACGCGGCGCAGCGCCTGCGTCGCCTCGCGGAAGCGGCCGTTTCGCTCCAGGTTGGCAGCCATCAGGTACCAGGTGTCGGCGGCCTGCCGCGGCGGGAGCTGCGCTGCCAGCGCGCGGCGGTAGTGGTCGACCGCCAGCGGGTCCATTCCCTTCTTCTCGAGCAGTCGGGCGAGCTGAAGCGAGGCCGCGACCGCTCGGTCGTCGTCGGCCGGGATCGACTGCAGCAGCTGGATCGCGCGGTCGGCGTCGCCGAGATCCTCGAGCACCTCGGCCGCCGACAGCCGGTCGCGCGCCTCCTCGTACAGCGTCGCGGCCTCGGCCAGTTGGCCGCAGGTGCGATAGCAGCGCGCGGCGTCGTGCAGCGCGCCGTGGCGCCGGTAGAGGTCGGCGGCGGCCTCGGTGTCGCCGGTCCGCTCCTGCACCGCGGCGGCGGCCATGAAGTCCCCCGCGGCCTCGTGCGCCGATGCGGCCTCGACCAGGCAGCCCAGGCGCTCGAGGCACTCGGCCGCGGAGCCGGGCTGGCCGGCCTCGAGAAACAGCGAGGCGGCCTCGGCCCAGCGGCCGGCGGCGCGGAAGGCGTCGGCCAGCAGCCGCGAGTCGACCTCGCCCGGGGAGGTGCTCTCGGCGAGTTCGACCGCGCGGTCGACCGCGCCCGCCGCGAGCAGCGACTCGATCGCCGCCGCGGGGCGGCCAGCGCGCGACCAGGCCCGCGCGGCGTCGGCCGGCCGGCCGGCGCGCTCGTACCAGAGCGCGGCGCGCTCGGGCAGCCCGCTGGCCAGCAGCTGCTGGCCGCAGCGGGCGGCGAGCGCCGGGACCTCGCGCGACTCCTGGAAGCCGGTGCCCGAGCGCAGGACCGCCTCGAGCGTCCGCTCCGCCTTCTCCGGCAGGCGCGCATCGAGGTAGAGCTGGGTCGCGCGCAACGGGTCGCCGCCGTGGTCGTACAGCGCGGCCGCGTCGGCCAGGCGCCCCCCCGCCTCGAGGATCTCCGCGGCGCGCCGGGCCTGGCCGGCCTCGACGAACATCCGCGCCGCACGCTCGCGGTCGCCGGCGCGCAGCGCCGACTCGGCGGCGTCCAGGAACAGTCCGGAGAGCTCGTACTCGCGCGAGGCGACGGCGTGCTCGCCGAGTTCGGCGGCGACTTCCGCCGCGGGGCGGTGCTGGCGGGCGCGCTGGTACATCTCGAGCGCCCGGTCGAGCCGGCCGGACAGGCGGAAGAGCTCCCCCGCGGCGGCGTAGTCCCCGCGGAGCGCGGCCCACTGGGCCTTCCCGGACGGCGCTCGAGCCATCGTCAACAACCCCGTGGGAAGATAGGTTCTAGCCCTGCAGGAGGCTTGCCCCGGGCCGGACGGCCCCGAGGTATTGCCGCCGGGCCCGCCGGAGACCCCCCGTGACCTCCCACCCCGTGCTCCGCCACATCCAGCAGATGACCGCGGCCGACGTGACCGCGTTGCTGGGCCGGGACCACATCGCCCGCCGCGCCACGGATTACGTCCAGGACGGCCGGATCGAGGAGGTCTGGGTCGACGGGGGGGCGATCCGGGCCCACGTCGCGGGATCGAAGGACGTGCCGTATCACTGCGTGATCCGGCTGCACGACGGCGAGCTCGAGCCCGAGTGCTCGTGCCCCTACCGCCGCGGGACCTGCTGGCACGTCGGGGCGGTGCTGCTGTCGCTGATCGGGGACCCGGCGGCCGCCGAGAAGCTCGACGGGGTGGGGCGGAGGGAAGCGGCCGCCCCCGAGGGCCCCCCCGCGGGCTCGGCGCCGACCGAAGCGCCGCCGCCGGAGGGGGCGCCGCGCCGCGCCGCGCCGGCCGAACCGGCGCCCGCGGACCGCGCCGCGCGCACCGAGCGGCGGCGCCAGCTGCGCGATCGCCTGCTGGGCCTGCCGAAGGCCGAGCTGTGCGAGGTCCTGGCCGAGCTCGCGGCCGACGATCCGGCGCTCGAGGGCCGCATTGCGGCCCGCGCGGGCGACCCCGCCCACCTCGACTTGCGGCTGTTCCGCCAGGCCGCGCGCGCGGCGCTGCGCCCGGGCCGCCCGCTCACGCGCTGGGAATCGCCCCGGGTGGCGGCCGACATGCGCGAGATCGCGGCCTCGGTCGGCCGCCTCGTCGTCGGCGGCCAGCCCGAGCTGGCGCTCGAGCTGCTGCTCGAGACGGCGTGGCTGACCTGGAAGCGGGTCGACGAGGCGGACGACCGCGACGGCGCGCTGGCCCACGCGGCGCGCGACATCCTGTTCGAATGGGCCCGGCGCTGGAGCGACCTGCCGGGGCGCGACCGCCCGCAGCTCGCGCGCGAGCTGTTCGGCTGGCTGATGGAGGACGGCGGCCGCGCGCTCGGCGGGCTGGTGCTCGAAGCGCGCGAGACGCTCGGCCCGATCGGCCTCGAGACGCTGCAGGGGCTGCTGCGGCCCGTGCTCGAAACGCGGCTGGCGACGCGCTCGGGCTCGATCTTTGGCGAAGGGGACGAGGCCGGCGCAGACCCGGTCGCGCAGCGCGTGCGCGCCGCACTGCGCGAGGTGGCCGAAGCGCGGAGCGACCTCGACGCGTTCCTCGAGCACTGCGACGCCGAGGGAGCGCACGGCCCGGAGATCGTGGCCGCGGCTGCGCGCCTGTCCCACGAGGGGCGGCTGGCCGAGGCGCTGAGGTGGGTCGACCGCGGCCGCCGCCGCGCGACCGGCAGCGCACGGGCCGAGCTCGAGGACCTGCGGATCGCGCTGCTGGCGCGGCTCGACCGGCGGCGCGAGGCGATCGAGGCGGCCTGGGAGGGGTTCCTCGCCGAGCCGGGCGAGGCCCACTTCCGGCGCCTGCTGCAGGTCGTCGACGAGCACGAGCGGCACGAGTGGCGCCGCCGCGCGATCGACCACGCCGAGGCCGGACTCGACGCCTCGGCCTTCGTCGAGGTCTGCCTGGCCGCCGACGAGGTCGAACGGCTGGCGCACCGGCTCGAGGGGTCGCCCGGCTTCGTGCTGGCCGCGGCGCACGAAGTGCTGGCCCGGGCGGCGACGCGGGCCGACGAGGAGAGCCCGCGCACCGCGGCCCGGCTCCACCTCCACCTGGCCGGCCGGCTGCTCGCCGACGGCGACGCGCGTCAGTACGAGCGGGCCCGCGAGCACCTCCTGGCGGCCCGTCACGCGCACGAGCGGGCCGGCGAGCGCGCGCAGTGGGCCGACATCCTGGCGCGCCTGGAAGCGACCCACGCCGTCGTGCGTGGCTGGCCCCTGCGGCGCTGAGCGGGAACACCCCGCGGCGGGCCGTTACCGTGGCAGCGGCGCCCCGAGCGGCTCGAGCGTGACGCGCACGAGCGTGCCGCGTCCCTCGTCCGACGCCGCCACGACCGCCGACAGTCGCGGTCCGCGCACCTGCCCGATCGCCGTCTTCCCGTCCGGGCCCGCCGCGAGGTCCGAGAGTGCGCCGTCGCCGGCGGCCGCAGTCAGCGCGGCCAGCGTGCGCCGCGCGGCGTCGACCGCGCCGGTGTTCTCGGCCGCGAGTTCGTACCACGCCGCGGGCGCGGTGGCGCCCCCCAGCACACCGCTGCGCCGCAGCGCCAGCCCCTTCGGCCACGCCGGAGCGGGGAGCGCGGGCGGAATCGGCGCGCCGGTCGGCGGGATGGCCCGGGCGGGCTCCGCCGCGGGGAGGGCAGCGGACGGGGCGCCATCAGCGGGCAGCCGCGGAGCCAGCGCGGCGGGCGGCGGCTCCGCGGCCCGCTCGCAGCCGGCAAGAACGGCGCCGGCTGCGAGCAGCACGGTCCACGTCGCAAGGGCACGCACGGCGCGAGAATGGCATGATGCGCGGGCCGGGTCGAGCGGCCGCAGCCGCGTCGGCCCCGCACTTCGACGCATGGACCGACCGCTCGCGCTCGTCGTGAACCTGGGCACCCCGGAGCGTCCCGACGCGGACGCGGTGCGCCGCTTTCTTGCCGAGTTTCTGTCCGACCCCGACGTCGTCGACTACCCCCGGTGGTTCTGGCAGCCGCTGCTGCGAGGCGTGATCCTGCGGCGCCGCCCGGCGCGCGTGGCCGAGCTCTACCGGATGATCTGGACCCCGGAGGGGTCCCCGCTCGCGGTCGAGACGCGGCGGGTGGCCGCGGCGCTCGCGGCGCGGCTGGGGGCCGCGGCCGAGGTCCGGGTCGCGTACCGCTACGGGCAGCCGTCGCTGGCTGCGGAGCTCGAGCGAGGGCTGGCCGAAGGCGAGCGCGAGGTCGTCCTGCTGCCGCTCTACGCGCATCGCACCTCGTCCGCGACCGGCACGATCCTGCGGCTCGCGGCGCAGCAGGCGGCGGCGAGCGCGGCGCCCCGCGCCCCGGAGCGCGTGCGCCGCGCGCTGCTCGCTCCCGACGACCCGGGCCTCGTCGAGGCCCAGGCCGCGCGATGCGAGGCGGCCTTTGCCGCGGCGGGCGGTCGCCCGGGCCACCTGCTGGTCTCGTTCCACGGGATCCCGGAGCGCTACGACCGCAGAGAGAAGGGGTGCTACCAGGCCGACTGCCGCCGCACGCACGCGGCGCTGCTGGCGCGGCTCGGCTGGGACCCGGCCCGCGCCACGCTCGCCTACCAGTCGCGCTTCGGCCCGGAGCGCTGGCTCGGACCCGCGACCGCGGCGACGCTCGAGGCCTTGCCGCGGCGCGGCGAGCGCGGCGTGGCGGTGGTCACGCCCGGGTTCCTGACCGAGGGGCTCGAGACGATCGAGGAGATCGGCGGGCAGGGGGCCGAGCTGTTCCGCCACGCCGGCGGCGAGCAATTCGTCCGCGTGCCGGCGGTCTCCGACCACCCCGCGCTGATCGAGGCGCTGGCTGCCCGATTCGAGCAGACCCGGGCGGCGCGCGCGTGAAGGGCCGGCGCGCGGGGCTGCTGGTCCTCGTCGCGCTCGGCTGGAGCCTGCTCGGTCTCGGAACGCGCCCGCTGAACGACCCGGACGAGGGGCGTTACGGCGAGGCGGCGCGCGAGATGCTGGTCGCGCGCCAGCCGTGGATGCCGACGCTGGACGGACGCCCCCACCTGACCAAGCCGCCTCTGACCTACTGGCTGTCGGCTTCGGGGATGGCCCTTCTCGGCCAGAACGAGTGGGGCGCGCGCGCCGGACAGGCCCTCGCCTTCACGATTGCGATCGTCGCGGCCGCTGCGCTCGGGCGCCGCTGGGGCGGGAGCGAGGCGGCGGGGCTGGGCGCGGGGCTCGCGCTGGGGACGGCGCTCCTGCCGTACGCCGCCGCCAGCGTGCTGTCGACCGACGCCGTCCTCGCCGCGGCCGACGCGGCGGCGGTCGCGTGCGCGGCGCGCGCGCTGACCGAGCCGTCGCTGCGCCGCACCGCGGTGCGCTGGATGTGGCTCGCGCTCGGCGCCGCCTTCCTGGCCAAGGGGCCGCCCGGGCTGCTGCCGCTGGCGGGCGTCGCGCTGGCCTGGCCGCTGCGCGCCGGCGCGCGGCGCGGCGAGCGCTGGATCGACGCCGGATCGGCCCTGGCCTTCGCCGTCGTCGGGCTGGGGTGGTACGCGGCGGTGGTGGCGGTCGATCCCTCGCGCCTCGGGACCTTCGTTTCCACGGAAGTCGTCGACCGCTTCTTCACCGATCGTTTCGAGCGGGGCGGCGCGGCCTGGCTCCCGCTGCTCACGCTGGTCGGCGGCGCGCTGCCGTGGACGCCGTGGGGGCTCGCCGCGCTGCGGCGGCCGCCGGAGGGGGACGGCGGGCGCGCACTGCAGCGGCTGCTCGTCGGCTGGATCCTGGCCGGGCTCGCGGTCTTCACGCTGAGCCGCAGCCGGATGCCGTTCTACACCGTGCCGCTCGTGCTCGGGCTCGCCGCCCCGGGCGGCGCGCTCGCGGCCCAGCGGTTCGCCGCGTGGAACCCGCACCGCCGCGCCGCCGCGGTCCTGACCCTGACCCTCCTTGCCGCCGCGCTGGTCGAACTGCGCCGCGAGCCGGAGCGCTTCAGCTCGAGCGTGCGCCACTCGGCCGGGGTCGCGCAGGCCGCGCGGGAGGAGTTGGAACTCCTCGGCGCCGGCCCGGAGACGCCGGTGCTGGTGCTGCAGGCCCGCTACCCGCCGGGTCTGGCCTTCTACCTGCGGCAGCCGCTGGTAACCACCCGGATGAAGAAGGACGACGAGCGCTTCGCGCCGGACCTCGCGCGGGCCGACCTGCCGGCCTGGCTGGCGGCCCAGGGGGGGCGGGCGGTCGCGATCGGGGAGGCCGCAGCCTTCGGGAAGCTCCCGGCCGGGATCCGGCTGGTGCGGCAGCGCCACCCCGAGGCCTCGCGGTCCCTCGTGGCCACGATCGCCGACCGCTGACCCGGGCCCGGCCGAAACCTATATTCCGCCCCGGATTCAGCCCACGCCGGAGGTCCGTGTGCCGACCGAAACCACCCTGGAACTCGCGCCCGGCGCGACGATCGCGGGCAACTGGACGCTGGTGAGCATGCTCGAAACGCTCGGTGGGATCCCTGCCGGCCTGGCACGCGGGTCGGGCCGCGGCGTGGCGATCGTCTTCTTCCTGCCCGAGAGCGCCCCGGCGCCGGCCCTCGAGGTCGACCAGGAGGCGCTCTGGGGGACGGTCCGGCGCGTCCTGCGCGACGAGACCTACGGCCGGGTCGTGCTGGACGAGGTCCCCGACGGCGAGCGCCTCTCCGACCGGATCGCCCAGGGCGCCGGCGCCGCGCTCGGGGCGCTGGGGGAGTTGAAGAAGCGGGTCGGGCAGGCCCACCAGCGAGGCTGGGTCCACGGCCTGCTCGCCGCCGACCGCGTGGTGTGCGGCGCGGAAGGAGTGTCGGTCGCGGGCTGGGGACTGGTCGGCGACGACACCCGGGACCGCGTCAGCCAGGACCAGGCCGCGCTCTCCGCGCTCGCGTCCGCGGCCGGCGTGCGCGAGCGTGCGCCCGACGAGCCGTCCCTCACCGGGCCGCTGGTCGTCGACCAGAGCCCCGAGGCAGCGGCGCTGCGCGCCGCCACCCGCGCCGACCATCTGCCGGGGCTGCGGCAGGCGATCGAGCACTGGCGGCAGGGGGGCGGGTCGGACGAGCACCCCGACGCCCGGCGCGCGGCCGACGCGCTGGCGCGGCTCGAGCGCAAGGTCCTCACGCACCTCGACCAGGCGGCGGCGATGCTCCAGGCGGGTGATCCGCTCGGCGCGGTCGGAGCCTGTCGCGAGGCGATCCGGCTGGGCGCCTCGGAAGACGAGGCCGGGCCGCTGATGCAGCAGGCGCGCAAGCAGGCCCACCGCCTGGTCGGTGGGGGCCGGCTGCCGTCGCGCCGGATGCTGGCGGCGGGAGGAGCGGGGGTGGCGGCGCTGGGGCTGGTCGTCATCCTCGTGCTGGGCGCGCTGCGCCCGTCACCCGAGGAAGGGAAGGCCCGCACCGAGGCGATGATGCGCGCCGCACGCGACGGCGAGCGCGGCGCGGCGATCTGGCTGGCTGAACAGCGCGAGAACGGTCAGCGCGGCGCGTGGATCGACGGGCTGATCGCCAGCCACCTCGACCGGATGGTCCAGCAGGAGCGCGAGCGGCTCGTCGCGCAGAAGCGCGACGCGGTGGCGCAGGGGGGCGTGCCGCAGGAGGCCGACCAGCTGGCGCGTGGCGCGCTCGCCGAGCTGGAGGAGGTGGCGCAGCGGCGGGAAGACCCGGCCCTCGCGACCCGGTTGAAGAGCACGCTGGTCGCGCTCGACCGCGCGGCGGCGAGCTACCGCAGCGGGCTGCGGCTGGGGGCCAACGACGCGGCGCGCGCGGTGGAGCAACTCGTCGCGGCCGACGCGCGGGCACGGCAGGAGGCTCGATGACGACCCTGCGACGCATCCTGGCCGCGACCGCGCTGGCGCTGCTCGCCGGCGCGCCCGCCGCGGCGATCTCGCTCTCCGGCAAGTCGGCCGCCGATCGCGAGGCGGCCGCACCGCTGCGCCAGGCGGACTTGGGCGCCGTGCTCGACGGCGCACCGCTCCCGGCCGCTGCGGCGGCCGCGCTGGGCAAGCTCCCGGGACGCTGCCGTGAGCGCGCCGAGAAGATCGCGGACTGTGACGACGATCTGCGCTGCGCCTGGCTCGGCGCGCGCGGCGCGCTGCTGCAGGCCTGGCCGGCGGCGAGCGAGGCCGAGCGCGAGCAGGCGGTGGCCCGGCTGGTCCGGGTGGCGGACCGGCTGGCGGCCGGCGGGACCTGCGGACTGCAGGGCGAGGAGTACGCGACCTGGGAAGCCGACCGGCGGCAGTCGGACCTCGATGCCGGGCGCGCGGCGCTGGCGTTCGCGGCGCGGGTCCCCGACATCGACGCCGGGCCGGTGCTCGGCGGCTCCGCCGACCGCGAGACCCGGGTGCTGGTCGCGGCCGCTCGCGCCTCCGGGGTGGCGTCGGCCGGTGCCGACCAGCTCGCCGGCCGGCGCGCGGCGCTGCTGCGCTATGCCCAGCGCCAGCGCTGGATCGCCGCGCAGCCCGCGTTGGGCGAGCTGCGGCGGATCGTCGTCCACGCCTGGAGTCCGCTGGGCGGCGTGCCGCAGGGCTGCGGTGCGGAATTGCTGCGGGGCGAGCTGCTCGAGGACCAGTGGCGCGGCTACCTTGTGCGCGAGATCGCGCCGAGCGCTCTCGAGTGCCTGGGCCGGCGCCTGCCGGCCGAACGGGCCCGCCGCGGCAAGCCGGTGGCCGACCCGGCCGGGGCCGACCGCCTGGCGCGCGAACTGGGCGCGCTGGCCCGCTCCGATGCCGGCGGCCGGCAATTCGGCGTGAGCGCGCCGGCGATCGACGCGATGGCACGGCTGGCGGCGGTCCTCGAGCCGCCCGCGCCGATCGCGCCGCCGCTCGCGGGTGAGGCCCGCGTGGCGGCCGCCGAGACCGGCCGCAAGGGGAAACGCGGGCGCACGGCGGGGGCGGCCGCGGCGCGGGCCGAGACCCCCGCGCCCGACACGCCGGGTCCGACCGCCGCCTCCGGGTCGGCCCTCGCGGCGCTGGCGCGCGAGGCGGCCGCGTTCACGGGCGACGACCCGTCCGGGCTGGCGCGCGAGGCGCGCGCGCTGGATGGCGAGACCGCGCGGCTCAACTTCCAGCGCCGGCTGTTCGTGGCGCTGCACCGCGCCGCCTGTCGCCCGCTGGGCGAGCGCGACCCCGAGGACCTCGACGCGGCGCGTCGGACGCTCGGCCGGGCCGGTCCCGACGAGCGGGCCTGTCGCGCCGAGCCGGACGCCCGCGCGCTCGAGGCGCTGCTGGCCGAGGCCGGCGGGCTGGTCCGGTTGGCCGCCGTGGCCGACCTCCGCGCCGCGGCGCGCGCCGCCGGGGCCGGCCAGTTCGCGGCCGCTCGCGGATTGCTCGAGCGGATCCCGGAGGGGGAACGCAGCCCGGCCTGGCTGCTCGTCGCGGCCTGGATCCAGCGCGTGTCGGGCGACACTGCCGGCGCGACGGCCCTGCTGGCGCGGATCGACCGGGCAGAACTCGAGCGCTTCCGCGCCGCCGGTGCGGAAGCGGGACGGATGGTGGCCCAGGCCGCGGGGTCGCCCGGCCGCTGAGGCGGCGGGCGTTCCGCGGCTACGCCCGGGCCTCGCTTCCCTTGGCGGGCGTTTCCGCTTTCTTCGCGGGCGCGATCGTGACCGAGAGGTCGCGGCCGGTGTCCATCCGCGAGCGGTCCTCGACCTGTCCGACATCCTGCACCGTGTCGATCACCTGCTGCAGCACGCGCTGGCCGTTCTCCGGCCGGCGCATGTCCCGGCGGCGGAACATGACCGTCACGCGGACCTTGTGACCCTCGGAGAGGAAGTCGCGGACCTTCTTCGTCTTGGTCTCGAAGTCGTGGTCGTCGATCGCCGGGCGATACTTGATCTGCTTGATCTCGACCGTGTGCTGTTTCTTGCTCGCGGCCCGGGCCTTCTTCTGCTGCTCGAAGCGGAAGCGCCCGAAGTCCATGATCCGGCAGACTACGGGACGGGCGTCGGGGGCGACTTCGACGAGGTCCAGCCCGCGTTCCTGCGCCATGCGCAGCGCGTCCTCGACGGGGACGATGCCGACCTGGCCACCTTCTTCGTCGATCAGGCGGACGGGAGAGAAGTGAATCCGTTCGTTGATGCGAACCTGCGGGAGATCGTGACGTTCCTGATGCTCTGGGCTCATCCCGGGGGGTCTTGCCTCCGTTCTGCGCGGCCCCGGCGGCGCCCGGACCCTCCGGATGCCGCGGCGGTGCCCCGCGCGTGGGCACCGCCTCTCACCATCCTAACCTAGTTTCCGGACCCGTTCGTCCGCCAAGGCCGGGGGGCCGGCCCAGGCCTCCCGCAACCGGGACGGCCGCGGGTTGGAAACGGGAGGCGGGAGGGGCCGGTCCGGCCCCTCCCGGGCGGTCAATCGCCGAAGTGGATCCCCTGGGACAGCGGCAGGTCCCGCCCGAAGTTGATCGTGCAGGTCTGGCGCCGCATGTAGGCCTTCCAGGAGTCGGAGCCGGCCTCGCGCCCGCCGCCGGTCTCCTTTTCGCCGCCGAAGGCCCCGCCGATTTCGGCCCCCGAGGTCCCGGCGTTGACGTTGGCGATTCCACAGTCGCTGCCGGCGGCCGAGGTCCACTTCTCCGCGTCGCGCAGGCTGTTGGTGAAGATCGCGGAGGAGAGACCCTGCGGGACCATGTTGTTGACCCGGATCGCCTCGTCGACGTCGGCGATCTCGATCGCGTAGAGGATCGGCGCGAAGGTCTCCTCGGCTACGATCGGCATGTCGGCGCGGGCCTTGACGATCGTCGGCTCGACGAAGAAGCCCGGGCGGTCGAGCTTCCGTCCGCCGCAGAGGATCTCGCCCCCCTGCTTCCGGACCACCTCGAGCGCCGCCATCATGTCGTCGATCGCCTGGGCGTTGACCAGCGGGCCCATCACCGTCGCCGGATCGAGCGGGTCGCCGATCCGGATCTGGGCGTAGGCCTTGACCAGCCGCTCCAGGAACGGCCTGGCGATCCCCTTCTGGAGCAGCAGCCGGCGCGTCGTCGTGCAGCGCTGACCGGCGGTCCCGACCGCGCCGAACAGCACCGCGCGCACCGCCAGGTCGAGGTCCGCATCGTCCATCACCGCGAGGGCGTTGTTCCCTCCCAGCTCGAGGATCATCCGGCCGAAGCGGTCGTTGACGACCGAGGCGATGCGGCGCCCCATCGTGCACGAGCCGGTCGCGGAGATCAGCGGGATCCGCGGATCCTTGACCAGCGTCTCGCCGACCGAGCGGCCGGGGCCGATCACCAGGTTGAAGACGCCCCAGGCGTCGTGCTTCTCCATCACCTCGTCGCAGATCTTCTGGACCGCGATCGCCGTCAGCGGGGTGTCGGAGGCCGGCTTCCAGACCATCGAGTCGCCGCAGACCGCGGCCAGCGCCGAGTTCCAGCTCCAGACCGCGACCGGGAAGTTGAACGCGCTGACGATCCCGACCACGCCGAGCGGGTGCCACATCTCGCGCAGGTGGTGGCTGGGACGCTCGCTGGCCATCGTGAGGCCGTAGAGCTGGCGCGACAGCCCGACCGCGAAATCGCAGATGTCGATCATCTCCTGGACTTCGCCCTGGCCCTCGATGGCGATCTTGCCCATCTCCAGCGAGACCAGCGCGCCGAGCGCCTCCTTCTTCGCGCGCAGCGCGTTGCCCAGCTCGCGGACCAGTTCGCCGCGCCGCGGCGCGGGGACGGTCCGCCAGGAGAGGAAGGTCTCGTGGGCGCGGCCGATGGTGCGCTCGACCTGCTCGGCCGTCGCGGTGCGGATCGTCGCGATCGGCTCGCCGGTGGAGGGGTTGAGGGAGGTGGTGAGCGGGCCGGCCGCGGGTTCGCGGTCGCGGCCGCCGCCGAGCCCCTCGAGAACCTCGCCGGACAGGCCGAGGCGCTCGAGAATCGTGCGCGTTTCCATGCGGATGAACCTCCAGGGGGGGGACGCGGATTCTATACTCGGGCCGGGATGCGGGCCTGCGGGGCGTGTCCCGGCGGGTCGCCGGCCCGGGGGCCGGGAGCGAGGGGCGCGTGGCGCAGCGGCGGCGGTGGGGTGGGGCGACGGGGAGGGCGGGGCTGGCGGGGCTGCTGCTGGCGGCACTCGGCTGCGCCGGGGGCGGGGCGCCGATCCTGGAAACCCCGCGCGTGCTCCCCGGGACGGCGCTGCTGCTGGCGCCCGAGGTCCGGGCGGCGGCGGCCGGCGACACGCTCGCCAACGCGGACCTCGCCCAGTTGCTGCGGTACGAGCTGCAGGGGGCGCTCGAGGGTGCCGGGGTCTCGGTCAGTGACCGGAGCGGCGACCAGGCCCTCGACCCGGTGCGCAGCGCGCTGCTCGCGGCCTGGCAGCGGCAGCGCGGCAAGGGGAGCGGGCGCTACCGGGCGGGGACCGAGCTGCCGCTCGGCGCCGCCGCAGCCGACCCCGCACTGCGCGGCGCTCAGTCCGCGATCCTGCCGGTCCTGACCCGCGAGGGGGTCTCGCCGCGCGAGGACGGCTTCGTGCCGCTGCCACCCGACCACCTGCCGAGCCTCCCCGAGGGCCGGCCGGACTACGTCGTCCCGCAGACGGGCGGCGCGGGCGGATCGCTGACGCTCGACCTGCTGGTGGTCGATCTGCTCTCGCAGCGCGTCGTGGCCCAGCGGCGCGCGAGCTACCCGGCGCTCAGCGAGAGCGACGTCGCCGGGGCCCTCCCGGTGCTGGCGCGCGAAGCGGCGCGCGGGCTGAGCAGCGGCGGCGCGCGCTGAGCGCCGTGGAAGGAGGCGGGGTGGCCGGGTCGAGCCGCTGGATCGTGGCCGCGCTCGCGGCGCTGGCGGCCTGCGCGGCCGCGGCTGCCGCGGAGTCGCCCTCCCCGGCCGCCTGGGCGCCGCGCGATCCGATCGTCGCCGACGTCGTGCGGATGTCGGCCGGAGGCGTTTCCCCGTCCGCGATGGTGGAGTGGCTGCGCCGCACGCGGCCCGCGGTCGCGCCGCTGTCGGCCGACGACCTGATCGGGCTGAGCCAGGCCGAGGTGCCGCAAGAGGTGATCACCGAGCTGATCGCGCTGGCCGAGGCGCCGGGGGCGGTACCGCCGGCGCCGCCCGCCGCCGCCGTCGGGCCCGTCCCGGTCCGCTGGACGATCTCCTACCGGGCGGCCTCCGAAGCCGACGCGGACGAGATCCCGCCCGATCTCGCGCTCTACCTCGACGGGCAGCTCCTGGCGCGGATCCCGGGTGCGAAGGCCGACGACCGGCGGGGGACGATCGCCTTCACGCGGCCGCTTCCACCCGGGACCGTCTCGATCCGTGCGCTGCTCGAGCGCCACGCACCGCGCGACGGTGCCTGGCGCTACGAAACCCGCGTCGTCGCCGAGCCGATCGTGCTCGAGGTCACGCCCGGGCCCCGGCTCGCGGTGAGCATCGAATACCTGGAGAACTGGCTGGGGCTGCCGCGCCCGCCGCTCGCGTGGAGCGTGTCGCGCGACGACGAGGTGCTCGTCTCGCGCGAGCGGCAGGGGGGCGACCCTCGCCGCTGGCCGTGGCTCTGCGAAGACGTCGAGGCGGGTGTCGGACCGCGCGGCCCCGGCAGCGTCCAGCGCGTCCGGCTCGCGGATTGCGTGCGCTGGGCGTCGCTCTGGGACGGAGCCGCGGGGATCCCGGCGCGCGAGCTGGTGCGGCGCGAGGCCGAGACTCAGGAGTTCGCCGAGTTCCCGCAGAAGTAGGTGCGCGGCGCGAGGCTACGGGGGCGCGACCGGCACGCGGCCGCGCTCCCAGATGCCAGGAACCGCGCGCGCGCAGCCCTGGCAGCGGCCGGCGGAATCCAGCTCGACGCGGCGCACCGCGAAACCGCGGCGCTCGACCAGCGTTGCGCCGCAGCCGGGACAGCGCGTCGACTCGTCGGCCAGGCCCGGGATGTTCCCGGCGTAGACGAAGCGCAGGCCCGCCTCGCGCCCGATCGCGACCGCGCGGGCCAGGTCGCCGGGCGTCGTCGCGCCGCGGTCCTGCAGCCGGTAGGTCGGGCGGAACGCCGTGACGTGCCAGGGAAGGTCGGGGGAGATCCCGGCCAGAAAGCGGGCCAGCGCGGCGAGCTGGCCGGGGTCGTCGTTGAAGCCGGGGACGAGCAGCGTGACCACCTCGACCCACAGGCCGCGCGCGACCGCCCCCTCGATCGCGGCGCAGACGTGGGCCAGGACGGCGCCCAGCCGGCGGTAGGCGCGGTCGTCGAACCCCTTCAGATCGACCTTGAGCAGGTCGAGGCGCGGCTGCAGGAAGTCGAGCACCTCGGGAGTCGCGTTGCCGTTGCTGACGAACCCCGTGAGCAGCCCGGCGGCGCGGGCCTCGTCGAACACGGCAGCGGCCCACTCGGCGGTGATCAGCGGCTCGTTGTAGGTGCTGACGACCGCCGCGGCGCCCGACTGCCGCGCGGCCGCGGCGATCGCGGCGGGTTGCGCGGGCGAGACCGGAACCCCGGCGTAGGGGTCGCGCAGCGCCTGCGAGCTGTACCAGTTCTGGCAATAGCTGCAGTGCATGTCGCAGCCGAGCATGCCGAACGAGAGCGCGACCGAGCCGGGCCGGACGTGGAAGAACGGCTTCTTCTCGATCGGGTCGGGGGTCAGCCCGCCCGCCGTATAGCCCCACGGAACGAGCAGCCCCCCGTCGGCGTGGAAACGGACCTTGCAGATCCCGGCCCGACCGGGGCGCAGCAGGCAGCGGTGGGCGCATGCCAGGCAGCGGACCGCGCCCGGCTCGGCGTCCTCCCGGCGCGCGAGATCCCCGCGGACGGCGCCCAGCGCGCGCAGGGCGCTCTCCAGTGACGGGCCGTGCGGCCGCTCGGTCATCGCGGGCAGTGTACCGCCGAGGCGAACGCCTGCGGACGCCCGGGGCCGGGCCGGGGCGGACCGGCCGGTTGCGAATCGGGGGTTTCGCTGTAAACCAAGGGGACGGACGCCGGCCGGGTACCCCCGGGGAAGGTGCGCTCCGGCCGGGTAGGAGGTCCGTTGTTGCGCTCTTCTCGCTCGCTGCTCCCGTTCGCGGTGGGCGCCCTCGCGGCGTGTGCCGTGGCGCTCTTCCTGACGCCCGCGCTGGCGGCGCCCGGCGACTACGACAACGACGGCATCCCCGACGAGCGCGACAACTGCGTCTTCACCGCGAACGCGACGCAGGCGGACGCCGACAGCGACGGCCTGGGCGACGCCTGCGACAGCTTCCCCGAGGGCGGACCCCTGACCTTCGGACCCGAGGTGGAACTGCCGGGGCTCGAACCCGGCGCGGACTACGACAAGTTCCCGCTCGGGATCGCGCAGTCGGGGTCGACTCTCTTCGTGCTGATCGGCACCGCCGACCCGGCCTCGGTCGACCCGGCCGCCGCGCCGCGCAACCTGTGGGTCGTCAAGAGCACCGATGGCGGGGTGTCCTGGGCCGCGACGACGGCGACGCCGGTCAACGGCACGGTCTTCTGGAAGTGGACCGCCTCGATGGCAGTCGACGACGCGGGCGTGATCCATGTGATGTGGGTCCGGCCGAGCCTGGCGGTCTATTACGCCCGCAGCACGAACGGGGGCACGAGCTTCTCCACGCCGCTGGAACTGGCGCCGATCCCCAGCCCGGCGCCGCCGACGCGCGTGGCTTCGCTGGCCGCCCGCAACGGCAACGTCTGGATCGTCTGGGACACCAGCTTCGACGACGCCAACGGCAACTGCGGCACCTCGGTGATCCGCCAGCGGCGCAGCACGGACCGCGGCGCGAACTGGGGGACCGTCGCCGACATCAGGACGGCCGGGAATTGCCAGCCGTCGCTCGGCGTGGCCGAGTCGGACGGCGCGGTGCTCCTGACGCACCGCAGCAACACGCTGACCGGGCGGATCGGCTTCGCCAAGAGCACCAACAGCGGAGCGAGTTGGGGCAGCTCGGTCTCGATCCGAGGCAGCAATCCGCCCGCGGGCCGGCTGCTGACGCTGCCGGCTCTGATCACCGAGGCGGCCGCGAGCCAGTACCACACCGGCTGGGTCGAGAGCGATCCCGATGCCTTCGGAGAATGGTCCTTCTCCGACTACTACGCCGACCGCTCGACCAACGGCGGCACGAGCTTCGGCACCGACCTGCGGATCACCGCGAACGAGACGCACCCGGACCGTTCACTCCTCCCCGGCTCCGACCAGTGGGACATCGCCGCACTCCCCAACGGACGCCTGCGCCGGGTCCTGCGCGACGGTCCGGCCGTCGCCTGGCGGGCTTTCTACTCGGTCTCGAACGACGCCGGGGTGACCTACTCCCAGCCGCAGCCGATCCGGCGGCCGATCGCGGGACGCAGCGAGGGCCTGCCGGTCGTCGCCGGCAACGCCGCCAACGAGACGCTCGCGGCCTACGCGAGGCTCCGGACGGTCGGCAGCAAGCAACTCTTCTACACCTACTTCACCAGGGCCGGCGCGATCAACGACGTCTCGCTGCTGCGCTTCGACCTGCCGCCGAGCAACCGCAGCACGCTGCGCTGGCCCGTCACTCCCGATGCGACGGGGTACGATCTCTCTCGCGGCCTGTTGTCGACGCTGCGGTCCTCGATGAGCTTCGCCGCGACCGCCAGCCTGTCCTGCAACCAGCCGGGGACGACCTACTCCGATTTCAACCCCGCCCCGGGAGCGGGCGACGGCTACTACTACCTGGCCCGGGCCCGGGTTGGAGCCAGTCCCGGCACCTGGGGCAGCCCCAAGCGGGACGCCGAGATCGCGGTCTGCCCCTGAGCCGCGCGGGAACGCCGCGCCGCGCCGAGCCGTTCCGGGGGCGATTTGTCGCCCGCTGACACATCTGTGACACTTCTCGGCTTGCCCGGTGGTAATCCTCTCCCCGCAGGGGGGCAGGACCGGGCGCGAGGAGCCGGATGGACCGCATCGGCGTGATCGGGATCCCGTGGCGGAAGGGGGGGCCGGAGGCCCTCGCCCGCTTCACGATCCCGGTCGAGGAGCGGCCCCGGCGGCTCCCCGAGATCGCGCGCGAGGCGGGCGTCCACGAACTGGTCTACCTGGCGACCTGCAACCGGGTCGAGATCGCCTTCGCGACCGACGGCCGGGCGCCGCTCGCCACCTTCCGGCCGCGGCTCTTCGCCGCGCTCGAGGGGCGGGTCCCGTACCCGGGCGAGGCCGAGCGGGCCTTCAACGCCTGGGCGGGCGAGGGGGCGGTCGAGCACCTCTTCGTCGTGGCCGCCGGGCTCGACTCGGCGCGCGCGGGGGAGACCGAGATCGCCGGGCAGGTCCGGGGCGCGCTCGACCTGGCGCGCACGCTCGGCCTCGCCGGGCCGCGGCTCGCGCTGGTCTTCGAGGAGGCGCTGCGGGTCGCGGCGCTGGTCCACCGCCGGACGGCGGTCAGCGAGGGGCACGTCTCGCTGGCCGGGATCGCGATCGACCACCTGAAGGAGCGGCTCGATCGCACCGGCGGCGCCTACGCGCTGGTCGGCGTCTCGCCGATGACGATCAAGTGCGGCAAGGCGATGACCGAGACGCCGTGGCCGGCGGTGGTCGTCAACCGCACGCTCTCGCGGGCCGAGGAGTTCGCGCGCGAGATCGGCGGCAGCGCCGTCGCGCTCGACGCATTCCGGCGCCGCCCCGCCGCGGTCGAGGCGCTCGTGCTGGCGACCGCCTCTTCGGAGCCGGTGCTGCGGCGGGCGGAGCTGGAGCGGATCGCGGCCCGCACACCCTCGGGCGAGCCGCCGCTGGTGATCGACCTTGCCGTGCCGCCCGACGTCGATCCCGCCGACGCCCGCGCGGCGGGCGTACCGCGGATGGGGATGGAAGAGGTGATCGCCGAGGCCGAGGCCAACCGCAGCGAGCGGCTGCTCGAGCTGGCCGACGCCCGCACGCTGATCGACGAAGCGCTGGTCGAGCTGCGACGGACGATGGCCGACCGGATGCTCGGCCCGCTGCTCGGCGCGCTGCAGCGGCGCTACCGGCAGACCGCCGCGGAGGCGGTCGACCGGCTGTTCAAGAAGGAGCTGGGCCACCTCAGCGACCAGGACCGCGAGGCGGTCCTGGCCTGGGCGGCGCTGCTGGCGCGGCGTTTCGCCCACATCCCGTCGCTGGGGCTGAAGGGGCTGGCCTACGAGGGGGGTGTACCGGCGGTCGAGGCGTTCCTGGCCGGGCTCGACGAGGGGCTGGCCGAGGAACTGCGCGAGGCGGCCCGGGCGGCGGGCGGTCCGCGGGTCGGGTCAAAGGAGACAGACGCGTGAAGCTGAGGCTCGGTACGCGGGGTTCGCGCCTGGCGCTCGCCCAATCGGGCGACGTGGCGCGGATGTTCGAAGCGCGCGGTCACGAGGTGGAGGTCCAGGTCATCAAGACGACCGGCGACCGCGACCGCGACCGCGCCTTCGTCGAGGTCGGGGCGCCCGGCGTGTTCGTGATCGAGATCGAGCAGGCGCTGGTCGCCGGATCGATCGACGTCGCGGTCCACTCCTACAAGGACCTGCCGTCGAAGAGTCCGGCCGAGCTGGTGGTCGCGGCCGTCCCGGAGCGGGTCGACGCCGCGGACCGGCTGCTGATCCGGCCGGAGGCGCACGAACCGGGGCAGGGTTTGATCCCGGTGCGCCGCGACGGCGTGATCGGGACGGCCTCGGCGCGGCGCCAGGCGCTGCTGCGCCACTTCCGCCCCGACCTCAGGGCCGAACTGCTGCGCGGCAACCTGCCGACGCGCGTGGCCCGGGTCCGCGACGGCGACTTCGACGCGACGCTGCTGGCGGCGGCCGGACTGATGCGGCTCGACCGCACCGCCGCGACCCGCGACCCCTCGGTCGCGCTCGACCGCGGCGGGATCGCCGAGGTCCGGCTCGACCCGGCGGTCTTCGTTCCGGCCCCCTCGCAGGGGGCGCTGGCGATCCAGGTCCGGCGCGATGCCGCGATCGTGAGGGCCGAGGTCGAGGCGCTGGACGACGTCGCCGCCCACCGCGGCGCTGGTCGAAGGGGGCTGCCAGGTCCCGTTCGGCGCCTGGGCGCGGGCCGTCGACGGGGGGCTGCTCGAGATGATGGCGCTGCTCGAGCGCGAGGTGGACGGCGTCCCGCGGCTGGTGCGCGCGGTCGGGCGCGGACCCGATCCCGAGGCGCTGGCGGCGTCGATGTGGGAGGAGTTGCAGCACGGAGGCGAACTGCTGTGAGCCCCGTGGCCGGGAGGACGGTGCTGGTGACGCGCGCGGCCGAGGACGCCGCGCCGTGGGCGGAGCGCCTGGCGGCGCTCGGCGCCCGGCCCGTCGTCTTCCCGTGCCTGGTCTGCGAGGCGCTCGACGACGCGCCGACGCGCGCCGCGCTGGCCTCGGCGCTGGATGGCGCGCGCTGGCTCGCGCTGACCTCGCGGCGCGGGGTCGAGGCCGTGGCCCGGCTCGCACCCGGCGGCGTGCCCGCCGGCGTCGCGATCGCTGCCGTCGGCCCCGCCACGGCCGAGGCCGCGCGCGCGCTGCTGGGCCGCTGCGACCTCGTGGCGGCGGAGGGGACCGGCGCCGCGCTGGCCGAGGCGCTCCGCGACGCCCTGGATTCCGGCGCACCGGGCGCCACCCCGCCGAAGGTCGCGATCGCCGCGGCCGACCGCGCCGAGCGCCACCTCGAGCGCGCGCTCGAGCCGGCCGGCGCCCGAGACGCCGCGCGTCGCGCTCGACGCGCTGGGCGTCGACACGATCCTGCTCGCGAGCCCGTCGGCCGTCGCCGGGCTCGTCCACCGCGCCGTCGTTCCCGGCGGCGCCGCCGTCGTCACGATCGGACCCTCCACCACCGAAGCGGCGCGCGCGCACGGCCTTCTCGTGCGGGCCGAGGCGCGCCGTCCCGGGCTGGAAGGGATCCTGGAGGTCATTCCATGAGCACCGAGAAAGCCGCCGAGAAGCTCGTCCGCGCCGATGCCGTCACCACCCCCGACCGGATCCGTCCGCGCCGCCTGCGCCGCAACGCGCTGATCCGGAACCTGGTCGCGGAGACGCGGATCACCGCCGACCAGATGATCATGCCGCACTTCATCCTGCCGGCCGCGAAAGGGCGCGAGGCGATCGCCTCGATGCCGGGGATCGAGCGGCTGGGGATCGAGGACCTGGTCCGCCAGGCCGAGGCCGACCGCGCGCTGGGGATCCGGACCGTGCTGCTCTTCGGGCTGCCGGGCGAGCACGAGAAGGACCCGGTCGGGACCGCCGCCTCCGATCCGCACGGCACCGTGCCCGAGGCCTGCCGCGCGCTGAAGAAGGCCTTCGGCAAGGACCTGCTGGTGATCACCGACGTCTGCCTGTGCGCCTACACCGACCACGGCCACTGCGGCGTGATCGTCGAGGACGACGTCGACAACGACCGCTCGCTCGAGCGGCTGGCGGCGATGGCGGTCGCGCACGCCGCGGCCGGGGCCGACATCGTCGCGCCGTCGGACATGATGGACGGCCGCGTGGCGGCGATCCGCGACGCCCTCGACGACGCCGGCCTGACGACGACCGGCCTGCTCTCCTACTCGGTCAAGTACGCCTCGGGCTACTACGGGCCGTTCCGCGAGGCGGCCGACTCGGCGCCGGGGAAGGGGGACCGGCAGGGCTACCAGATGGACCCGCGCAACGTCCGCGAGGCGGTCAAGGAAGCGCTGCTGGACGAGGCGGAGGGGGCCGACATGCTGATGGTCAAGCCGGCGCTGGCCTACCTCGACGTGATCGCCGCCGTGCGCGCCGTGAGCGACCTGCCGCTGACCGCCTACAACGTCTCGGCCGAGTACTCGATGGTCAAGGCCGCGGCGAAGCTGGGCTGGGTCGACGAGCCGCGGATCGTGCGCGAGAACCTGTGGGCGATGATCCGCGCCGGGGCCGACGCGGTGATCACGTACCACGCCCGCGAGGTCCTCAAGGAGAAGTGGCTGTGAGCGCCGGACCCCGTTCCGAGGAGCTGTTCGCCCGCGCCCGGCGGGTCCTGCCGGGCGGCGTCAACTCGCCCGTGCGGGCCTTCCGCTCGGTCGGCGGCACGCCGCTGGTGATGAAACGCGGCGCCGGGGCGGAGATCGAGGACGTCGACGGCCGCCGCTTCGTCGACTTCGTCTGCTCCTGGGGGCCGCTGATCCTGGGGCACGCCCCGCCGCGGGTGGTCGAGGCGGTGCGGCGGGTCGCGGGCGACGGGACCTCGTTCGGCGCGCCGTGCGAGGTCGAGATCGAGCTGGCCGAGAAGGTCGTCTCGCTCGTCCCGCATCTGGAGCAGGTTCGCTTCGTCTCCTCCGGGACCGAGGCGGTGATGAGCGCGGTCCGGCTGGCGCGCGGCGCGACCGGGCGCGACCTGATCGTGAAGTTCTCGGGCTGCTACCACGGCCACGTCGACCACCTGCTGGTCGCCGCCGGCTCGGGGCTCGTGACCTTCGGCACGCCATCGTCGGCCGGCGTCCCCGAGCCGTTCGCCGGGCTGACGCTGGTCCTGCCGCTCGACGACGAGCTGAAGTTCGTCGAGCTGATGAAGGCGCAGGGGGATCGGGTCGCGGC
>JALOKP010000049.1 GCA_025456425.1 Acidobacteriota bacterium | reverse complement strand
CCCGGCCGCCATCTCGCCCAGCGCCGCCATCCGCTCGCGGATCCGCACCTCCTGCTCGAGCGCCAGCAGTCCGGTCAGGTCCTGGAACACGATCAGCCACCCGACCGCCTCGCCGGCGTGACCCTTGAGCTGCGAGACGGTGTAGCCCAGGTACAGCTCCTCGCCGTCCGCCGGGCGGCGCCAGGCCCGTTCCAGCCGGACCCGGCGGCCCGATCGCAGCGTCTCCGCGGCCTCCGCCAGGAACTGCGGCGCCAGCCCCAGCACCTCCGCCGCCGGGCGGCCGGCGACCGCGGCCAGGTCGATCCGGGTGATCGCACTGCCGGCCGGGTTCAGGAAGGTGACCAGCCCCTCCCGGTCGGTCGTCAGCAGCCCCGCGCTGATCGACTCCACGATGTCGGCATGCAGCGCACGCAGCGCCGCGACCGCGTCGCGCTGCTGCGCCAGCTCGGTGTCGGCGCGGCGCAGCCGGTCGGCCAGCGCGCCGCCCAGCAGGCCGAGCGCGAGGAATCCGACCAGGTGCGAGGTGGCGGCGTAGAGCAGGCGGCCAGTCGACAGCTCGCCGGACACATCGGCCAGTGCGGACCGTCCGATCAGCGTGCCGAAGATCGCCCCCGCCGCCAGCGCGGCGGACAGTCCGCCGCCGCTGCCGAGCAGGGCCGCGGCCAGCACGACCGGGACCGCGAACAGGAAGGTCAGGGGCGACAGACCGCCCCCCGTGGCCAGCACGAACAGCGTGACCAGCGCCAGGTCCCCCGCGACCTCCAGGATCGCGAGCGCGCGGGACTCGCCATGGCGCCGGTCGAGCAGCGCGTAGAGCAGGATCGAGCCGAAGGCGGCCGCGGTCAGCGCGTAGAGCTGGCGCATCGGCCGCCCCGGCAGGAACACCAGTTCGATCGCGAAGATCGCGATCAGGAGCGTCGCGACCGCAATGGCGCGCGCGGCGTTGAGCCGCTGCAGGTGCCGCCGGAACGACCTCACGGCCCGCGCGCGCCCGCGCCCCGACTCAGCCGATCTTGCTGATCAGCGAGAACATCGGCATGTACATCGAGATCACGATTCCGCCGATGACGACGCCGAGGAAGCTGATCATGAGCGGCTCGAGCAGGGCCAGCAGGTTGGCCGTCGCCTCGTCGACCTCGTCTTCGTAGAAGTCCGCGATCTTCGAGAGCATCGTGTCCAGTGCGCCGGTGTGCTCGCCGACCCCGATCATCTGCACGACCATCGAGGGGAAGACGCCGGTCTGCTGCAGCGGCTCGCTGATCGTCTTGCCCTGCTCGACGCTGCGCCGCACGGCCATGATCGCGTCCTCGACGATCGCGTTGCCGGCGGTCCGGGCCGTGATGTCCAGGCCGTCGAGGATCGGCACGCCCGAGGTGGTCAGCGTCGCCAGGGTACGGCAGAAGCGGGCGACCGCGATCTTGCGGATCAGCATCCCGATGACCGGCGCCTTGAGCAGTGCCTTGTCGATGACGTGCCGGCCCTGATCGGTCTTGTAGTAGGCCTTGATCCCCATCGCCGTCCCGAACAGGCCGGCCGCCATCAGCCACCACCAGCGGCGCAGGAAGTTCGAGAGCGAGATCGTGATCCGCGTCGGAGTCGGCAGGGTCGCGCCGAGGCCGGTGAACAGGTCGGCGAAGACCGGGATGACCCAGGTCAGGATGACCCAGACCACGACGACCGCGATCCCGATCACGGAAACCGGGTAGACCAGCGCGCCGCGGATCGCAGCCTTCAGCTTGACGATCTTCTCGATGTAGACCGACAGCCGCTGCAGGATGGTGTCGAGGATGCCGCCCGCCTCGCCCGCAGCGACCATGTTGCAGTACAGGTCGTCGAAGACCTTCGGGTGCTTGCGCATCGCGTCGGCCAGGGTGTGGCCAGACTCGACGTCGGAGCGGATGTCGGTCAGCACCGCCTGGAAGACCTTGTTGGCCTGCTGGCTGGCCAGGATCTCCAGGCACTGGACCAGCGGCAGGCCGGCGTCGATCATCACCGAGAACTGCCGGGTGAAGATCGCGATCTCCTTGCGGCTGACGCTTCCGCGGACCTTCGGGATCGCCAGGCCCGCCCCCTTCTTGCTGACGGACGGGGACTGGTAGCCCTGCTTGCGCAGCGCGAGGACGGCCGCGTCCTGACTGGCAGCCTCGAGCACCCCCTCCTTCGCCTCGCCCGAGCGGGTCGTGGCCTTCCACGCGTAGGTCGTCATGGGTGAAGCCCTCCGGGCCGGCGCGGCGGCTGGCCCCTCCCGGCCGGCGCGCGGCCGGCTCCTCCGTGTCCCCTACCGGGCGCGGCGCTCTTCCGCTGCCGCCGTGGCGCCGCCGCCGAGCGTGCCGACGCCGCGGTTGATCATCTCCTGCAGCTCTTCCGCGTTGTGCGAGACCGAGAGCGCGGTCTGCAGCGTGATCTGCCGGCGGAAGTAGAGCGTGGCCAGGGCCTGGTTGAAGGTCTGCATCCCGTGCTTGGCCTGGCCGGTCTGCATCATCGAGTAGATCTGGTGGATCTTGTCCTCGCGGATCAGGTTCCGGATCGCGGAGTTGGGAACCAGAATCTCCATCGCCATCACGCGGCCGTGGCCGTTGGCCCGGGGCAGCAGCGACTGGCAGAGGATCCCCTCCAGCGTCAGCGACAGCTGCGCGCGGACCTGCGATTGCTGGTTGGGCGGGAAGACGTCGACGATCCGGTTGATGGTCTGGGCCGCCGAGTTGGTGTGCAGGGTGGCGAAGGTCAGGTGGCCGGTTTCTGCGACGCGCAGCGCGCACTCGATCGTCTCGAGGTCGCGCATTTCGCCGATCAGCACGATGTCCGGGTCCTGCCGCAGCACCGAGCGCAGCGCCGCCGGGAAGGTCTTGGTGTCCGAACCCAGCTCGCGCTGGTTGACCAGGCAACGCTTGTGCGTGTGCAGGTACTCGATCGGGTCTTCGATCGTCACCATGTGGGAGTGGCGCTCGCGGTTGATCTTGTCGAGCATCGCGGCCAGCGTGGTGCTCTTGCCCGAGCCGGTCGGGCCGGTCACCAGGACCAGGCCGCGCGGGCGGTCGGAGAGCGTCGAGACGACCTCGGGCAGCCCCAGCTCCTGGAAGCTGCGGACCTCCCACGGGATCGTCCGGAAAGCCGCAGCCACCGCGCCGCGCTGGTTGAAGACGTTGGCGCGGAAGCGCGCCAGGCCCTTGATCCCGAACGAGAAGTCCAGCTCGAGGTTCTCCTCGAAGCGGTGCTTCTGCTGGTCGGTCAGGACCGAGTAGACCAGCGCCTTGGTCTCGGCCGCCGAGAGCGGCGGGAGCTGCAGCGGAACCAGCTCGCCGTCGATTCGGATCTGCGGCGGGGAGCTGGTCGTGACGTGCAGGTCCGAGGCCCCCTGGTCGACCATCGTCTTGAGCAGCTGCTGCAGCGTTACGGACACGAGGTGTCTCCGTCGGCGTTCACTAGAACACCGTCTCGCGCACCACTTCGTCGATCGTGGTGACGCCGTCCTTGATCTTCTGGAGGCCCGAGCGGCGGAGGGTGATCATCCCCTCCTCGATCGCGCGCCGCTTGAGCTCGAGCGCCGAGCAGCCGGTGAGGATCATCTCGCGGATGTCTTCCGAGACCTCGAGGATCTCGAACAGGCCGACCCGTCCCTTGTAGCCGGTGTTGTTGCAGGTGCCGCAGCCGCGGCCCTTCATCACCGTGGCCGTCTCCGCTTCCTCGGGCGAGAACCCGATGTCGATCAGCGCCTGCGGCGGGACTTCGATCGGCTGCTTGCAGTCGCGGCAGGCCCGGCGCACAAGCCGCTGGGCCGCGATCAGGTTGACCGAGGTCGCAACCAGGAAGGGCTCGATCCCCATGTTCACCAGCCGTCTCGGCGGTCTCGAAGTCGCGGATCTCGCCGATCAGGATGATGTTCGGGTCCTGCCGCAGGAAGGCGCGCAGCGCCTCGGCGAAGGTCAGGCCGATCGACTCCTTGGTCTGGACCTGGTTGATGCCGTGCAGGTTGAACTCGACCGGGTCCTCCGCCGTCATGATGTTGGTGTCGGTGGTGTTGACCCGCGCGATCGAGGAGTAGAGAGTATTGGTCTTGCCCGAGCCGGTGGGACCGGTGACCAGCACCATGCCCCACGGCTTGAGGATCGCCTTCTCGAAGCGCACGTAGGACTCGGCCTCGAACCCGAGCTTCGTGAGGTCGAGCGCCAGGTTCTCCTTGTCCAGCAGGCGGAGCACGACCTTCTCGCCATGCAGCGTCGGGACGCTCGAGACGCGGTAGTCCATCTCCCGCGAGCGGCCATCGATCTTCATCTTGATCTTGATCCGGCCGTCCTGCGGCAGGCGGCGCTCGGCGATATCGAGCTTGGCCAGGATCTTGATGCGGCTGATGATCGCGTCGCGCATCTTGCCCGGCGGACGCAGGTACTCGTTGAGCACGCCGTCGATCCGCAGCCGGATCCGGAAGTCCTTCTCGTACGGCTCGATGTGGATGTCCGACGCGCCCCGGCTGATCGAGTCGACCAGGATCCGGTTGACGATGCGCACGACGGGGGCGTCGGCCGAGAGCGCCTCGAGGTTCGAGGCGTCGATCTCGTCCTCGTCGGCCAGCAGCTCGAGGTTTTCCTCCTCGGGGCTGACCGGGCCGGTCAGGCCCGAGGCCTGGGCATCGGCCGCGCCGAAGATGTCGATCCGGCGCTCCTCGTAGGACCCTTCGATCGCCTCCTTGATCGCGAACTCGCTGGCCAGCACCGGCTCGACCTCGCAGCCGGTGCGGAAGCGGATGTCGTCGAGCGCGACCACGTTGGTCGGGTCGGCCATCGCGAGCGTCAGGTGGTTGCCCGTGCGGTGGACCGGGAAGACGTGGTAGCGCGTGGCGATCGACTCGTTGACCAGGCCGAGCAGCTCGCGGTCGACGTGCGGGTAGAGGCTGCGCAGGTCGATCGCCGGCATGCCGTACTGCTCGGAGAGGATCTGGACCAGGTCCTCCTCGCTCACGGTGCCGAGCTTGACGAGGTGGAAGCCGAGGCGCCCGCCTTCCGCCTTCTGGCGGTCGAGGGCCTCCTTCAGCGCGTCCCGGGAGACCAGTCCCTCCTCCAGGAGCAGGTCTCCCAAGCGGTCGCCCATGCGCATCCTCTCTGCCCGCAAGCGCGGGCCGCCGCCGGCGCGGTTCCCCCTCCGGCGGACCTCCTCGGACAAAGTTGGGTTTCGGGCGGGAGAGGGGCAAGGTCTGGCTGAAAAAGCCCTCCCGCCCCCGGGAAGACGGGACGGCGGCGCGGGCGACGGCGGCGCCTCGGGCGGGGTGGAAAGGGGCGGCGCCGACTCGGCGCCGAGCGGCCTGAATGCGGCGCTCCCGGGGCGCAGGGACGGCCTGGCCGCGGCCCGGTCCCCGGCTCACATGACGCTGCCCCCGGAGCGGGTGGCTTACCGACTTACGGTAGCTGTCCCCGGATAGAGCGGCTTACTGACTTACGGTAGCTGTCCCTGGTTTGCCTTGCGGCGGTCGAGGAGCTGGTCCATGAACTTGGTCGAGAGCTCGCCCCGGCCGAAGGCCGGGTCGTCGAGGATCTCTCGGAGCAGCGGCAGGTTGGTCTGGATCCCCTCGATCACGAAGAAGTCGAGCGCCCGGCGCAGGCGTCCCGCGGCCTCCGCCCGGGTGTTCCCCCGGGCGATCAGCTTGGCGATCATCGAGTCGTAGTAAGGGAGGACCTTGTAGCCGGCGTAGGCCGCCGTGTCGAGCCGGATCCCGGGGCCGCCGGGCGGGTGGAAGGAGGTGATCAGCCCCGGGGAGGGGACGAAGGTGAAGGGGTTCTCGGCGGTGATCCGGGCCTCGATGCTCCAGCCGTGGATCCGCAGGTCCTCCTGCCGAAACGGGAGCGGCTCGCCGGCGGCGATCCGGATCTGCTCCTTCACCAGGTCGATCCCGGTGATGTTCTCGGTCACCGGATGCTCGACCTGGACCCGGGTGTTCATCTCCATGAAATAGAACGAGCCGTCCTCGTCGAGCAGGAATTCGATCGTCCCGGCGTTCTGGTAGTTGACGGCCTGCGCCGCCTGGAGCGCCGCCGCCCCCATCCGCTCCCGCAACTCGGGGCTGAGGGCCGGCGACGGGGCCTCTTCGATCACCTTCTGGTGCCGTCTCTGGATCGAGCACTCGCGCTCGAACAGGTGGACCAGGTTGCCGTGGAGGTCGCCCAGGACCTGGAACTCGATGTGGCGCGGTCGGACGAGGTACTTCTCGACGTAGACGTCGGGGACGCCGAAGGCGGCTGCCGCCTCGGTCCGGGCGGTTTCGAAGGCGGAGGCCAGGTCGGCCGGGTCGCTGACCACCCGCATCCCGCGCCCGCCGCCGCCGGCCGCGGCCTTGACGATCACGGGAAACCCCACGCGGCGGGCCAGCGCCTCGGCCTCCTCGACGTTCTCGACCGTCCCCTCGCTGCCCGGCAGCACCGGCACTCCGGCTTCGATCATCGTGCGGCGGGCCTCGGCCTTGTCTCCCATTCGGCGGATCGTCTCGGGCCGCGGCCCGATGAAAGTGATCCCGCACTCGCCGCAGATCTCGGCGAAGTAGGCGTTCTCGGACAGGAAGCCGTAGCCGGGGTGGATCGCGTCGGCACCGCTGATCTCGGCGGCCGCGATGATCGCCGTGACGTTGAGGTAGGAGTCGGAGCTCCGCGCCGGCCCGATGCAGACCTCCTCGTCGGCGAACCGGACGTGCAGCGAGTCGCGGTCGACGTCGCTGTGCACGGCCACGGCCTTGATCCCGAGCTCGCGACAGGCCCAGATCACGCGCAGCGCGATCTCGCCGCGGTTGGCGATCAGGATCTTGCGGAACATCCGCTCTCCTCGCGGCGGGGCCGGGCCGCGCCTACCGGTCCGCGCGGATCCGGAACAGCACCTCGCCGAACTCGACGGGCTGGGCGTTGGCGGCGACCATCTCGACGACCGTCCCGCTGACCTCGGCCTCGATCTCGTTCATCAGCTTCATCGCCTCGATGATGCAGAGGGTCTGCCCGACCGAGACGCGCTGCCCCACCTCGACGAACGGCGGCGAGCCGGGACTGGGGGCGCGGTAGAAGGTCCCGACCATCGGCGAGAGCTGGGCGAACAGGCTCTCGTCGGGGGCCGCCTCGGCGCGCGTGGCGGGAGCCGGCGCGGTGGCGGAGGTGGCCGCCGCAGCCGCGGGAGCGGCCGGGGCCGGGGCCATCGCGACGTGCACCGGGGCCGAGCCGTGCGCCACGACCCGCAGGCGGAAACCCTCCTGTTCGAGCTCGAATTCCTGGAACTCCGCGCTCCGGACGAAGCGCAGCAGGTCCTTGATCTCTTTTGCGTCCACGGCAGCCTACCCCTCGCGGGCCCCGGCCTGCGGGCCCCCTGCGCCGCGCGGGGGCGCGGCGCGCGATGCGGGCCGGATGCTACCACGCGCGGGGCGGGTCAGCGGGAGAGGCGTTCGGACAGGCGGCCGGCGGTGACCCGGGCGGCAAACCGCGCGCGCCCCAGCCACCCGGGCGGGGCGACCCGGAGCACGACGTACAACTGCATCCGCGGGACGCGCCGCACGACGAGCAGCCCGCGCTCGCCGACGACGTGCCACTCGGAAATGCCGCCGAGCCGGGCGGTCGCTGCGATCCGCCCCAGGACCGGGGTCGCCGACTGGGTCTCGACTCCGACCTCTTCGGCGAGCCGCGAGCCGTCGGCCGGGCCGGCGCACGCGACGAGGACGCCGTCGGCGTCGACCACGAGCGCCTCGCGGACCTCCGGACAGAGACGGGCCGCGTCGGCCAGGATGCCGCGCGGCCCGTCGTCAGGATCGGAGGGCGGGACTGCGGCCCCGCCCGCAGGGCGTCCTACTTGCACTCGGTCGCGGTCAGGAGCCGCGTGCTGCCCGTGGCGGTTGCCGGATGCCCCCCGGCGTCCTGGCCGTAGAAATTGAGGACGATCGTCCCCTGGTCGCCCGGCCCGAAGAAGGCCGGAATGTCGTTGGGATCGACCGTCGTCACCCCGACCGAGCCGGTGCCGTTGGCCGGGATCGCGACCTGAACCCCGAAGCGTCGCGGCGGCGGCGGGAAGCCGAAGTCCATCTTGTAGCTGATCTCGCACTCGGTGAGCACGACGTCGTTCCACGGCGAGTTGGGGTCCGAGCCCCGGACGGTCGACTGGAAGCTCACGACCTGCGTGGTTCCGGTGTAGGCCACGCCGTCAAAGGTGCCGTCGCCGTTGGTGTCGATCTCGGTGCCGTCCCAGTCCACACAGGCCTCGCTGGGTCCGAAGGCCGAGACGGCGAGCTTGGAGTTGGTGGTATCCGGGTCGTCGGTCGAACTGTTGCACCCGAGGGCGAACAGCGCTACCGCGACCAGGAGCAGCGGCCATGCCGCCGGACTGTGATGACGCGACATACCCTCGACCCTCCGCATCTCAGTAGGCCTTGATGATCTTCCCGGTCACGAAGATCAGCAGTTCACTGTTCTTGCTCTGGATGCCCCGCGACTTGAACAACCAGCCAAGCACGGGGAGCTTGCGCAGCCAGGGCACGCCGCTCTCGTCGTTGCCCTCGTTCACGGAGAAGATGCCGCCGATCACCGCGGTGCCGCCGTCCTTGATCAGGATCTTGGTCGACGCGCGCTGGGTGTTGATCGACGGGACCTGCTGCACCTGGACGACGAAGTTCGGCGAGTTGTTCTCGACGTCGAGCTCGAGGGCGATCGTTCCCTCGGCGGTGATCTGCGGGGTGACTCGGAGCAACAGTGAGGCCGCGATGTACTGGACGTCGACTTCGGTCGCGGTCGTGGTGACGATCGGGTAGCGCAGGCCCTGCTCGATCTCGGCCGTCTCGTTGTTCAGCGTCGCCACCTTCGGCGCCGACAGCCGGCGCGCGTAGCCCTCGCTCTCCAGCGCGTCGATCGTGATGTCGAGCGTGAAGGAGTCGAGGACGTTGCCGAACGAGAAGCCCAGCGAGCTGGCTTTCGGGTTGCGCGGCAGGCTCAGGTCCCACTTCACGTTGGCGCGGTTCGGGAAGTCGATGCCGGTCTGCGTGCCGTAGGAGGGGTCGGCGTCGGCCGTAAAGCCCCAGTTGATCCCCAGCGTCTGCTGGAAGTCGCGCGAGACCTCCACGATCCGGGCTTCGATCATGACCTGCGGGGTTTCGGCGTCGAGCGCCGCCATCAGTCCTTCGATCGAGGCCAGCCGGGACGGGACGTCGCGGATCACGAGTGTGTTGGTCCGCTCGTCGATCACGACGCGCCCCTTGGTGCTGATGATCGCGTCGCGGACGACCTTCTCGATGTCCTTGGCGCGGGCGTAGGACAGCGTGCGGGTGATCGTGACCGGCGGAGCCTCGAGCTCCTGGTTCTCCCACAGCTGGCGCTTCTGCTGCGCCTCCTGCGCGAGCTTGGTCACGGGCGCGACCCGCACCACGTTCCCCTCCATCTGCATGGAGAGGCCGTTGTTCTTGAGGATGATGTCGAGCGCCTGGTCCCAGGGAACCTGGTCGACGACGATCGTCACGGTGCCGGAGACGCCCGGGTCGAGCACGAAGTTCAGGCCGGACATCTCGTGGAAGACGCCGAAGACCTGCTTCACGTCGGCATCCACCAGTTCGAGGCTGATCGGCTGGCCGGTGTACTCCTTCCGGATCTCGCCGATCGCCTTGATGTCGTCGCTGGGCAGCGGCACGGCGCCCGAGACCGTCGTCTCGGCCGGGGCCGTCGTGACCGCGTTGACGACCGCGGGCAGCGGGGCCGGCGGCGGGGCCGGGGCGGCGCCCAGTGCGGCCTGGATCTCGGCCGCGTTCCAGGTCGGGGCGGGAGCCGCGACCGGGGCCGTGTCCCAGGCCGAGGTCGGAGCCGCGACCGGGGCCGCGTTTACGGCCGGGGCCGGGATCTCCACCGGGGCTGGGGCTTCGACCGGGGCCGGGGCCGCGTGGACGATCGGAGCCGGGGCCGGGGTTACGACCGGCGCGGGGGTCGGGACCGGGATCGCTGCCGTCTCCGCGGCCAGGACCGGGATCGTCTCGGCCACTTGTACCGGCTGCGGGCGGGCCTCGATCTCGGGCGGAGCGGCCGGAGCCGTTTCCGGGGCGCGGGTGACCGCCTCGACGGCCGGCACCGGCGCGGTGGAGCGGGTCGTCACCGAAGTCGGGACCGGGTCCGGACGCGCGACGGCCCAGGACGGCAGGCTATCGGGCGTCTCGACCAGCACCGGCCGGGGGGCTGCCGCCGTCTCGACCGCGGCGGGAGCCGCCGGCTCGGCGGTGCGCCCGACGGCCGTCGGGGGGCCGACGTGGACGCGCAGCGTCGCGCCGTCCTGGACGACGTTCCAGCCCAGCGGCGCGCTCAGGTCGAGGACCACGCGGGTCATCGCCTCCGGCTCGTCGCGGTACTGCCCGACCCGCACCCGGATCAGCCCCTGCCGGTCGACTTCGACCCGGGACTTCGCCGACGCGTGCACCCCCGGCAGGTCGATCACCAGCCGGTCGGGTCCGGTCAGGGCGAAGACCTGGTATCCGAGGCCGCCGTCGCCGCGCAGGACGACGTCGTACTCGGCGCCCCCCGGCTCGGCGACGGTGACGTCGACCAGCCGGTTCGCGGGGCTCAGGCCTTCCGGCGGCTGCGCCGCGGCCAGGATCGGCGGACGCTCGTCACCGGGAACGGCGTTGGCCAGCACGGCAAGGCCGCAGGCGGCGGCCACGCAGGCGAACACCACGAGCCGCATCGTGCGGCTCTGGAGGTCATGCCTCCTCATGCACCCTCCTCTTCCTCGTCGGACTCGGACCTCTGCTCCTCCCCCGTCGGGTTGAGGCGCTTCAACACATCGCGATACGGCTTGATCCGGCGCGGGTCATCCACCTGCTGGCGGAACATCACCATCCCGCGGTTGGCATCGATGTCGATCACCTTCCCGTCGTACACGATGTCGCCGACGCGCAGCGTGTAGCCCCGGTTGTCGGTCCCCTGGAACAGAGCGACCGGCACACCGCGGGAATCGACGGCGAGGCCCTTGAGCGCGATCTCGTTGACGAGCATTCCGGCAATCCCCTTGGGACGCTTGCCGCTCGTCTCGACGTCCTTTTTCACCAGCGGCTCGAACGGGTCGCGGCGCCCGCCCGGGTCGTACGAGAACTGCCGGCCGGTGATCACGGCCTCGCTCTCGGTCTGGATCTGCTCCATCACCTGTTCGTTTCGAGAGAGCGGCGCGGCGGGCGCCGCTCCCGCCTCCTGCTGCGCCCAGGCGGGCCCGGCGAGGGCGATCAGGACGATCGTCCACGCCAGCGCGCGCCGGACCGAAGTGCTGGTCTGCCCGGTCACGCGACACCTCCCTTCTTGCGCTTCTTGTCGCTCTTCTCGGCCTTCCCGCCCTTGTCTTCGACCTCGTCGCGGTAGACGTAGGTCTTGGCGACGAAGCTCGAGACGATCGTCGCGCGGACCTTGCGGTCGCTGTTGGGCGTGATCTTGACGTTCTCGACGTTGATGATCCGCGCGTACTTGCTGACCCGGTCGAAGAACATCCCCAGCTGATGGTAGTTGCCGTGGACTTCCATCCGGATCGGCTGCTCGCGCAGGAACTCCTGCTCCTGCGCCGAGCCGGGACCGAAGACGCGCAGTTCCAGGTTCGTCTGGTCGGCCAGCGCCTTGATCCACTTCAGGAGGTCGCCCAGTTCCGGCTGGGTGGGGAGGATCTGGCGCAGATCGGTCAGCTTGCGCTCGAGCGACGCGATGTCGCGCGCGAGCTGCTCCTGCTTGGCCAGCGCCTGCTTCCCCTTGGCGATCTCGGCGTCTTTCTGTTCCAGCGTTTCCTTGAGCTGGACGATCTGGGTCTTCTGCGCCGACAGCTTGGCCGGCGCCCACTTGTACTGGCTGAAGATCAGCAGGCCCGCGCCGGCTGCCGCCAGCCCGATCTGGCCCCACCACGGCAGGCTCTTGAAGGTCATGGTCAGCTCCTCGGCGCCGCGTCGGGCGAAGGGGACGCCGTCTCTGCGGCCGGCCCGGCGGTCGGCTGCACGCCCTCTTCGGGCGGCGGCGTGAAGCGGCACGAGAGCGCGAAGCTGACCCCCTGCGGGGCCCGCTGCGTGTTGCCGAGCGTGACCTCGCTGAAGAACGGCGAGTCCTTCAGATTGTTGTAGAAGTTCGAGACGGCGTTGTAGTTGGTCGCCCGGCCCTTGAGCGACACGCCCGACTCCTTCTCCTCCATCACCTCGAGCCAGAGGTAGTCCGGGATCTGGCGCGAGATCTGGTCCAGCAGGTGAACCGGCACGCGCTGCTGGCGCTTCAGCCCCGAGATCACCTCGACCTTGGTCTCCAGCGCCTTCTTCTTGGCCTGGAACTCGTCGACCTGCTTGAGCACCTTCTTCAGGTTCTCGATCTGCTTGTCGGCGTCGGCGATGCGGGTCTTCAGCTCGCCGATCTGGCTCTTGTTGTCGGCGTAGCGCCAGCCGATCCAGCCGAGCGACGCCAGCACGAGCGCCGCCGCGATCAGGCCGGTGCTGCCGCCGAGGTTGAGCGACGGCAGCTTCGACGGCTCCTTCTGCTTTCTCTCGAGCAGATTGACGCGGATCATCGGTCACCCGCCTTCCTGAGCGCGAGGCCGACGGCTACCGCCGTCTCCGGCCCCGTCTCCGCGAACTGGCCCTCGAGACGGCTCGGCAGCCTCACCTTCCGGAACGGATCGAGCATGTCGACCCGCACTCCGAACTGCTTGCCGAGCGCGTCCTGCAGCCCCGGGAGGCGCGCGCCGCCGCCGGTCAGGAGGATCGCCTGCAGCGGCGTCTCCGTCCCGGCGAAGGCCTTCACGAAGTCGACCGTGCGGTGGATCTCGTGGCACAGGTCGTCGTTGACCGATGCGAGGATCGTCGCGACCTGCTCCATCGACACGCCCTCGACCGTCTCCATCCGCTTGGCCGCGTCGGCCTGCTCGCGGGAGAGGTTGAGTTCGCGCTGAAGCGTCGCGGTGTACTGGTTGCCGCCGATCTGGATGTCGCGCCAGAAGACCGACACGCCGTTCTGCAGGATGGCGATGCTGGTCACCGAGGCGCCGATGTCGATCAGGGCGGCGTGGCCGGGCATCTCCGCGGCGTAGTTCGCCTCGAGGCAGTTCAGCGCCGCGAACGTGCCGACGTCGACCACCACCGGCTCCAGGCCCGCCTGGCTGATGACCGACGTGTAGTCGTCGATCTTCTCCTTGCGGGCGGCGACGAGGATCACATCCATGTTCCCCTCGCCGGCCAGGGAGGACCCCTCGAGCACGTGGTAGTCGAGCGACACCTCCTGGATGTTGAAGGGGATGTACTGCTCGGCCTCCCACCGGATCTGCTCGGCGAGCTCCTGCTCGCCCATCGCCGGCAGGTTGATGCGGCGGATGATCACGGAGTGCCCGGAGAGCCCGGTCGCGACGCGCTTGTTCTTGATGCGCCGCTGGCTCCAGATCCGCTGGAGGGTGTCCACCACCAGGCCGGCGTCCATGATGGCGCCGTCGACGATCGCCTCGGGGGGGAGGGGTTCGTGTGCCATGGACTGGACTTCCCAGCCCCGGCCACGGCCCAGCTCTTTGAGCTCTACGACCTTGATGGAGCTGTCGCCGATGTCGAGCCCCACGAGGTCCTTGGAACGGCCGAACTGCATCTCGGGCCTCCGCCTAGGCCGGACGGTCGGCCTCCCTCCGGTCGGGGCGAAACTAACCGAGGATTAGGCGCCGGGTCAAGGAGTAATTCGGACAGTTCCGGACCCTTTTTGGCGGATCCGAACTCCCGCGTACCGCTCCCTGGCCGGTTCCCATCCTCCATTCGCCCGCCGGAGGCAGCCTGCCGCCGCCACCGCACGGTTGTGGACCGGCCTCGCTGCCCGGCGGAGATGCTGCCCCCTGTCCGCCGGAAGCCGAGCCGGCCCCCTCGCCGCGAATATAGGTCCCGAGGTCGGGCGGGCAACCGGGGGGGGCCGGCGCGAGTTGACCGGGCGGGACGCGCCGTCTAAGATCTCGCGGTTGCGCCGGCCCCGTCGGGCCGCGGAGGTACCCCGTCATGGCCCGCGTCTGCGATGTCTGCGGCAAGAAGCCGGTGTCCGGCAACACGATCAGCCACGCCCACAACGTGACCAAGCGGCGCTTCATGCCGAACCTCCAGAAAGTCCGGGTGGTCACCGAGAACGGGACCCCGAAGCGCGCCACGGTCTGCACCCGCTGCCTGCGCTCCGGCAAGGTCGCCAAGCGCGTCTCCTGACCCCGGCGGCGGGCCGAGCCCCGCCGCCGCTCCCCCCCATTTCGGCACCGCGACCGGCCTTCGTGGCGCGAAGCGCGTCCGGCGCGGCCTCCGGCCCGGCCGACCGCGGGCCCGCACCCTGCGGCGGCCGGGGTGGCCCCGCCTCTCCCGGCCGCCGCCGGCTCGAAAAGAAAACGCGGGCCCGGCCGGCGGCCGGGCCCGCGTCGCAAGAGGAGTCCCTGACCTACTCGGTGCTGCCGCCGGCGCTGTGGGCGATCCCCGAGTCCTTCACGAGCGCGACCTTCAGGTCCTCGCCGGCGCCGTTCTTGGCGATGTCGAGGATCCGCATCACGCCTTCGTAGTTGAGCTTCTCCTCCGCCGCCAGGAAGACGACCTTGTCGGCTTTCTTCCTGGTGCGGAAGACCTCGTCCATCTTGCGGGCGAGTTCCTCGATCCGGACGACGTCCTTGTTGAGGCGAACCGTGCAGCCCGGAGGCAAGCCCGGCTGCGTGAGCTGGGTGGCGATACCGTTGCACTCTTCCGCGTTGATCGAGAGGATGACCTGCTTGGCGATGTCATCCGGGTTCGGAGGGATCGGATTGACCTCCTCGCGCGGCACCTCGAGGTCGTAGCCACGCTGAGCCAGGGGCGTCACGACCATGAAGATGATCAGCAGCACCAGCACCACGTCGACCAGCGGCGTGATGTTGATGTCCGACTTGACGCCCTTCTTACCGCCACCGACATCCATTCCCATCGGGTCACCCCCGTCCCGGGCCTGAGCCTAGGACGACTTCTTTTCCGTGATCAGGCCCACATTGCGGAAGCCCGCGTTCCTGATCTTGAACACCACGTCCTTGACCTCGCCGAAGGTGAGTCGGGCGTCGGCCTTGACCACCACGGTACCCGCCGGGTTGCGGTCGAAGGCCTCTTTGATCTTGGGATCGAAATCGCGAAGGAACATCTTCTCCTTCTCGATCCAGATCGGATTGTTCTTCGTCACGGAGGAGTCGAAGGCGATCACGACCATGATCTGCGACTTCTCGTCCGGCTTCTTGTCCGGGTTCTCGGTGAGCGGCAGCTTCACCGACTGGCCCTTCTGAAGCATCGGCGTCACGACCATGAAGATGATCAGCAGCACCAGCACCACGTCGACCAGCGGCGTGATGTTGATTTCCGAACGGACGGCTCCCGCCTTGAGCGGGGAGCGGTCCCCGGAGCCGGAACTAACCGACATGCCCATGGCGCTTCACGATGTAGTCGATCAGCTCGGAGGAGGCGTTGACCATCTCGACCTGGAACCTCTCGAGCCGCTCGGTGAAGTAGTTGAACAGCACGACCGCGATGATCGCGACGCCGATCCCGACGCCCGTGGTGATGAGCGCCTCGGCGATACCGGCGGAGACCGCGGCCAGACCGCCCGACCCGGCGGTGGCGATGCCGTGGAAGGCGTTGATGATGCCGAACACCGTGCCGAACAGCCCGATGAACGGCGAGGTCGTGGCGATCGTGCCCAGGGCGCCCAGCCCCTTGCGCAGCTCGGCCGAGGTCACCGCCATCGCCATTTCGAGGGCGCGCCGGGTCGAGTCGAGCATCACGAGTTCGCCCTGGTCCTTGGTCGACTGGTACTCCAGCAACCCGGACGAGACGACCTTCGCAATGTGCGCCTTGCTGAACTTCTTGGACGAGTCGATCGCCTCCTGGATCTTCCCCTGCTTCAGGTAGTTGACCAGGTGCGGCAGGTACTCCGTCGACTCCTTCCGCGACGCGTTGTACGCGAGTAGCTTCTCGACGGCGACCTTGAGGGTCCAGATCGAGCAGAGCAGGAGGATGACGATCACCCCCTTCGCGATGTACCCCGACTGCTGCCACATGCTGATGAGATCGAAGCTGCCCATGACGTGCTCTCCTCTTGCAGTTGCTCTCGCTCGTACTCTCTGAACCGCTCTTGCCCCGCGGTCAGTCCAGGGTGAAGTTCACGACCACCGTGAAATAGACCGCGACCGGCTTGCCTTCGAGCGTCGCGGGCTTGTACTTCCAGCGCTTGACCGCATTGATCGCCGAGTCGTCGAGCAGCGGGTGGGATTTCAGCACCTTGACGTCGACGACGTCACCGCGCTCGTTGATCACGGCCTGCAGGATGACCTTGCCGGTGACGCGGGCCCGCCGCGCCATCTCGGGGTACTCGGGGTCGATCTTCGTGATCAGGACGGGGGCCTGGACGTTGCCGACCACCAGCATCGGCTCGTTCTCGGTGCCGGCTCCTTCGCCCCCGAGCACTCCGCCGGCCACGCCGCCGAGCACGCCGCCCGGCACGCCGCCCGGCACTCCGCCCTCGACGCCGCCCTCGACGCCGCCCTCGACGCCGAACTCGTCACCGCCGCCGGAGTCCTCCTCGATCTTGATGTCCTTGGGGACCTCCTGCGGCTGGACCAGTTCGTCGGGCCGGATCTGGACGTCGGTCGGGGTGACCTTCGGCGCGGAGGACGCCTTGGGTGGGGGGGGCGGCGGGGGCGGCGGGGGCGGTGGGGCCGACATGCCGACGAAGGTCAGCATCATGTCGGGATCCTGGACCGCCTCGACGACGAGGAACGAGGCCAGGATCACCGCGCCGATCACGAGCGTGTGGACGAGCACCGCGAGCGGGAAGCTCCACCACTTGCCCTCGCCCATGCCGCCCTTGCGGCTGTCGAGCATGTTGTCATCGAACATATCGGTTCCTCGGCCGCGCCCGCGTCAGGCGCCGGCACCCGCCTTTGCCTTCTCGGCTTCCATCTGCTTCTTGCGCGCGGCCTGCGCCCGTTCCGCGAACCCCTTGGCCGTCGTAAACGCGACCTCGGCCTCCTCCAGCCGCTGCTGGCGCCCCAGCACGGCCGCCTTCTCGCGGTAGAGCAGGTTGGCGTAGACCAGCGCGTCGAAGTAGTCGGGGTCGATCGCGATCGCCTTGTCGAAGGCAGCCAGGCCCTGCGGAATCAGCGTCTGCTCGCGCTCGGAGTCGGAGACCGCCTCCTTGCCCTTGTACGAGCGCTCCCAGGCGACCACGCCCACGGTGTACCAGGCTTCCTTGTTCTTCGGGTCCATCTCGGCGCGCTTGAGGAAGTACCGCCAGGCGTTCGGGAAGTCGCCCTTCTTGGCGTAGAGGTTGGCCAGCTGGAGGACGGTCTCGATGTTCTTCGGGTCCTTCGCCAGCTCCTTCTCCATGAAGGCGATCGCCTTGTCGCTCATCTCGGCCGACGCCAGGAGCGACAGGTAGTACTTGACGACCCGCTCCTGCGTCTCCTTGTCCGGGGCCTGCATGGCCATCAGCTTCTCGAGGTGCTCAATCGACGCGGCCGCGTAGGCCTTGTCCTTCTCGTGGGCCGAGCCGGGGTGGTACATCGCGAGGTTCGACATCGCGATCTGATAGGTCGCCGTGTAGTTGCCCGGATCCATGACGAGGATCTCCTTGTACTTCTTGATCGCCTCGTCGTACTTCTGGGCCTTGTACAGCTCGTGAGCCTTCTTCATCGCCATCCGCTCGCGGATGCCCTGGCACCCGGGCGCGGACACGAGGAGCACCCCGAGGAGAAGAACGGCCACCACACTGCGCCTCATGCATCACCTCCTGCGCCGCGCTCAGGCGGCCGGCAGGCCCACGGTTCCGGCGCGGGCAGGCGTTCGCCGCGCGATTCCACCCGGGCGAGCATCCCGGGCCGCAACCCGGGCTCCCGCTCGGAAGCCGGTGAGCCGTGCCCCGCGATGCTCCTCGCTCGTCTCATCGCCGAGAGCATCGTGCCTCCCGGCCTGGCCGCGGGCCCGGCGAAGCCCGGGAATCCCGCTGCAGCAGCCCCGCGAACCATCCATCCTCTGCGCCGGAACCGAGCGGCTCCGGAGACCGCCGACGCGCTGGCCGTCTGTCCGACCGCGCGGAGGCCGAGCGGCGGCAGAGGATACCACCGAACCCCGGAGACCCGCTCGTTCGAACCGCTGCAGCGACCGTTCATCGACCGACTGCGCCTCGCTGGCGGATTCGGTCACCGCCGCAGTTTCGTTCGGTTCCCTGTTCTCGTCGACGAACGGAGGGAATCCATCCCGGGGAAAAAGTGAATAAATTGTGAGTCAACTCGCCTCGGTCCGCAAGCGCCGTTCAGGGGAAAACGGGCCGGAGAAGCTGCTCTGCCGGGCTCGACCGCGGTCAACCCCGGGCGCGTTTCGGCCCGGATCGGGGATCGCCCTCCGTCGGTTCGAAGGCCCTCAGGAAGAGAACGAGGCCACCGCTTCGTCGACGGTGTCGAAGATCTTGAAGACGAGGAACAGCTTGGTCAGCGTGAAGAGGTCGTTGATGCGCGGGTTGAGCGCGGCCAGCTTGATCTCGCCGCCCTTCTCGGACACCGACTTGTGGCAGCCCACGACCTCGCCCAGCCCGGCGCTGTCCATGAAATTGACGCCCGCCATGTCGATCACGATCTGCCGCTTGCCCTCATCGAGCTGCGAGCGGACCGCGTCGCGCAGCGCCACATCCCCCTGGTTGATCCGGATGTCGCCGTGCGGCGTGATGATCGTCGTGTTGCCCTTCTGGGAGTAGTCGATCCTCATTTCTCGTAGGCCTCCGAAGTGACGGTCGGAGATGATAGCCCGAAACCGGGCCGGAGGCGCCCGCCCCGCCCGGGGGCGCGGAGGACGGCCCGCAGCGCCCCGGGGGCTCGGCCCCGGGCGCCTTGAATCCTCCGGCCGGCCGGTCGATGATCGGGGGCGTCCCTGGAGGTCTTCGTGGGCATCCGCCCCCCTGCCGCGTTCCCGCTGCTGACCCTCGCTCTGCTCGCCGCCGCCTGCTCCTCCCCTTCTCCGCCGTCGGCCGCCGACCGCACGGTCACCGACGAGGGACTCGGGATCCGGTACACCCTGCCCGACCAGTGGACCCCCTTCCTGGACGAGGTCCGCTCGCCGGGCGGCACGGTCTGGGAACTGAAGACGAAATCGCTCGAGGACGCCGAGAAGGGCTTCCTCACCGGCCTGCCGCGGACGATCCTGCCGCAACTGGTCGGCTGGACCGAGTTCTTCTACAAGCGCAACGGCGAGCCCGCACTGGCCGACACCGTGATCGGTGGGCACCCCGCGCTCGAAGCGGTTTTTCCGGTCCTGATCCGGCCCGGCGACCCGCCGACGGCCGTCGCGTACTGGGCGGTCCGCCACGGCGACACGCTGTATGTCTTCCGGGCGGGGTTCCCTCCGGGCCTCGAGGCGGTCGACCTGCCGGCCCTGCGCCAGATGATGCGGGGGCTGACCTTCCTCCGACCCGAACCGCCGCCGGCGGAGCCGGAAGCGCCTCCCGGCCAGGTCGTGCAGTAGTCGCCGGAGGCGAATCCGGATCGTTCGTGACGGGCCGGGCTAGCCGATGACCGCGATCGCGTCGATCTCGATCCGCGCGTCGCGCGGCAGGCGGGCGGCCTGCACCGTCGAGCGCGCCGGCCGGTGGGAGCCGAAGACGTCCTCGTAGGCGCCGTTCATCGCCGCGAAGTCGCCCATGTCGGCCAGGAAGACGGTCGTCTTCACGACCGCCGACAGGCTCGACCCCGCGGCCTCGAGCACGGCGGCCAGGTTGGCGAGCACGCGGCGGGTCTGGGCCGCCACGTCGCCGGCCACGAACTGGCCGGTCCCCGGGTCGAGCGGGAGCTGCCCGGAGCAGAACACGAAGTTGCCGGCGACCAGCGCCTGGACGTAGGGGCCGATGGCCTGCGGGGCCTTGTTCGTCGCGATCGGGATCATCGTCTGCCGTGCCTCCCTCGGTTCGGGCAGCACCTTCCCACTCAGCCGTGGATCTGTCCAGCGGCGTGCTGGGGCGAAACCCGCTCGACCTGGTAGACCCCCTCGGTCCGGCGGATCCGCTCGAGCAGCTTCTCGACCTGGTGGACGTGCGCGACCTCGGCCACGATCGAGATCACGCCCCGCCCCGCATCGTCGACGCCGGCGTCGGCGTGGCCGATGTTGATCCGCTCCTTCTCCAGGATCTCGGCGACGCGCGCCAGCATCCCCGGCTGGTTGCGGGTCAGGATGCGCAGCCCGACGTTGAAGCGCGACGCGTCCTCGCCCGCGGCCCAGGCGACCTCGATCCGGCGGTCGCTCTCGACCAGCAACCCCTCGAGGTTGGCGCAGTCGTCCCGGTGAACCGACACGCCGCGCCCGCGGGTGATGTAGCCGGCGATCGCGTCGCCGGGGATCGGGCAGCAGCAGCGGGCCAGGTTGACCAGCGTGTCGCCCATCCCGTGCACCAGGACCTTGTCCTTGCCGCTGCGGGTCAGGGCGCGGGAGACCCGCCGCAGCAGCGACGGCTCCGCGGGCTTCAGCCCGGCGTCGGGCGAGATCAGCGCCACGAACTGCTGCGGGGTGATCTTGCCGTGGCCGAGCGCAGCATGGAGGTCCTCGAGCGTCCGGTACTTCAGCTCGCGCAGCGCCGCCTCCTGCTTCTCCTCGGGGATCCCCTTGAGCGGCAGGTTGTAGCGGCGCATCTCCTTTTCCAGGAGCGACCGGCCCAATTCGATCGAGCGCTCGCGCTCGGCGGCCTTGAGGAAGGCGCGGATCTTGCTGCGGGCGCGCGTCGTGCGCGCGATCGCCAGCCAGTCGCGGCTGGGCTTGTGGCCGGACTGGGTCACGATCTCGACGATGTCGCCCGACTTCAGCTCGGTCTTGAGCGGGACGAGCCGGCCGTTGACGCGTCCGCCGACGCAGGTGTGGCCGACCTCGGTGTGGATCTCGTAGGCGAAGTCGATCGGGGTCGCGCCCTTGGGCAGCGAGACGACCCGGCCCTTGGGCGTGAAGACGTAGACCTCGCCCGGGAACAGGTCGACCTTGACGTACTTGACGAACTCGCGCGAGTCGGCGATGTCCTTCTGCCAGTCCATGACCTGGCGCAGCCACTGGACGCCGGCGACCTCCTTCTCGGTCAGCATCCCGCGCTCCTTGTAGCGCCAGTGCGCGGCGATCCCCTCCTCCGCCAGCCGGTGCATCTCGAGCGTGCGGAGCTGGACCTCGAACGGGTACCCCTTGTCGGACATCACGGTCGTGTGCAGCGACTGGTACAGGTTGGGCTTGGGCATCGCGATGAAGTCCTTGATCCGCCCCGGCACCGGCGGCCAGAGCGAGTGGACGATGCCGAGCGCCCCGTAGCAGTCCTTGACCGACCCCGTGATCACGCGCAGCGCGACGACGTCGTAGACCTGCCCGACGTCGATCATCTGGACCTGCATCTTGCGGTAGATCGAGAAGATGCTCTTGAGCCGGCCGTGGATCTCGGCCTGGATCCCGTGGTCCTCGAGCGCCCTGGTCAGCTTCTCGCGGACCTCGGCGATCAGCGCGTCGGCGATCCCGCGCTTGGCCTCGAGCTGCGCGATCAGCTGAGCGTAGCCCTCGGGGTCCGAGTGCTTGACCGAGAGGTCCTGCAGCTCGGCCTGGATCCGCCCCAGTCCCAGCCGGTTGGCCAGGGGAACGTAGATCTCCAGCGTCTCGACGGCGATCCGGCGCTGCTTGTCGGAGGGCATGAACCCCAACGTCCGCATGTTGTGCAGGCGGTCGGCCAGCTTGACGAGGATGACGCGGATGTCCCCCGCCATCGCGAGGATCATCTTGCGGATGTTCTCGGCCTGGCGCTCGGCCTCGGAGGCCATGTCGAGGCGCGACAGCTTGGTCACGCCGTCGACCAGGTGGGCGACCTCCTTGCCGAAGTTCTCCTGGATGTCGCCCTCGGTCGAGTGGGAGTCCTCGACCACGTCGTGCAGCAGGCCGGCGGCCACGGTCGGGACGTCCAGCTCGAGGTCCGCCAGAATGTGCGCGACCTCGAGCGGGTGGATCAGGTAGGGCTCGCCGTTGCGCCGCAGCTGCCCGCGATGCGCCATCGCGCTGTAGATGTAGGCGCGGCGCAGCAGTTCCAGGTCCGCGTCGGGGCGGTTGCGCTCGACCCTTTCCTGGATGTCCTCGAACCGGATCAACGGCGGGCCTCCCGGCCCGGAGGATTATAAGGACCGGGGCCGGAAAAACGCCGGGCCGCCCCGCGAGGCGGCCCGGAGATCGGGCGGCGACGCCGCCGCGGGACGGCCGGCGCGGCTAGGCGCGGGCGCGCCCGGTCGCCTTGGCCGCCTTCGCGGCGCGGGCCGCCTTGGCGTCGGCCGGCTGGCGCGCGGCGCGCCACTTCGTCCACCAGACCACGAACGGGCAGGCGACGTAAAGCGACGACAGCGTGCCGATGATGATCCCCCAGAGCAGCACGAACGAGAAGCCGTGCAGCACGATCCCGCCGAAGAAGAACAGCATCGAGGCGGTGAAGACCGTGCAGATGCCGGTGATCAGGGTGCGGGGCAGGACCTCGTTCAGGGCCTCGTTCACGGTCGAGGCGAACCCCGCCGTGCCGCGGTTGCGGATCAGTTCGCGGATCCGGTCGAAGACCACGATCTTGTCGTTGACCGAGTAGCCGATCAGCGTCAGGAAGGCGGCCACCACCGGCAGCGTGAACTCCTCCTTGAACGCCGCGAAGAGCCCCAGCGTGACGACGACGTCGAAAGCCAGCGCGACCATCGCGGACAGGCCCCACTTGAACCCGGAGAAGCGGATCCAGAGGTAGAGCATCATCAGGACCAGCGCGCCGACGCTGGCGATGATCGCGCGGTCGCGCATCTCGCGGCTGATCGAGGCCTCGATCACTTCCTGGCCGCGCAGGCCGAACGGCCCGACGAAGGCCCGCTGGGCCAGCCACCCCTTCGCCGGCTCCGGGACGGCCGGCAGCGCGCGGACCTGGTCGAGCCCGGGCAGCACACCGCTGCCGTCGCGCCGCAGGGCGAGGATCGCGTCGGCCGCGGCGTCGGCCTCGGCGCGGGCCATTCCGGCGTCGGCGACGAGCCGGTCGGCGATCGTGACCGAGTCCGCCGTGTTGAGATCGACCATGCCGGCGTCGATCTTCTGCCGGATCTCGGCCGGCTTCAGCGCCTCGACGACCTGCGTCGCAAGGTCCTTGTCGCCGGCCTGGACCCCCGCCTGCGGCAGGCCGACACGGATCGCCAGCTCGCGCCCACCGGTGTCGCCGAAGGTCGTGGCGCTCACGCCGGGGAGCTTGGCCGCGTCGAGCGTCTGGCGGACCGTCGTCAGGTCCGGCGCCTCGACGTAGCGCAGTGACACCTCGGCGCCGCCGGTGAACTCGACGCCGCGCTGGATGCCGAAGAGCGCCACCGCGGCGAGCGCGAGCAGCAGCCCCCCGCCGACGAACGCGGCGATGAAGGCCCGCTGGCCCATGAAGTCGTACTTGCGTGGGAACTTGATTCGCATGGTCGGCTCCGCCCGTCAGATCGACAGCGACTTGATCGGGCGCTGGAGGATCGCCTCGAAGATGGTCTTGCTGACGAACACCGCGGTGAACATGTTGGCCAAAAGACCGATGATGAGCGTCACCGCGAACCCCTTGACGGGACCCGTGCCGTAGCCGATCAGGAACAGCGCGGCGATGATCGTCGTCGCGTTGGAGTCGAAGATCGCGGAGAAGGCCTTGTTGAACCCGGCCTCGACCGCCCCCTTGACGGTCTTCCCGGCGTCCAGCTCCTCGCGGATGCGCTCGAAGATCAGCACGTTGGCATCGACCGCCATGCCCACGGTCAGCGCCAGGCCGGCGATGCCGGGCAGCGTCAGGGTCGCCCCCATCTGCGCCATCGCCGCGAAGAGGACCAGCATGTTCAGCGCCAGCGCGACGATCGCGTTGATCCCGGCCAGCTTGTAGTAGATCAGCATGAAGATGCAGGTGAAGGCGGCCCCCAGCAGCGCGGCCCGCAGGCCGTCCCGGATCGAGTCGCGCCCCAGCGACGGCCCGACCGTCCGCTCTTCCAGCGTCAGGATCCGCGCGGGCAGCGCGCCGGAGCGCAGGGTCAACGCCAGTTCGTCCGCCTCGGCCCAGGTGAAGCTCCCCTCGATCTGGCCGCTGGTCCGGATCTCGGCCCGGATCACCGGCGCCGATTCGATCCGGCCGTCGAGCACGATCGGCATCTGCTTGTTGATGTGCGTCCGCGTGAAGTTGCCGAAGCGGTCGGCCGCGCCGACGCGCAGGCCGAACGAGACGACGGTGTTGTTCCACTCCCCCTGGGTGGGGTTCGCCGTCTGCAGGTCGCTGCCGGTGATCACGGCCGTCTTCTCGACCGCCATGTAGCCGGAGATCTGGGCCGGCGGCGGCGGTTGGTTGGGATCGACGATCTTGCGCTCGGCCTTCATCGGCAGGATCTCGACGCCAGGCGGGACGTTGCCGCCGAGCTGGGCGACGACGTCTTCGCGCGTCGCCGCGACGAAGGGCCCCGCCCCGTCCGGCGCGTAGTACGCCGAGCGCAGCTCGAGCTGGGCCTGGGCCTGGATCACGCGTGTTTTCGCCGCCCAGCCGCGTCACCGAGGCCTCGGCCACGCCCAGCGCGTCGACCCGGTTCTGGACCGTGGTGAGCGCCTGGCGCACCGCCCGGTCCCGTAGGAGGTTCTCCTCCGCCAGCGGCATCTGGGCCCGGATCTCGCCGCCGGAGACGCCGACGGACCAGTCACCGGCCTCCTCGGTCACGATCCGCTCGGCCTCTCCCATCCGCGCCGCGGGAACCCCCGAGACGACGACCTGGCCGAACTGGTCCCCGGTGATCGCGCGGGCCTCGGTGAACCCTTCCTTGCGCAGCCGCTCGCCGATCCGCGTGGCCTCGATGTCGGCCTCGGCCTTGATCGCGTCGTCGGTCTGGACCTGCATCACGAGGTAGGAACCGCCGCGCAGGTCGAGCCCCAGCTTGACGTTGGCGAAGGTGTGCTCGGTCCGGGGCCAGACCTGCCAGATCGCCCAGAGCGTGACGGCCGCGATCAGCGCGAGCTTCCAATGGAGCGGTTTCACAGCGTCTCCTCGTCCGACTTCCCGGCGATGTGGGAGCGGAGCACGGTCACCTCGACCGTCGGGGCGATCCGGACCTTCAGCTTGTTCTCCTCGA
>JALOKP010000048.1 GCA_025456425.1 Acidobacteriota bacterium | reverse complement strand
CTGCTCGCCGACATCGGCTTCGTCGGCTTCCCGAACGCCGGCAAGAGCACGCTGATCTCGCGGATCTCGGCCGCCAAGCCGGAGATCGCCGACTACCCGTTCACGACGCTGGTGCCGCACCTGGGGGTCGTCGACGCCGGCGAGCACAGCTCCTTCGTGGTCGCCGACCTGCCCGGGCTGATCGAGGGGGCGCACCTGGGCAAGGGGCTGGGCGACCGCTTCCTCAAGCACGTCGAGCGCTGCCGCGCGCTGGCCTTCCTGGTCGACGTCTCGTCGGGCTCGCTGCGCGATCCGGCGCAGGACCTCGCGGTGCTGGAGCGCGAGCTGGCGCTCTACAGCCCGGGGCTCGCGGCGCGGCCGCGCGTGGTCGTCGCGACGAAGCTGGACGCGCTGGACGAGCCGGCGCGGCTGGAGTCGCTGCGCGCGGCGGCGGAGGGGCGCGGCGTCGCGTTCCTCCCGATCTCGGCCGCGACCGGCCGCGGCCTTCCCGAGCTGATCCGCAGCTTCGCAGCCTTGGCCCGGGCGCCGCGACCCGAGGCGGTCGCGATTGCGCTTCCCGAGGACGGCGGGTGAGGATCGGGATCTACGGCGGCACCTTCGACCCGCCGCACCGCGGCCACCTCGCAGTGGCCTGCGCCGCGCGCGACCGCCTGGCGCTGGACCGCGTGGAACTCGTGCCGTCCCACATCCCGCCCCACCGCCGGCCGACCGCCGCGCCGGACCTCGACCGCCTGGCGATGGTGGCGCTGGCCGCCCTGGGCGAGCGCGGGCTGGTCCCCTCCCCGCGCGAGCTCCGGCGCGGGGGGGTGTCCTACACGGTCGAGACGCTGCGCGAGCTGCGGGCCGAAGAGCCCGCCGCCGAGCTGTTCCTGGTGATGGGTGCCGACTCCTACGACGACCTGCCGACCTGGAGCCGGAGCGACGAGATCCAGCGGCTGGCGCACCTCGCGGTGCTGCCGCGGCCGGGGAGCGCGGGGGTCGCGGCGGTGCGGCCGGCCGATGGGCCGCGGCTGCGCCCCGCGGGCGAGGCGCCCCCTCCCGGGGGGCTCGCCGTCTACCGCGTCGAAATGGAGCCGCTGGCGATCTCGTCGCGTGAGATCCGGCGGCGCCTCGGGGCCGGCGAGCCGGTCGAGCCCCTCGTCACGCCGGCCGTCCTGGGGTATATCGGTCGGCGCGGCCTGTACCGGTCGGGAGGAGCATGACGACCAGCGCGAAGAACGGCGGGAACCAGGGGAACGCGGGCGAAGAGAAGCTGCTGGGCGCGGCGGTCCGCGCGCTGGCCTCCCGCAAGGCGGAGCGCCCGGTGGTGCTCGACCTGCGCGGGCACGACGCCTTCACCGAGTACTTCGTGATCTGCCACGGCACCTCCGAGCGGCAGGTCAAGTCGCTGGCCGACGCGGTCGAGGACCAGGTCCGCGAGGAGGTCGCGCGCAAGCCGTCGACCGAGGGCTACGCGCGCGGCGAGTGGATCCTGCTCGACTACGGCGAGGTCGTCGTACACCTCTTCCTGGAGGACGCGCGCGAGTTCTACCGCCTCGAAGCGCTCTGGGGCGACTGCCCGCAGATCGACGTCGCGAGGCTCGGGGGCTAGCCGTGGCGGCCGGCGCCGCGCTGGTCGTCGCCGCCGTCGGGCGGACGCGCCGCGGCCCGTACCTCGAGCTGGAAGAGGACTACCTGGCGCGGATCGCGCGCCTCGCACCGGTGCGGCGCGCTGCGGTGGCGCAGAGCCGGCGGGCCTCGGCCGGGGAGCGGCGGCGCGAGGAAGGGGCCGCGCTGGCGGCGCTGGCGCCGGCGCGCGGAACGCTGGTCGCGCTCGACTCCCGGGGGAAGAGCCTCTCGTCCGCCGAGCTGGCCCGGCGCCTGGCGCGCTGGCGCGAGCGGGGCGAGACGGTCTTCGCGGTCGGCGGGCCGGACGGGCTGGACGAGACCCTCATCCAGGCGGCCGACTTCACGCTGGCCTTCGGCCCGCTGACGCTGCCGCACGAGCTGGCGCTGGTCGTCCTGCTCGAGCAGCTCTACCGCGCGCTGTCGGACGCGGCAGGTCACCCGTACGGCCGGCACTGACGCCGCGGTCATCGCGGGCCTTAGGGGCCGGCCTCCGTGCCGGCCCGGATCCGCGGTAGCGGCGTGTCGGGCCGGCACGGAGGCCGGCCCCTCCAGGTCGCGAGATGCACGGTCCGTATCGGGCCGCGCCGAGGGTGGGGCTTCGTCCGGTGAGGCATGAGAAGAGAGCCCGGCCGAATGCTCATCTTGGAAAGGAGAGCGGGCTCGGGTGCACTGGTCGGTGACTCGCCGCCGGCTCCCGGCTGCGCCGCGGCTCGGAGCGGGGTGATTTCTGTTCCGTTCCGGGTCGATTCCGAGGCTGATTCGCGGAGGCGAGTGCCGCCACCAAGCGGCGTTGTGCACCGGAGCCGGCTCTCTGTTCCAAGATGAGCATTCGGCCGGGCTCTCTTCATCATCCTCGGAGGGCCACAGCGGGACCGACCGTCGCTCCGCTGCGCGAGGCCTGGACCGCGTCGACGGGCCGGCACGGAGGCCGGCCCCTACGGTGTGGCGCGCGGAGCGGGCGGGTGCGCGTCAGGGCAGGCAGGCGATCCGGATGCCGCGCTCTTCCAGGAAGCGCTTGACGTTGTCGCGCAGGCGGCGCTGGTCGGACTCGCTCATCCACGGGTTGGCGAGGTGCTGGACCACGTCCTCGGGGGTCATGCCGAGCCGGCACCCCTCCTCGACCGCGACCGCGTAGCCCTCGATCTCGGTCCAGCGGTCGACGTAATCGAAGTGGCGGTCCCAGAGGTCGGCCCCCTCGTGGTGCTGCCGCACGTGCGTCAGCTCGTGCAGCAGGTCCAGGTAGAGGTCGAGGCTGCTGCCGCCCCGGTAGTAGGACTCGGTGAGGACGATGCACGGGACGTCGTCGTCGACCCAGCAGTAGCCGTCCTCTTCCGCGATCTCGACCCGTGTCGTACGCAGCAACGCTTCGACCGGGTGGGTGGGCGAGGCGACCCGGGCCAGCGCAGGGCTCTCGGCGGCGCGCGGCAGGAGGTCGAGGTAGGCGTGCATCCCGGGCTCCAGCGTGCGGTTGACCAGCGCGTAGGGCGGGAGGCGGATCTCGTTCGGCACGGGCGAGGTCCTCGTCGCGTGAGGGCGGAAGCCTAGCCGATCCCGGGGGGCGGCGCCGCTGCGGGACCCGCTCCGGGCGTAGAATGCGTTCCCGTCGATGCGCCGCCCACGCTGCCCGCTCCCGTTCGCGCCCGTCCTCCTCGCCGCCGCCCTGCTGGCCGCCGGCTGCGGCTCGGCGCGGCGCGAGCTTCCGTCCCTGCCGCAGGCGCCCCCGGCCGCGACGATCGAGGTCGCCCCGCGGGTCGGCCTCGCCCTCGGCGGCGGCGGGGCGCGCGGCTTCGCCGAGGTCGGGGTGCTGCGCGTGCTGGCCGAGGAGAAGATTCCGGTCGCGGTCCTCACCGGGACCTCGGTCGGCGCGCTGATCGGCGCGCTCTACGCCGACCGGCCCGACGTCTTCGCGCTGGAGTACGAGGCGCTGGGGATCGACGAGCACGACCTGCTCGACCGCTCGCTGCTGTCGCTGATCTCGGGCGGCGGCTACGCCAAGGGCGAGCGGATCGAGGCCTTCCTTGCCGCACGGCTCCAGCACGCGGCGATCGAGGACCTGCCGCTGCGGTTCGCGGCGGTCGCGACCGACCTGACCAGCGGCGCGACGGTCGCCTTCGAGCGCGGCCCGGTCGCCCAGGCGGTGCGCGCCTCGGCCGCGATCCCGGGGATCTTCGCGCCGGTCGCGATCGACGGGCGGCTCTACGTCGACGGCGGGGTGAGCAACCCGGTGCCGGCCGACGTCGCGCGGCGGCTGGGGGCGGAGGTCGTGATCGCGGTCTCGATCCCGCGCGAGATCCCCGCGTCGCCGCCGCGGACGCAGGTCGGGGTCGCGCTGCAGTCGATCGCGATCATGGGCGCCGAGATCGGCCGCTGCCGGGAGCGCGAGGCCGACGTCGTGATCACCCCCGAGGTCGGCGACGTCGCGTTCGACGACTTCACGCAGAAGCGCCGGCTGATCGAGGCCGGCATCGCCGCCACCCGGGCCGCGCTGCCCGAGATCCGCCGCGCGATCGCGGCCCGGACGAAGAGGGTTCCCCAGTGACCGATCCCAGAGAGCCGCAGGGCGGCCGGCGCGGCGTGCCGCTGCGCCGGATCGAGCCCGAGGAGTGGACGACCCGTCCCTTCCAGGTGCTCCACGAGCAGTGGGCGCTCCTGGTCGGCGGCGACGAGCACCCCAACCCGATGACGATCAGCTGGGGCGGCTTCGGCACGCTCTGGGAGCTGCCGATCGTGACGATCTTCGTCCGTCCGGTGCGCCACACCTGGGGCCTGCTCAACGCCTCCCCGTTCTTCACCGTCAACTTCATGCCCGAGCCGTTCCACCGCGCGCTCGAACTCTGCGGCGAGGTCTCGGGCCGGGACGTCGACAAGTGGGCCGCGGCCGGGATCCACCCGCTCGGCGGCGGGACCGTCCCGGTGCCCCGGGTGGCCGAGGCCCGGACCGCGATCGAGTGCCGGATCCTGGCCCACCTCGACCTCGACCCGGCGCGGTTCCTCGACCCGGCGATCGACCGGCACTACCCGCAGGCCGACTACCACCGGGCCTTCCTCGGCGAGGTCCTCGCGGTCTGGACCCGCTGACGGTCTCCGGTTTCCCGGGTGCGGGAGCCGGCGGTGACGCGTTGCTTGACCGCGTCGCAGCCCGGGGCTTAGTCTCGCCGCGCGATGCGCTTCCGGACCTTCGTTTCGGTGCTCGTCCTGCTCGGCCTGGCGGCGGGGGTCGTCTTCCTGCTGCGCCCCAACCAGGTCGTGCTCGAGCAGCCGGTCGACGTCCTGGGGCGGTCGATCCCGGTCTGGGGACTGGTCCTGGGCGCGCTCGCGCTGGGGATCCTGATCACGCTCTCGTTCCTGGTCTCGGGGCTGGGCCGCAAGGCGGTCGAGCGCGCCTTCTTCCTCTACAGCTCGCGCCACCGCCAGGCCGCCGGGCGGGCGCTCGAGCGCGGCAAGCAGGCCGAGCTGGACGAGCGGGACGAGGACGCGATCGACGCCTTCCGCGAGGCCGCCGACAAGACCCCCGACGACTACGAGTCGCACATGCGGCTCGGAAACGCGCTGCGGCGCAACGGGCGGCACGCCGAGGCGGTACTGGCCCACGACCGCGCCCGGCGGCTCGAACCCGACGCCGACGAGCCGCTGCACGCGCTGGCGCTCGACCAGCTCGCGGCCGGACGGGTCGACGACGCGCGCCGCACGCTGACCCGGCTGGTCGACCGCAACCCGCGCAGCGCCGTCGGGCCGCTGCGACGGCTGCGCGATCTCGAAATCCGCGCCGGCAACTGGAGCGCCGCGTCGCGCGCACAGCGCCGGCTGGAGGCGCTGTTCACCCGCTCGCGGCAGGTGCCCGAGGCCGACCGCCGCCAGGGGCTGGGGATCCGCACCGAGCTGGCCCGCGCGCGGGCCCTGGCCGGGCAGTCGCGGTCGTCGTTCGCGCTGCTGCGGCGCGTGCTGCGCGACGACGCGACCTTCCTCCCGGGCCGCGTCCTGCTGGCCGAGCTGCTGGCCGAGGCGGGCGAGCACGACGAGGCCAAGGAGCTGCTGCAGCAGGGGTTCCTGCTGACCGGCGAGCCGGCCCTGCTCGAGGCGCTGGCCGAACTGGACATGGAGCGCGAGCGGCCGGAGGACGCGATCTCGACGCTGCGCGGGATCGTCGCCTCGCGCCGCTGGCCCGCTGCCGCCCGGCTGGCGCTGGGCCAGCTCTACTCGCGGCTGGAGATGCTCGACGAGGCCGCCGTCCCGTTCGAGGACCTGCTCGACACCCAGGGCGAAACCCCCTACGTCCAGTTCCTGCTGGCGCAGGTCGAGGAACGCCGCGGCAACATCCACCGCGCCGCGCACCTGTACCGCACGGTGCTGCAGGGAGGCGACCGGACGGTTCCCGGGGCCTTCTGCCGCGAGTGCCGCGCCGAGCTGCCGCACTGGGTCCAGCTCTGCCCCTCGTGCGGCGCGTTCGGCGCCGTGACGACCCGCACCTCGCCCGACGAGATCACCCTCACCGGACGGATCGCGAGCGCCCCGGTCTACCCCTCGAGCGAGGGGTGATCCCGCGCGGCTCGTGGCTCGCGGGGGCGCTCGAAGAGCTGGCCCCCGCGCTGGCGCTCGCCTGGCCGGGCCCCTGCTTCGCCTGCGGCGCGGACCTGCCGCTGGCCGCCGAGGCCGGCGCGTGCCCGGCCTGCTGGGCCGCGCTGCCGCGCCGTACCGGCCGCGGTTGTCCGCTCTGCGACCTCCCCGGCCCGGCGATCGCCTCCCCGCTCGACTGCCCGGACTGCCGCGCCGCACGCACGGCCGAGCCGGACGGCGCGCGCGCGCTGGCGCGGATCGTCGCCGCGCTCGAGTACCGCGACGGCGCGGTCGCGTTCCACCGGCGCTTCAAGTTCGGCGGCGACGCAGCGCTGGCGACGCCGCTGGCCCGCGAGATGGCGGCCGCCTGGAGGGCGCGCGGCGACGGCGGCGACCTGGTCGTCCCGGTCCCCCCCGACCCGTTGCGCTGGACGGTGCGCCGCCGTGCGCCGCGCCGGCTGGCGCGGGCGGTGGCGCGCGCGCTGGGGCTGCCGGTCGCGCCGCGCGCGCTGCGCAAGCGCCGCCCGACCCCGGCCCAGACGGCCGCGGCAGGCGCGGCGCGGCGGCGCGCGCTGGCCGGCGCGTTCGCGGCGCGCCCCGCGCTGGTCGGCGGGCGCTCGGTGTTGCTGGTGGACGACGTCGCCACCACCGGCGCCACACTGCGCGAGGCGGCCCGGGCGCTGGCCGAGGCCGGGGCCGAGCGGGTCGCCGGGCTGGTGCTGGCGCGCCGGCCGTAGCGCGGGCGGTCCCCCGGCCCCCGAGCCCCCCGCGCGATGGCGCCTCCCCGCCGGCAACGCTAGGATCGGCGCCGCTTTCCCCTCCGAGGAAACCCTCCATGCACTCCGCGCCTGCGCCTGTGCTCCCCCGCCGCTCCCTCCGCCTGGCGCGCCGGCTCGCGCCGCTCGCCGCGGGCCTCGCCGCGTTCGTCCCGGCCGCCGCCACCGCGGCGCCTGCCACGGCCCCGCCGCTCGCGGCCGCCAACATCGCGCTCGACGGCTTCGTCTTCGAGGCGGGCCAGCCGATCCCCGGCCAGCTCGTCGTGCGCAACGACGGCGGCGGCTGGCTCAAGACCGAGGAACTCGCCGACCTCGCGTCGTCGCTGCGGCTGACGCTGCCCGGCGGCGACGAGGTGCGCCCCGCGGGCGCCGACCAGTTCGGCGCGGCCCGCGCGAAGGAGATCGGCCCCGGCGGCTTCGTCGGGGTCAAGTTCGACCTGCTGAAGCTGTTCCCGCAGTTGGCGAAGGAGGGGAACTACAAGATCGCTCTCAAGCGCGCCGGGATGCCGTCGCCGAGCGTCTCCATCAAGGTCATCCCGGCCTTCGACGCGGCGAAGTCCTACCGCCTGCTGCTGACCACGCCCGACGGCGAGCTGGCGATCGACCTCGCGCGCGAGGCGCCGCAGTCGGTGCGCGCGCTGGTGACGCTGGTGCGCACCGGCTACTTCGACAAGGCGGCGATCGGCGCGCTGCGCCCCGGGTTCGCCTTCTCGGTCGTCTCCGCGCAGCCGGCCGGGCCGCGCGTCGAACCGTTCGAGCGGACCTCGCGCGAGCTGCTGGTCGGGACGGTCGTGCTCGAACCGGGCCCGCCGGACGCCAACGGCACCCCGTCGTACAACAACCCCGCGCTGCTCGTGCTGCTGGCGCCGCGCCCCGATTGGCAGGGGCGGACCACGGCGGTTGGCCAGCTCGCAGGCGGCGACGAGGCGGTCTCCCGTCTGATCCAGCGCCCGACCAGCGGGGAACGCGGGCTCCCGCCGTGGAAGCCGGTCGCTCCGATCACCGTCGAGGCGGTGCGGGTGGTCGAAAACCGGTAGCCGCCTCGACGATCGCGGACAGCTCGGCGAGGCCGAACGGCTTCGCCAGGTAGCCGAGCGCCCCCTCGGCCAGCATCCGCCGCAGCGGCTCGCCCGGCCGCGAGCCGGAGGCGACGACGACCCGGACCGCGGGGTCGAGCGCGCGCAGCGCGCGGAAGGTCTCGGCGCCGGACAGGCCCGGCATGAGCAGGTCGAGCAGCACCAGCCCGTAGCGGCACCCGGCGCGGTACAGGTCGACCGCCGCCTCGCCCGATGGGACGGCGAGCGCGCGCCAGCCGCATCCTTCGAGCAGCGCGACGACCGTCTCACGCACCGCCGCGTCGTCGTCGACGACCAGCAGCCCCGGGCGGTGGGTCGCGTCATCCGCCGCGTCCGGTGCGCGCTCCACCTCCGGCAGGTAGAGATCCGCCGCATCGAGGTGGCGCCGCGCGGGGTCCCAGCGCAACTCGAGGTACCCGCCGTGCGCCTTGGCCGCGGCGAGTGCCGCCTGCAGCACCGGCTCGCCGGCCGGCACCGGGCCGGGCACCGGCTCGACGCGCGGCACGTGGCCTCGCGCGGCGGCCAGCGCGATCCGCACGAAGCGGCCGGCGCGCGCGCCGGGGTGGGCCGCCGCGAACGCGGCGTCCAGGCGCTCGCGCGCGACCGCGACGTCGATCCCGCACGGCAAGTCGGTGCAGGGCGCGAGGGCCTGCACGAGGTCATCGAGGCTGGGCGCGATCAGTTCCGGGTCGACCGTGACGACGGGCCCGGGATCGACCGCCAGGCGCAGCGCGGTCTCGTCCGGCAGCCAGCCGCGCCAGGCGGCCGAGCGCAGCGTGATCAGGTCGGCGGCGCGCATCGTGCGCCGCAGGGGGGCCGGCGGCTCGCCCAGCAGATGCGCCAGCCGGTGGGCCAGCCCGCGCGCGCGGTCCAGCTCGGCCGCGAAACCGACCAGGTAGGCGGTCAGGACCGGGTCGCCCGCGGCGCGGCGCGAGGCCAGCCCGGCCAGCGGCGCCGCGTGCGCGAGGAAGTCGGCCAGCGCCTGCGCCATCCCGGCCGCCAGGGCCTCGGCCCGCCGGTCCCGCTCGGGGGCCGGCTCGTCGAGCGCCCCGCCGTCGTAGGCCCGGGGCGACAGCACCGCCCCCGGCTCGGCGGCGACGGCAGGTGCGTCCGGGTCGGCCGAGAGGCCCGGCACCGGGACCGGGACCGGCTGGCCGGCCTCCCGGGCGCGCGTCTCGACCGCGCTGGCGGCGGCGCCGGCCAGCCGCTCGACGAAGCCCCGCGCGTTGCGCTTGTCGAGGACCGCGGCGACCTGAGCTCCGTCGATCGACCGCGCCGGGTTCGCTCCGTCGGCGATCAGCACCACCGGCGGCGCGGCCTCGCGCACCGAGGCCAGCCAGTGGCGGGCGTCGTCGAGCGCGGCGGTCGAGCAGACGAGCAGGTCGAAGCGTTCGGCAGCGGAGGCCCCGGGAGGTTGCGGACTTGTGCGAACGTCCGCGTCGGGCCAGGCGCGCTCGAGCGCCTCGCGCGCGATCTCGGCGTGGTCGGGGTGCGGCTCGAGCAGGAGCACGCGCGGCGCGGCGGCCGACGCGTGTGCGTCGCGATCCGGCCGGTCCGTCCCCTCGCGCTGTTCCACCGACTCCGACTCCCGGGAGTGATGGTGCCCGCGGCCCGCCGCGAACACAACCCCCGCCGCGCGCCGGCGCGCGATTCCGCGAGCGCCTCTACCCGTCCCCGTCTCGCCCCTCCCAGAGGTGCGTCCGCGTCTCGGCCACGATCACCCCCGACAGCAGCAGCAGCGAGACCAGGTTGGGGACCGCCATCAGGCCGTTGGCGATGTCGGCGAACGACCAGACCGCCGGCAGCGTCGCCACCGAGCCGACCATCACCGCGACCACCCACGCCAGCCGGTACGGGACGATCGCGCGCACGCCGAACAGGTACTCGGCGGCCCTCTCGCCGTAGTAGCTCCAGCCCAGGATCGTCGAGAAGACGAAGGTCAGGAGGCCCACCGTCAGGACCGTCGGGCCGACCCACGGGATGTGCGAGAAGGCGGCGTGCGTCAGCTCCGCGCCCTTCAGACCCGAGCTCCAGTCGGCGGTGTTGACGATCACGAGCCCGGTCATCGCGCAGACCACGACGGTGTCCCAGAAGGTCCCGGTCGAGGAGACCAGCGCCTGCCGGACGGGGTTGGCGGTCTTCGCCGCGGCCGCGACGATCGGGGCGCTCCCCAGCCCCGACTCGTTGGAGAACAGGCCGCGCGCCACGCCGTAGCGCAGCGCCTCGCGCATCGTCGCCCCGGCGAAGCCGCCGGCCGCGGCCTGCCCGGTGAAGGCGCTCGAGACGATCAGCCCGATCGTCTCCGGCAGCGTCTCCCACCCCATGGCCAGCAGGATCGCGCAGCCCGCGACGTAGAAGATCGCCATGAACGGGACGAGCGCCTCGCAGACCCGCGCGATCGACTTGATCCCGCCCAGGATCACGACCGCCGTCAGCCCGGTCAGCAGCACGCCGCTGACCCACGGGGAGACCCCGAACGAGGTCCGGACCATCGACGAGATCGAGTTGGCCTGGACCATGTTGCCGATCCCGAAGGCGGCGACGGCGGTCAGCGCGGCGAAGATCAGCCCCAGCCAGCGCATCCCCAGCGCGCGCTCGAGCACGTACATCGGGCCGCCGGCCATCATCCCGCGCTCGTCCTTGATCCGGTACTTGACCGACAGGAGCGCCTCGGAGTACTTGGTGGCGATCCCGAAGACGCCCGTCAGCCACATCCAGAGCACCGCGCCCGGCCCGCCCAGCGAGACCGCGGTCGCGACGCCGACAATGTTGCCGGTGCCGATCGTCGCCGCCAGTGCCGTCGTCAGCGCGCCGAACTGGCTGACGTCCCCTTCCGCCCCGCGGTCGCGCCGGACCGAGAGCCGGATCGCGCGCCCGAGGTAGCGCTGGATCGCGCGGGTGCGGATCGTCAGGTAGAGGTGCGTTCCGACCAAGAGGACCAGCAGCGGCGGCCCCCAGACCCAGTCCGAGATCTTCGCGAGCAGCGCTTCCAGCTCGTGCACGGTCCCCTCCCGGGCGCTCGAGGGGGCGCGGGGCGCCCCGTCAGTCCCTGGTGCGGTGGTAGATCTGCTCGCAGAGGTCGCGCTTGACCTTGCCCGAGCTCGTGCGCGGGATCCGGGGCACCAGGATCACGTCGTGCACCGGGACCCCGTGGCGGGCCAGGACGTAGCGCTTGACCTCGTTGATCAGCTCGGCCTGGTCGGAGGATATCAGCCTCTCGACGTACTCTTCGAGCTCGCCGACGCTGGCCCCCTTCCACCAGCCGCGCGGCCCCCCCAGCTTCATGAACGCCTGCAGCGCCCCGATCTTGGTCCGCACCGCCGGGGTCACCCGGCCGACCGGCACCGTCAGCACGATCAGCGCCTCGCGCCCCTCGATCTCGAGCGAGAAGACGTGGACCTTCCCGCGCTCGAGGAACGGCAGCTCCTCGAGGTCGGCTACGATGTCGTGCGCGTAGTAGTTGCGGCCGTTGATGATCATCAGGTCCTTCAGCCGGCCGGTGACGAACAGGCGCCCGTCGTCGTCCTGCAGGCCCAGGTCCCCGGTGCGCAGCCAGCCGTCCTCGAACGGCCCGGGCCCGGCCTCGTCGCCGAGGTACCCGGCGGTGACCGAGGTCCCGCGCAGCAGGATCTCGCCGATCTCGCCCGCGGCCGCGGCGGTCCCGTCCTCGCGCCGGATCCGGACGGCCATGCCGCCGACCGCGCGGCCGACCGACGGGACCTCGACCCCGTCGACGACGCGGGTCGCGAGCGGCTCGCGGAAGCGCGGGCCGGTCGCGATCAGCGTGGCCTCGGCCAGGCCGTAGACCGGGTGGAGCGCGCGCGGGTCGAAGCCGCAGCGCGCGAACCGGGCCGCGAAGCGGCGCAGCGAGGCCGGCCGCACCGGCTCGGCGCCGACGAACAGGACCTCCCACGACGAGAGGTCGATCCCGCGCTCTTCGAGCATCTCGTCGCTGATCCGGTCGGTGCACAGGTCGAGCGCGAAGTTGGGGCAAACCGAGATCCGGGCCCCGATCCGGCTGACGGTCTCGAGCCACGCGATCGGCTTCATCAGGAAGCGGATCGGGTTCATGATCACCATCCGCCGCGGCGCGACGAACAGCGAGGTGAAGAGCGCCCCGATCAGCCCCATGTCGTGGTAGAGCGGCAGCCAGCTGCAGGCCGCTTCGTCGCGGTGGCGGCGCCCCAGCTCGGTGATCAGCCGGACGTTGTCGAGCACGTTCTCGTGCGAGATCCGGACCCCTTTCGGGCGCGCGGTGCTGCCCGACGAGAACTGCACGAAGGCCAGGTCCCGCGGGTCGGGCGCGGCCGGCGGCAGGTCGGGGACCGGCCCCTCCGCGTCGAGCGACGACGGCACGAAGTCGACCAGCCGCGACGGCGACAGGAGCTGCGCCGCGTCGTTGCCGGCGACCAGTTCGGGCTGGGTGAAGACCGCCCGGGCCCCGGTGGCGTCGACGAGCTGGGCGACGAACGGGAGCTGGGCCCCCCTCGCCTGCCCCATCGTCTGCCCGCTGACCGAGAGCGGGACGGCGCCCAGGTGGAACAGCGCCAGGAAGCCGGCCAGCACGTCGGGATCGCCCGTCGGGCAGACCACGACGCGGTCGCCCGGCCCGACCCCCTGCGCCGCCAGCGCCGCGGCGTGCGCCAGCACCTTGCGGTGCAGCGCCGGCCAGGAGAAATCGCGCTCGGCCCCGCGCGCGTCGACCAGCGTCAGGCCGTGGTCCTCGCCGCCGCGCGCCAGCCCGGCGACCAGCTCGGCCATCGTGCGCGGCGCGCTCACAGCGCCGGGACCGCCTGCGTCAGCCGTCCCTCGACGCGCGCCAGGATCTCGGCGAGCGAGCGGCCGACCAGCGTCAGGCCGTGGTTCTTCAGGCCGACCGTGGCCGAGGCCGGGTCGGGCGCGGCCTGCACCAGCGCGGCGACCTCGTCGGCCAGCTGCTGCGTGCCGCAGGGCCAGCTCTGCTGCGTCGCCGTCACGCCGTCGAGCCAGGCGTGGACGTGGACGATGGCGCCGGCGTCGGGGACCGCACGGTAGATCGCGAGGTGCTCGATCGCGTCGACCGAGACCCGGGATTCCGGGTCGGTTCCCGGCGGGACCGAGCAGAGGATCGTGCGCGAGGCGGCGTCGAACCCCTTGACCAGCAGCAGGTCCTGCCCGATCCGCTCCAGCTTCCCCTTGTCGACCCCGCGGCCGGTCATCCAGAACGACCCGGCGTCGCGGCGCGCCGAGAGGTTGCCGTAGGAGATCCGGCGCAGCCCGAAGTACTTCATCACCAGCCGCCGGTCGCGCTCGGTCAGGACGCCGTCGAGGTCGAAGACCGTCGGCAGCAGGTTCAGCGCGGCCAGGCGCCGGCCGGCCGCGGCCAGCGCGCGCGTCGTCCCGTCGCCGCCGTGCAGTGCGGGCGGCAGGTCCTCGTCGAGCCGGTTGGCGATCACCAGCCGCGCCCCGGCCAGCGGCGCGACGGCGTCGAGGATCGCGTCCGCCAGGCCCCCGTCGGCGGGCTGCGCGCGGAACCCCAGCTCGGGCGTCATGAAGCAGGCCCGGCCCCCCAAGGGACCGCCGTGGACGCGGTGGACCACCAGGTTCGAGAGCGAGCGGACCAGGGCCGCGTAGGTGGCGCGCTTGAGCCCGGCCTCGTCGGCCAGCCCCGCGCCGTCGCTGTCGACCAGGGTGGCGAGGAAGACCGAGGGGTCGGGGCGCAGGTAGCTGACGCGCGCCTCGGCCAGCGTCGTCGCCTGGACCACCAGGTCGACCTCCGGGTCGTCGGGCGCGGCCGGCGCCAGCCCGCGCGCCGGCAACCCCGCTTCCACCTCGGCCAGCAGCGCGCGGAGCGGCTCCGGCAGCGCCCCGTCGCGGACGACGGCGGCCTTCACGCCCCCTCCCCCGCCCCGGCCCGCACCGCCTCGACCAGCGCGACGAGCCGCGCGAACGGCGCACCGACCAGTTCGGGAACGCGCTCGGGCGGGACCTCGATCGCGAAGGCATCCTCGGCGTCGAGCAGCAGTGCCAGCAGCGCGGCGGAGTCGTAGCCCAGCTCGTAGTTCAGCCGGTCGTCGTCGCCGACGCGCGCCATCTGCAGCCTCGAGCGCGCGATCACGAGGCGCTCCAGCCGCTCGCGCGTGTCGGAGGTCGCCACGGGACGGCTCCTATCCCGGGCCTTCGATCCCGGCCATGACCGCGGGCGGCTTCTCGCCCCCGGCCACGGTGATCGTCTCGAGGCCGTGCCCGCCCGGCCCGCGCTCCGCGCGGCGCAGCATCCAGGCGAAGAACAGGCCGAGCAGCCCGGTGACCGAGAAGATCCACATCCCCGGGCGGTAGCCGGCCGGGTTGGCGGCGCTGGCGTCGAAGGTCGTGTTGGCCCAGCCGATCAGGAGGTTGAAGCCGAACAGACCGATGTTCTGGATCATCGTCATCAGGCCGTAGGCGGTACCCAGCCTGTTCTGCCCGACGATGTACGCGACCGACGGCCACATCACGGCCGGGATCACCGAGAAGGCGGTCCCCATGATCGCCATCGGCACGTAGAGCGAGATGCTGCTGTAGGCCATGATCAGGTAGACGGGCACCAGCAGCAGCGAGCCGGCGATCATGAAGAGCGTCCGCTTGCCAACGCGGTCGACCACCAGGCCGGCCAGCGGGGTGCAGACCATCGCGAACAGCGTCAGCATCGAGGACAGGAAGCCGGCCTCCTCGCGCGAGACGCCGTGGGCGTCCTGGAAGAACTTCACCGCGAAGGTCTGGAACGGGAAGATCCCGGAGTAGAAGGTGACGCAGAGCGCGACCACGAACCAGTACGACCGCCCGAAAGCGCGCAGGTCGCTGAACACGACCTTGTCCGACGAGCCGGCGGCCGCCATCGCGTAGCGCCGGACCGCGCCCGACTCCATCGCCCAGTAGACGGCCCCCGCGATCAGCGAGATGAAGCCGAAGATGGTCGCGATGAAGAGCGGCCCCTGCCAGCCGGCGTAGGCCTCGCGGGCCCACGTGGGCGAGTTGAGCGCGGCGAACGAGCCGAGCCGAGCGATCGTCAGGTTCAGGCCGAAGGCGAACGACAGCTCCTTGCCGCGGAACCACTGGGCCAGCGCGGTCGTGATCGCGACGATCATCGACTCGGCGCCCAGCCCGAACAGCAGGCGGCCCGCGGCCATCACGGAGAGGGCCGGGGACAGCGCGGTGACGACGGCGCCGACGGCGCAGAGCGCCGAGAACAGGAAGGTCGCCTTCTTGACGCCGATCCGGTCGATGATGATCCCGCCGATCAGCACCATGATGATGTTGGGGAAGCTGTAGATCGCGTTGAGCAGGCCGATGTTGTCGTCGGTGAACTTCAGTTCCTTGACCAGCACGTCGGCCAGCGGGCTGATCGAGTCGTAGACGTAGTAGTTGCCGAACATCGCCAGGCTGAGGATCACCAGCACGGCCCAGCGGTAGGCGGGCGGCGGCGGCGGCAGGGGGTGTGATGGGGACCGGTCGGCGGTCATCGGGTCTCCGGAGGACGCGGGAGTTTACCCCTGCCCGGGGACGACCGCGCGCAGCGCGCTGGGAAGGACCGCGATCGTCACCTCGCGCGCCCCGGCCGAGACGATCTCGCCGTCGGCGTGGACCGGGATCCCGGGCGAGAAACTCGCCGTAAGCTCGACGAACCGCCCCAGTTCAAATCGCGGCTCGCGCCCGAGGTCGGCGCGGAGCGCCCGCCACAGGAGGCGCAGCACCTCGGCGCGGCGCGACGGGCCGAGCCGCCCGAAGTCGAGCAGGCCGTCGTCCGGGCGGGCCGCGGCGGCGATCACGAAGCCGCCGCCGGTGGTGTGGCCGTTGGCGACCGTGAAGATCGTGACGGCGCCGCGGACCGGGCGGCCGTCGATCGTGCCGGCCATCTCCCAGGGTCCCGGCAGCGCGGCCAGCGAGCCGAGCGCCGCGAGGGCGTAGGCCGGGAAGCCGCGCAGCGGCAGGCGCCGGGCCCGCACCGCGACGTCCCCGTCGAACCCCAGCCCGGCGGCGTTGACGAAGAGCAGCTCGCGGCCGTCGGCAACCAGCCGCCCCAGGTCGAGCGGCCGCGCGCGCTCGCCGGCCAGGGCCAGCCCCAGCGCGGCCCGCGGCTCGGCGGGCAGGCCGAGGGCGCGCGCGAGGTCGTTGCCGCGGCCCGCCGGGACGATCCCCAGCCACGGGCGGGCCGCCGCGTCGGGCTGCCCCGCGACGAGCCCCGCGACGACCGCCTGCAGCGTGCCGTCGCCCCCCGCCGCGACGACCCGCGGCACGCCGTCGCGCGCCGCCTGCCGGGCCGCGGCGAGGCCGTCCTGGGGACTGGCGGTCTCGCGGACGACGACCTCTCCGGTGCCGGCGGGAACGGCGGACGCGGCGGACGCGAGCGCCGCCCGCACCGCGCGCCTACGGGCGGCCGTGCCGGCTTGGCGGTTGAAGACGACGACCGCCCCGGGTGCGCTCACGCGGGACCGGCCCGCAGCGCCGCCAGCCGCGCGGTGGCGCGGCGGAGCCGCTCCTCGCGCCCGGCCGCGAAGCGGACCAGCGCCTCGAGGATCGAGGCCGTGTCGAGCCGCGCCTCTTCCAGCACCTCCTCGACCGTGCCGCCGGTGCGCCAGCGGTCGTCGTGGTCGGCGCAGAGCGATGCCGCCAGCGCGTCGGCGTCGGGGAGCCAGCGCGCCAGGGAGGCCCGCGAGCGGTTGGTGATCCCCATCGCGTCGAGCCGGTCGGCGTCGGACAGCACGCGGGCGCGGTAGTCCTCCGGCTGGCGGTCGAAGAGCTGCGGACTGAGCGCGGCGACGAGCTTCAGGTTCAGGCCGAGGCGGTCGATCTCCGGCAGCAGCGCGACGAGGTTCGCGGTGCTCGACGCGCCGGTGACGACGACCGTGCCGCCGCGGGGCGCGCCGGGCCGCGGCGCGCGCAGCAGGTAGGCGCCGCGGGCGGCGTCGAAGTGGTCGGGAAGCTGCAGGGCACGGCGGTCGGGCACGAGCAGGGGGGGCCGCACCAGGTGCAGCGCCACGACCGGGAAGCCGGCCGCCAGCGCCGCCGCGAGCAGCACCGGGACCTCGTTGGGGTCCCACGGGTGGAGATCGCAGGCCTGCCCCTCGGGGAAGAGCTGCGCCACCGACGGTTCGAAGATCCCGAAGTGCGTCCGGCTGTCCTCCGCCGTCTCCGGCCCGGAGTGACCCAGAACCCAGAGCACCGGCCCCACCTTCAGCGCCGCGTCCTGCGCAAGCTGCGCGTGCAGCCGCATCGGTCCGTACTGCAGGTAGGCGAACGCGCCATAGCTCGAGTGCGCCGCGGACAGTCCGTCCCATCCGGACTCCGGCTCCGGGTCGAAGTTGACCGAAGCGATCCCCGCCGCGATCGCCGCGTTCGTGAACTCGGTGATCTCGGCCGGCAGCAGCACGCCGTCCGGATTGCCGTTCCGCTCGTAGTCGCCGTAGTTCGCGAGCCCCTCGAACCCGCGCGCGAAGAGCGCCAGGCTGGTCGACTCGGCCAGGTCGGCCGAGAGCGCCAGGAACAGCGGCCGCCCGTACTCGGCGCGGGCCCAGCTGTTGGCCCACGAGCCCCAGCGCCCCATCGCCAGCTTGTTGGAGACGCGCGTCCCCGGCGCGAACCAGAGCGCGTCGGGGTAGGCCCGCGCGTCGGTCAGCCGCGGGTCGCGCCACGGGTTGCGCGCGCCGGGCGCGGCCAGCCCGCCCGGCCGCTCCGGGATCGACTCGCCCAGCTCGACCAGCCGGTCGGCGACGAAGCGGCAGGTCTCGGCGTCGTCGAGCAGGACCGAGAGCGCGGTCATCAGGTGCGACAGCGCGCGCGCGCGGCGCGCCGCGGGGTCGTCCGGCGGCGGCTCGCCGAACCCGTCGAAGCGCACGCCGTAGCGCTCCTGGAACGGCCGCTTCGTCTCCCAGAACGCGGGCGAGCCGGCCGGGTGCGGCAGGCCGTGGCTCTCCGCGTCGAAGCGGCCGTAGCCGCGCCCCTTGCGCGTCCTGGCCCAGACCGCCGCGGGGCGCCCGCCTGGCTCGGGGTCGAGCGTGGCCTGGAAGAGCGCGCGCGCCAGTTGCGCCGGGCTGGCGCCGTCGGCCGCGCCCCAGGCCCGCCAGCCGTGGCTGGTGAACCAGTCGGCCGGCGTGCCGTAGACGACCGCCGAGGCCGGCCGCGGGTCGATCCCGTAGTCGTTCCAGTCGAGCAGCACGAGCAGGTTGTCGAGCCCGAGGCCCCAGGCCGCGTTGAGCGTCTCGTGCGTGCTGCCGGTGGTCAGCCCCCCTTCGCCTTCCAGCGCGAAGACGCGCACGCCCGGCAGCCCGCCGCGCCGCAGCGCCAGCGCGATCCCGGCCGCGGCCGGCAGGCCGTGGCCCGAGGGGCCGGTGTTGGCCTTGAGGAAGAGCGACTTCCCCGCGAACTCGGCGTGCCCCGGCAGCCCGGCGCGCCGGCGCAGCGTCAGCAGGTCCTCCGCCCGGAGCGCGCGGCGCGCGGCGTGCGCGGGGACGAAACGCGGGTCGCCGGTTGCCGCGGCGCGCGCGGCGAGCGCCTCGTGCAGCGCGGCGAGCAGCGCGTAGACCGCGGGGACGGTGTGACCGGCGGCCAGCACGAAGCGGTCGGCCCCGACCTTCTCGGGGTGCCGCAGGTCCCAGCGCATCGCGCCCGAGAGAGCCAGCGTGACCAGCAGCGGGACCTTGGAGCGCGAGCCGCCGGGGTGCCCCGACTGGCGGAAGTCGAGCGCGATGTCGACCAGTTGGTCGACCACGTCGATCAGCGTCGCGAGGCGCGGCAGGTCGGGCGCGAGGCGCTCGAGCGCGGCCTCCCAGGGGGGCGCGGTCATCGAGCGGGGACGATGGCACATCGCGCGGGGAGGCGAAAGTGCGCGGCGGTCGGCGCCCGCTCTGCGCGGGGCCGCAGCCTGCCCCGCCGGCGCCCGCTGGAGCCCGCCGAGGTTTCCGCTTGCTTCCCCTGCCGGTCCGCGGTATCTGCACCCGCGGAGGTCGGATGGCTGACAGGAAGTCCGAGGGGGGGCGTGTGGACCGCGGCCGGCGCCGCTTCATCCGGCAGACCGCGCTGGCCTCGGCGGCCCCGGTCGTCGTCGGGCGCCTGGCCTGGGCCGACGGCCTGGGCGGGGCCGCGGCCGGCGACGGCCCGGCCGCGCTGCCGCGCGTCGTACACGTCCATCACGGACGCGCCGCGCGCTGGCCGCGCACGACCGGCAAGTACCGCGACTACCTCGACCAGCCGTCGATCGACCGGATGCTCGACCAGGCGGTGATGGTCCTCAAGGACGCGGGGCTGGACGAGGCATGGCGGCGCGTCTTTCCGCTGGGCGCCCCCGCGACGCGCAAGCTGGCGATCAAGATCAACCTCAACAACGCCACCGATCCGGTCGAGGGGGCGGGCGACATCATCGACGCCGTCCCCGAGCCGTGCATCGCGGTGATCAAGGGGTTCGTGCGGACCGGCGGCCTGTCGTCGAACTGCACGATCTACGACGCGACCAACACGCAGCCGACGCGCTACATGGCGCCGTGGTTCAAGAACCGCGTCAAGGCTACCTTCCCTGACGTCAAGTTCCACGCCGCAGGGGGCGGCGAGGGGTTTGCGGACGGCGAGAACGACCCCTGGGACGGGCCTTCCGGCGACGCCGCCGACCCGCGGACCTACGTCACCTGGAGTCCGGCCTACGTCACCACGCCTCCCGACACGCGGATCGCCGCGGTGGTCCTCTCGGCCGACTACCTGGTCAACGTGCCGATCGTGAAGAAGCACGGCCAGGCCAACGTGACGCTCGGGTACAAGGCGCACCTGGGCACGATCGACCGCGCCGACCGGCTGCACCCGTGGCTCTTCAGCGACGTCCCCGAGGCCTCGGTGCTGGCCGACATCATGGGGAGCCCGGTCGTGCCGGGCGACCCGTCGGTGAAGTCGCTGGCCCAGAGGACGGTCCTGACGGTCGGCGACCTGCTCTACGGCCAGCCCTGCAAGAACTTCGGCGTCGTCCCGCGCCCCTGGGCGATCTTCCGCAACGAGTGGCCGTCGCACCTGATCGTCTCCGACGACCCGGTCGCGGCCGACTCGGTGATGATCGACATCCTGGAGGCCGAGCCGGCCAACGAAGGGGGCTGCGGCTCGAGCCGGTCGTGGGCGCGGCGCTACCTGCAATTCGCGGAGGCCAAGGGGCAAGGCGTGCACGAGCACGTCGCGCTGCCGCAGGGCCAGCGCTTCGACCCGGCGCGGATGACCTACGCGCGGATCGACTACCGCTTCGTCGAGCTCAGCTCGTCCGGCGCGCTGCTGACGGTGTCGAAGCTGGCGAACGGCGCGGTGCTGCTGCAGTGGACGCACTACTTCCCCGGCCCGTGCGAGGTCTGGCGCGCGACCAAGCCCGATTTCTCGGACGCGCTGATGCTGGGGGCCTCGCCGGTCGGCAGCTTCGTCGACAACAGCCCGCTGCCGAAGGCGTTCTACAGCGTGCTCTACGGCGGGTAGGCCGCGGGCGCGCGGCACGGCGGCCGCGCGCGTGAGCGGCCGGGCCCGGCTGCGGTACGATCGTCCCATGAGCCGGCCCCGCCGCACCCCCGCCCTCCCCCTGGCCCTCGTCCTGCTCGTTGCGACGGCCGCCCTGGTCCTGGCCGCCGCCCCGCCCGCCGGGGTGTTCCTGCCGGGCACCCAGCCCGCCGACGGCAGCGGCGATCCGGGCTTCCCCGCCTTCGCCAACCACGACGAGCCCGGCCTGCTCGACCCCTACCGCGAGCCCGGCGTCGCCCCCTACGAGCCGCACGACACCTGGGCCGGCTCGCTGATGGCCAACGCCGCGCGCGATCCGCTCTTCTGGGCCGCGCTGGACGTCGCCAACCAGGACAACGCGAAGCTGGGCGGCGTCGGGGTGGGCGACTTCTGCCTGCGCTGCCACGCGCCGAAGGCCTGGTACGAGGGGCGCTCGAAGTGCGACAACGCCTGGGGCCAGCCGTTCGACGGGAGCTGTCTCACCGGGACCCCGTCACGCAACAACAACGACTTCGAGGGGCTGGTCTGCGCGAGCTGCCACCGGATGTACGACGCGTCCCGTCCGCCGGAGGGGGAGTTCGCCGACCCCCGCGCCCCTTACGCCGGGAACGCGCAGGTCTACCTGTCGCGCACGCCGGAGCTGATGTTCGGCCCGTTCTCCGACTCGGTGCCGACCGGCCACTTGTTCGCTGCGACCGAGTTCCAGCGCTCGTCTGCGCTCTGCGGGCAGTGCCACGACATCACCAACCCGGTGAAGAACCAGCGCGACGCGAAGACCGGCGCCGACCTCGGGCGGCGCTTCCCGATCGAGCGCACCTACCGCGAGTGGCAGCAGTCAGACTTCGCGCGCGCCGGGTCGCGCGACGCGGCGACCTGCCAGGCCTGCCACATGCCGCGCCCCGACCTCGACGGCGACGGCCGCGCCGACGCCGCCACCGCGTGCTCCTCCCCGCCCGGCCCGCGCGGGATCGCGACCGAGCTGCAGGGCCCCTACCGCACCCACGCCTTCCAGGGGGCGAACGTCTTCATGCTCGACCTGCTGGCGGGCGAGTACGGCGCCCCGCTGCGCCGCACCGCGGCCTACGCCCAGGCCCGCGCGGCGACGCTCGACCTGCTGCAGAACCGGACCGCCGAGCTGCGGGTCAAGGCGCCGCAGCTGGTCTTCTCGGGCCGGTACCTCCCGGTCGACGTGCGGGTCACGAACCTCGCCGGGCACAAGTTCCCGACCGGCTACACCGAGGGGCGACGGGCCTGGCTGGAGGTCGCCTCCGGGATCGACGCCGATCGCGACGGGACGCTCTCCGACGCCGAGGCCCACTGGTGGTCCGGGCGCTACGACGCGGCGACCGCGACCCTGGTCGAGGACGAGCACCTCAAGGTCTACGAGGCGCTGCACGGCGTGTTCGACCATAACGGCGACGGTCGCTGCGACCTGGTCGACGCCGCGACCGGACGCGCGATGTTCCACTTCGTGCTCAACGACTGCGTGGTCAAGGACAACCGGATCCCGCCCCGGGGCTTCCGCCCGGACGCCGAGACCGAACCGGTCGGCGCGCGCTTCGCGAAGGACCCCGCGACCGGTGGCCTCGCGAACTGGGACGACACGCGCTACCCGGTCTGGATCCCGAGGGACGCCACCGGCCCGCTGCGGATCCGCGTCCGCCTCTGGCACCAGGTCGTGCCGCGCGAGTACGCCGAGTTCCTGGCCGCCGAGAGCCGCTCAACCTGCGACCCCTTCGACTACGGCTGCGACCCGACCTCACCCGACGAGCGCCCGAACCGCGGCGAGAAGTTCACGGCCCTCTGGGAGCAGTACGGCCGCTCGGCGCCGGTGCTGCTCGACGAGGCCTCGCTGATGGTCGACGTCCGCCCCCGCTCCCAGTGGCTGTTCCGAAACCGGTGAACCCGGAAACCGGGGACAGCTACCGTAAGTCGGTAAGCCGCGCTATCCGGGGACAGCTACCGTAAGTCGGTAAGCCGCGCTATCCGGGGACAGCTACCGTAAGTCGGTAAGCTGCGCTATGTGGGGACAGCGTAAGTCGCAGATAGGCCGGCTCCTCTGCACAGATCCGCGCGCTGTGGAGAGATACGGGGCCATGCTGTCCCCGTAATTCGCGGCTTACCGACTTACGGTAGCTGTCCCCGGTTTCTTAGCCGAAGACGGACTCGATCTTGACGTAGGCCGAGTGCATCGTCTCCGCCGCGGCCTTCGCCTTGGCGGGGTCGCCCGTCGCCACCGCGGCGGCGAAGGCCTCGACCTCGCGGCCCAGCGCCGCGCGGGCCTCCTCGTACGCGGCAGTCTTGGCGGCCATCCGCTCCGGCAGCGCGGCCTTGGCCAGCACGGCCATCTTCTCCTGGAGCTGCGGCACGGTCGCCTTGACCGCGGCCGCGTCGTAGGGGTCGAGC
>JALOKP010000158.1 GCA_025456425.1 Acidobacteriota bacterium | reverse complement strand
GGCGTCGCAGGCGGTCCCGGCCGGGCTGGTGCAGTCCGGGTTGTTCTGCGAGCTGAAGGCCAGGCCGTAGGGGAAGTAGGTCTGGGCCCAGTAGCCCAGCTCGCGCTCGAGCAGCACCTGCGGCGTGCGCCCGCCGTCCATCCGGCCGCAGTCGCAGACCCGCATCTCCTCGAATGGGACGTCGGTGTCGGCCGGCCAGGGGACGACCAGGGAGCCGCGCGTGATCGTGTCGCCGAGCTGGCTGCGCGAGGACTTGAAGGCGGTGCCGAGCGTCTCGATCCGGAACTCGAACTCGTTCTGCGCCGGGTCGCCCATCGTGAACGGCGTCTCGCCGCCGTCGAAGACGCCGGTGATCCCGGAGTAGCGCGCGACGAAGGCGATCTCGCGCCCGGAGCTGGAGGGGGCGTCGGGGACGAAGCGCGTCGTGCGCGGGTGCCCCTCGATCGTCGCGGTCCAGGTGGCCTCGCCGTCGAAGGCGGGGCAGAGCGGCGCGAAGCCCGCGTCGGCGCAGCTCTCGCCGGCGGAGGTGTCGCAGTCGGCGTCGACGACGCACAGCTTCTGCAGCAGGGCGCCGCCGCTGCTGCGGCAGGCCCGGTCGCGGTTGAAGTTGACGCCGGCGTAGAGCCCGCGGCCGAGCACGGTCGGGACGGCGCTGTCGAGCCAGTCGCGCTGCGGCAAAAGGTCGGCCACCGCCTCCGGCACGTGGAGCGTGCCGCACTTGAGGCCGCTGGCGGCGTTGTAGGTCCACTCGATCGGGTCGTCGCCACCGGCGAGCTGGTTGGCGTTCAGGTCGACCACCGCCGCGAGCAGGCTGCCGTCGGGGCCGAGCTGCGGCCGGCTCGCGCCGATGGCCAGCTCGTGACGCCGCAGGTCGGTGCCGCCCCCGCAGGCGTCGCGGCCGATCTGGTACTGCAGCGCGCCGCCGTCGAAGCGCCCGCTGGTGATCCGGCTGTCGTTGATCGAGACCAGCGCGCGGCCGCGCAGTTCGACCAGCGCGCGCGCCGGGAAGAGCGTCTCGTAGCGGACGAGCTGGCCGGTGGCCAGCTCGAGCTCGAAGTCCATCCCGTCGACGGTGAACGCGCCGTCGTTGACCTTCCAGGAGGGAGAGAGCAGGTAGCCCGCGTTGGCGACGCTGCCGACCGTGCAGGGGAAGCCGCCGGTCGGGTCGCTGCAGGCCCGGATCTGAACGGGAGTGAGGCCGGTCGCGGGGCTGCCGTCGGGCGGGACCGGCGTGTAGGCGGTCGGGCCGCCGCCGGAGGGGCCCGGCGCGGTGAACCGGACGCGGTCCTCGGTGAAGGAGGCCTGGCGCGGCCCGATCCGGAAGGGGAGCGCGTCGGGCCCGATCCGCAGCGTGGAGGTCGGGTCGTAGAGATCGTCGAAGGAGAGGCGCAGGTCCTGGGTGAAGTAGAACCGGTTGAGCGGAATCGTGCGCACCGGCTGCCCGGCGAGCGCGCCGCGCACCGTCTCGGGCAGATCGAGCTTCGGGTCGTCCGGTGCCTGGGTCGGATCGAAGGTGAAGGCCCCGCCGTCGCCCGTCAGGAAGAGCTTCGGGATCCGGTACGACAGGCGCCGAGCATCGACGCACGCCGTGCGCAGCGGCGCCACCGGCAGGCCGAGGTAGAGCGCGTTGGGGTAGGAGGGAACGTACGTCGGCTCGTTGCCGCCGGGCCCGCCGTCGGCCGCGCCGGGGCGGATCGGGCCGTCCTTCGACAGCTCGACGCTGACGACCTGCTCGGTGCTGCTGCAGAGCGCCGGGTCGTAGGGGCCGAAGTCGATCTTGACCAGGCCGTCGACGAGCAGCGTCCCCGGCGGGTCGGTCGGCGCCCCCGGCAGGCAGCGCGTGCACTGCACGATCCGCCCCTCGATCCGGTACGCGCCCTGCGCGACGCCGAACACCATGATGTCGGAGTTCAGGTTGCAGCCGTTTCCACCGGCCGGCGTGCAGGAGGCCGGCGGCGGCCCGGCGAGCGCGGTGCCGGAGAGGGGGGCGGCGAGGGCGGTCAGCAGCGCGAGGACGGTGGCTGAGGCGCGCACGGCGGGTCTCCTCCCGGGCGGCGGCGAGGCCGGCGCCCGGCGGGGGATCAGCAAGGGACGTGCCGGGAGGCGGAAGGGGCGGGAGGGGGGTGTTCGGGGCGCGGCGGGGCGCTTGGGGGTCCGAAGCGGTCCCGCGGCGGTCCCGGTCCGGGACCGGGTGGTTCCGAAACGGGACCGGTCCATCAGTGGTCCGCCGCGGGGCCGGAGCCGAGCCGCCGGGCCCGCGCGACCAGCTCGTCGATCGGCAGCGCCTTGCTCCAGGCGTCGTCGGCGCCGCGCCGCAGCGCCTCGGCCAGCAGGTCGGGGCTGCCGTGCGCGGTGAAGAGGACGGCGCGCAGCGCGGGGCATGCGCGCTTGGCTCGCTCGATCAACTCCAGTCCCTCGGTGCCGCTCTGGCCGGTGAACGAGAGGTCGGCGATCAGCAGGTCGTAGGCGCGCTCGGCCAGCGCGCGCTCGGCCTCCTCCGGGGACGCCACGGCCTGCACGCGCATCCCGGCCAGTTCGAGCAGCGGGGAGAGGGCCTCGGAGACCGAGGGCTCGTCGTCGGCGAGCAGGACGGAGGGGACCATGCGGGACCGGGGAAGCAACACGCGTGCCACCCGGCCCGTACGCGTGGCGGGCCGGCACGGAGGCCGGCCCCTACAGGTCGATGCCGTACTTGCGCGCCTTGCGGTAGAGGGTGCCGCGCGAGATCCCCAGCTCCTTCGCCACGACGCGCAGCCCCGCCTTCCGCTCGCGCAGCGCGCGCTCGAGCAGCGTGCGCTCGGCGTCCTCGATCGTGGCCGGGGCCGTGCCGCTCGCGGCGGGGGGCGCGGCTCCCGCCAGCGGACCCGGCTCCTCCGGCTCGAGCGCCGGCAGGTGCTGCGGCCCGACCGGCGCGCCGGGCGGACAGACGATCGACGCGCGCTCCATCACGTTGCGCAGCTCACGGACGTTGCCGGGCCAGCCGTAGTCGAGCAGCAGCGCCGCGGCCTCGTCGGTCAGCGAGCGTCCCGGATCGTCTCCCGGGCGGAACTGCGACAGGAAGTGGATCGCCAGCGGCAGCACGTCCTCCGGCCGGTCGGCCAGCCGCGGCAGCGCGATCGTGAAGACGTTGAGCCGGAAGAACAGGTCCTCGCGGAAGCGGCCCGCGGCCGCCTCGGCCTTCAGGTCCCGACCGCCCAGCCGCCGGTAGCGGCGGTCCTCGAGCACCTTGAGCAGCTTGGCCTGGACCGACGGATCGAGTTCCCCGATCTCGTCCAGGAAGAGCGTCCCGCCGTCGGCCGCCTCGAACAGCCCGAGCTTGCGCTCGGTGGCGCCGGTGAAGGCGCCGCGCTCGTGGCCGAACAGCTCGGACTCGGTCAGCTCGCGCGACAGCCCGGCGCAGTTCAGCTCGACGAACGGCTCGCGGCGCCGCGGCGACAGTTCGTGGATCCGCCGCGCGAGCATCCCCTTGCCGGTCCCGGTCGGCCCGGTCAGGAGGACCGTGGTGTCGCGCGGCGCGACGCTCTCGGCCAGCGCCAGCGCGCCGCGCCACTCCGGGCTCTCCCCCAGCAGCGCGGCGCCGCCGGACGGGGTGAGGCGCTCGGTGCGGCGCGCGCGGCGGCGCAGCGCGGCGGTCTCCAGCCCCTTCGCGACGATCGCGAACAGGCCGGCCGGCTCGATCGGCTTCTGGACGAAGTTGTCGGCCCCCAGCCGCATCGCCGCGACCGCCTGCTCGATCGAGCCGGCCGCGGTGAGCATCACCACCGACGCCTCGGGGCGCAGGTCGCGCAGCTTCGGCAGCAGTTCGAGCCCGGTCGTGTCCGGCAGGCGCAGGTCGAGCAGCGCCAGGTCGATCGCCTCGCGTCCTGCGGCCTCCAGCGCGGCCCGGCCGTCGGCCGCCTCGACGACGGCGTGCCCTTCCGTGCGCAGCAGCTCGGCCAGCATCGTGCGCAGCGAGAGGTCGTCGTCGACGACCAGGATCGTGTTCGGCGCGTCCACGGCGGAAGGCTACTCCCGCGGCAGCCGGATCGTGAAGCGCGTGCCGCTCTCCGGCGCCGAATCGACGACGATCGTCCCGCCGTGGTCGGTCACGATCCGGCGCACGATCGCCAGCCCCAGCCCGGTGCCGGAGCCGCGCGTGAAGAACGGCTCGAAGACCTGCTCGCGTACTCCGGGGCCCATCCCCGCGCCGTCGTTCTCGACCTCCAGCTCGATCGCGTGCGGGACCGCGCGCGCGACGAGCCGCACCCGCGTCACGCCGCTGGCGTGCTTGCGCGCGTTCTCGAGCAGGTTGACCAGCACCTGCAGCATCCGGTCGCGGTCGAGCGGGACCTCGGGCAGGTCGGCCGGGGCGTCGATCTCGATCCGCAGCTCGTCCCAGCCGCCGGCATCGCGCACCGTCTGCCCGGCGGCCTCGAGCAGCGGCCGGACCGCGGCCGGCGCGCGCTGCAGCGCGGGCGGGCGCGCGAAGTGCAGCAGGTCGTCCATCAGCCGCGTCATCCGCGTCGTCTCGCGGTCGAGGGCCGCCAGCGGCTGGGCCAGCTCGTCCTTCAGCGGGCCCGCCTTGTGCGCGATCAGGTAGGCCGCCGAGCGCAGCGAGAAGATCGGGTGACGGACCTCGTGCGCGACGCCGGCGACCATCTCGCCGTAGGCGGCCATCCGCTCGGCGCCGCGCAGCCGCTCGATCCCCTGGTCGACGCGCTGCTCGAGCGTCCGGTTCGTCTCGGCCAGCTCGGCGGTGCGGGCCGCGACCGCCTGCTCGAGCTCGCGCTGGTGCGCGAGCAGCCGGCGCACGCGGCCGCGAAAGCCGGCGTAGGCCAGCGCCGCCGCGCCGAGCGCGGCCAGCGCCCAGAGCCAGGCGGTCTGCCACGGGTGGGGCTCGACCGAGAAGCGCACCGCGGCCGGCGCGGAGCGCCACGCGCCGTCGCGGTCGGCAGCGACGACCTCGAAGACGTGCTCGCCGGGTGGCAGGTGGGTGTAGGTCGCGCTGCGCGCCGCGCCCGCCGCGACGAGGCCGTCGTCGAGGCGCGACATCCGGTAGGAAAAGACCACCCGCTCGGGGGCGCCCAGCGCGGGCGCGGTGTAGCGCACCTCGCAGCGCAAGGTCCCGGCGGGGAGCCGCGGCGCGGCGCCGCCCGCGAGCTCGATCGCCGTCCCGTCGCAGGTCAGCTCCTCGATCGCCGCGGCGGGTGCGGCGGCCGGACCGAACGCGCGGCCCGGCTCCACCAGCGCGATCCCGGCCGGCGTCGCGAACAGCAGCCGCCCGTCCGGCGTGCGGGCCGCGGCGTGGCCGCCACCGTTGCACTCGCCGGCGGCCAGCCCGTCGTCGATCGACAGCAGCTGCGCGCGCACGGTTGCGGCGCGGCCCTCGGCCGCGGCCAGCAGCTCGTCGCGCGCGACGCGGACGATCCCGCGCGGGGTCGAGAGCCAGAGCGCGCCGCGGCCGTCGTCGAGCGCGTCGTAGATCGTGTCGGTCGGCAGGCCCTGCGCCGTGCCGATCGCGGCGGGCGGTCCGGGCGCCGCCGGGTCGGGGCCGGCGACGCGCCACAGCCCCGCGCCGACGGTCGCGGCCCAGACGGTTCCGCCGTCGTCCTCGCGCAGCGCGGTGAAGTAGGGAGGAACGGGCAGGCCCGGCGCGGCGTTGCGCCAGCCCTCGCCGTCCCGCAGCAGCAGCCCGGCACCGGCGGTTCCGACCCACCAGCGCCCCTGGCGGTCGACCAGCGTGGCCGTCGGTGCGGCACCGCCCTCCGGCAGCGGGGCCCGGTCGGCGCGCCCGTCCACCAGCACGAGCGGGCCGCCGCTGGCCGCGGCGCGGATCGCGCGGTCGCGCGGCGAGGCGGCGAGCCAGAGGTAGAGCTCCGCCGGGGCGCCGGGGACGCGCGCGACGCGGTCGTCGGGGCCGGCGCGGAACAGCCCCGCGAAGGCGGTCCCCAGCCAGGTCGAGCCGTCCGCGTCCTCGACGATCGAAAGCACCGGGGGCTGGGTCGCCCCCGGCCCCAGCGACAGGTCGCGCCAGCCGCCGTCGTCGAGCCGCTTCAGGCCGCCGGGTTGCGGGCCGAGCCAGATCCTCCCGGAGCGGTCGGCGTAGACCGCGGCCATCGCGTCGCCCGGCCAGCCCTCGCGGGCGCCCAGCGTCACCACCGGCGCGTCGCGCAGCCGCAGGAGCCCGGCTCCGCCGGCGGCGGCCCAGAGGTTGCCGTCGCGATCTTCGAGCACCGCGTTGAGCTGGGCCCCGCCGGGCGCGAGCGGGAGCGACTCGACCCCGCGCGCGCCGGCGCGCACGAGGCGGCCCGAGAGGGTCGCGAGCCACAGTCCGTCCGGCGTCGCCGGCGCGATCCGCGCGGCGTCGTCGGGCCCCGCGCTCCAGCGCCACGACACCTCGGTCCACGACAGGCCTTCGGCGCGCAGCAGGCGGCCGCTCCCGGTCGCGGCCCAGACCGTCCCGTCGCGGTCGGCGGCCAGCGTGCCGATCCGCTCGTCGGCCGCGAGCGCGGCCTCGAGCACCGTCCAGTTCCCGTCGGCCAGCACCGCGACGCGGCGGCCGTTGTCGAGCAGCGCGAAGACCCGGCCCGCACCGTCGGCGGCCAGCTCGTTCACCCCGCCCGGGGCCGTCCCGAGCGGTGCGAGGCGATCCCCCTCGACCGCGCCGACCCGGTCGCGGAAGGCGACCAGGACCCGCCCGTCCGGCGCCCGCGCGAGCGCGGAGACGTTGGCGTCGGGGCCACCCTCCGGGAAGGCGAGCGCCGCGAAGCGCCCGTCCCGAAAGCGCGCCAGCCCCGCCGTGGTCCCGACGAAGACCGACCCGTCGGGGGTTGCGAGCAGGCGGCGCACGAAGCTCGAGGGCAGCCCGGGCGCCGACGGTGATCGGTAGACGACGAAGCGCGCGCCGTCGAAGCGGGCGACCCCTTCCTCGGTGCCGACCCAGAGGAACCCCGCCGCGTCCTGCGCGAGGTCGCTGACGGCGTTGGAGGGGAGCCCCTCGCGGACGGTGTAGCGCGTGAGCTGGGCCCAGCTCAGCGGGCGGTCGGGAACGAGGGCCATGGACGACCGCGGCACGAGGGCCGCCAGCACCGCCAGTACCGCCAGCGCGCCGGTGCGGGCCCAGCCGCCCTTTCGCCCGTTCCCGTGCCCCGCCCCGGCCATCGCTGCCTCGCCCCGCTCTCCCGCCCGGCGCGCGCTCAGCGCGCCCGCGCCAGCGCCTTCTCGAACTGCTCGGTGAAGCGCTTGGGCCCGATGTAACCGCTCCACGACGCGAGCGGCGTGCCGGTCGCGTCGGCGAGCACGAAGAACGGCACGCCGCTCGCCCCGTACTTCATCGCGAGCGGTCCGCCGTCGCGGGTGTTGGCATTGACCTTCACGAAGGCCACCTTGTGCTGGAGCGCGTCGCGCAGGGCGTCGTTGCGGTTCACCTCACGGGTGAACGACCGGCAGGCGCCTCACCCGGGGGTGTAGAAGTCGATCAGGATCGGCACCCCGCGCGCCGCGGCGTCGGCCTTCGCCTCCTCCATCGACTGCGGGTGGGGGAAGTCGGGGACCTCGCCCCCGCAGGAGATCGCCAGCGCCAGGCCGAAGAGAACGGCCGCCGCCCGGGCTGCCCGGGTCGCGCCGTGCGTTTGGGGTCCTCGACTCAGCTCTGTCACGGATGACCTCTTCCCGCGCCCGGCCGGCCGGAGCGGACGCGACATGATACGGAGAGCGGGCTGACGCGCCAGAGCCCGTCGACAGCGCGGCGCCTCCCACCCCAGAATGGCCGCGATGGAGAAGCTGACTGCCGTTTACGCGCGCGCCCCGATCTCGGTCGACGGGGGGATCCCGATCTACTGCGGCGAGAGCGCCTTCCGCAGCAACTACGACGCGATCTACGAGCAGGTCTTCGAGCAGATCGAGGCCGGGCAGGACCCCAACGAGGAAGCGGTCCGGCTGGAGATGGAGCGCGCCACCATCGACCTGATCCGGGAGTACGCGAAGGGCGGCCGGGTCCTGGACGCCGGGGTCGCGATGGGGAGGATGCTCTCGCAGCTGCCCGACAGCTTCGAGAAGTACGGCTTCGACATCAACGTCCCCTGCCTCAGGCTGGCGCAGGCGAGGGGGGTCGACGTCTGCTGCGCGATGGTCGAGGACCTGCCTTATCGCGAGGGGGCGTTCGACGCGGTGATCATGAGCGACTTCCTCGAGCACGTGCTGGACCTCAACCTGACGGTGAAGAACGTGCTGGCCACGCTCCGGCCCGGCGGCCTGCTCTTCGTGCGCACCCCGTGGCGTGAGGACCTGTCGATCTACCTCCGGGACGACTACCCGTTCCCGTACCACCACCTGCGCAGCTTCGACGAGCACGGCTACCGGCTGCTGCTGGAGAAGATCTTCCCCTGCAAGGTCCTGGAGCACCGGCTGATCGGCTACTCGGTCTGCCCCGAGCGGCGGAAGTGGATGGTCCCGTTCTGCGGCCGCGCGACGAAGTACTCGCGCGCCGTCAGCCAGGCGCTGCACGACCGGCTGATCCGGCTGTTCTACCTGCCGCTCAAGATCGCGCTCGTGGCGCAGAAGCTCTGACGCGCCCGGCGGACCCGGGGGCGCTACGAGGCGATCGACGGTCCCCGCCCCATTTCGCGCAGGAACAGGAAGTGGGAGGCGACGGCCCCCAGGAACGACCGGTGCGCCACGTAGCGCACGCCGTGCCTGGCGCTGACCTCCTCGACGATCCGGGCCAGCGCGGGGTAGTGGACGTGGGAGACCCGCGGAAAGAGGTGGTGCACGACCTGGAAGTTGAGGCCGCCGAGGAGCCAGGTGAGCACCGGGTTGGCCCGTGCGAAGTCGACCGTCGTCTGGACCTGGTGCACCGCCCACTCGCTCTCGATCCGGTCGACGTCGGGCGGGAGCTCGGGGTGCTCCGCCTCGCGCACGCTGTGGGCCAGCTGGAAGACGACCGCGAGCAGGAAGCCGATCGTCATCATCGTCGCGAGGTAGACGACCAGGACGATCCAGAGCGGATGGAAGAGCGCCGGCACCAGGAGGGCCAGCGAGAGCGCGAACGTCTTGCCGCCGATCAGGCCGACCAGGTCCCAGCCGCGCGGGCGCGGGAAGCGCTGCGGCCCGATCCGGCCCCGGGCGACGCGGACGAAGTCGTCGACCAGCTGCCACTTCAGGGCGACCGTCGTGTAGAGCGGCCAGATATAGAGGTGCTGGAAGCGGTGGAACCAGAGGTGCCGGTGAGAGGGCGAGAGCCGGCCCAGCACGCCCAGATCGATGTCGTCGTCCACGCCCGCCAGGTTGGTGTAGCTGTGGTGCAGGATGTTGTGCTTGAAGCGCCAGACGTACGAGCTGCCGCCGATCGCGTCGAGCGCCATGGCCGTCAGCCGGTTGACCCACCGGCGCTCCGAGAAGGCGCCGTGGCCGCCGTCGTGCTGGATCTTGAAGCCGATCGCCGCGACCGCGCAGGCCAGGGACAGGGCGGCCAGGGTGACCTGCCACCAGGCCCCGGCCAGGAAGACCAGCGCCAGGTAGGACCCCGCGGCCCACCCGGCGACCACGAGGGCGTCCAGATACATCCGGAACCCGCCGCGGGGGGGGCGCCCGGCCCGGGCGAAGTGCTCGGCCGCCCGGGCCCGGAGTTCGGCGTGGAAACCCTTGGGAGGCGCGAACTTCAGCGGGGTCGGGGGGGGCGGGAGGGGCGTGGAGCGGGGGCTATCGGCGGCCATCCAAGGGTCCTCGGCGGGCCCTTACCGGGCCTGATGGAAGGCTAACACTTTCTGGGGATGGCGCCCGGACCGGGAATCCCCCATACTCCCGGGGTTCGTGGCAGCCCCAAACATCACCGGTAGTTGCATAGTGCGCTTCCGGGTAACGCGAGGGTCCGCCAAGAGATCGGCGGTTGCGCCCGAGGCGCTCCGCAAGAAGAGACAGGAGTAGTCGCTATGCCTACCGGTACCGTGAAGTGGTTCAACGACGCGAAGGGTTATTCATCACGCAGGAGAACGGCCCGGACCTCTTCGTCCACCACACCGAGATCGTCGGCTCCGGCTTCCGCTCGCTCTCCGAGGGCGAGAAGGTCGAGTTCACGATCACGCAGGGCCAGAAGGGCCCCCAGGCCAGCCAGGTCAAGAAGCTCGGCTGAGCCTCTTCCCAAGCTGATCCCGAAAGGGCGCCGGTCTCCGGCGCCCTTTTTCTTTGCGCAGCCGCCGGTCTCCGGCGCCCTTTTCCTTCCTTTCGCCCCGGTCTCGCCCTGCGACAGCGGCGTAACCGTCGCGTTATTCTGATGCCGACACACCGAGAGAGCGCGGGCCCGGTCTCTCCCGCCCCAGCCGGGTCCGCCGCCTCCCGAGGGGAGGTCCCGTGACGAAGCTCCTCCGCACCGCGTTCTGCGCGCTCGCGGCGCTGTGCGCCGCCGGCGCCCTGGCCGAGCCTCCGGCGCCCGCACCGGCCGCGCCCCCCGCGGCGATCCCGAAGCCGACCCAGCGCCTGCTGGAGAAGGCCGTGCAGGCCTACACCGAGAAGCTGGTCAAGGTCGCCAGCGCGGACGAGCGGCCGAGCCGGCGCGGCACCCACTCGCGCTCGTTCCGGCCGGTCGGCGACGGAACGTACCGGGTGACCTACCACCGCGACACGATCGACGGGGACGCGCTGCGCACCGAGCGGCTGCTCCTGACGCTGAAACCCGCCCCCAAGGGCGACGGCTTCGAGGTGACGGGGGAGCAGGTCGAGGACACCTGGGCCGGGCTCCACCGGGGGCGCGTCGGGGACGAGCAGTTCTTCGCCTTCGACTCGTTCACCTTCGAGCGCGAGGGGCTCCGGCTCAAGGCGGGAAAGGGGAGCGCGTACCGGGACTACCTGAACGGCGCCCTGTCCTCGATCACGGTGGCCGCCGAGGCGATCGAAAGCGCCTACGAGCCTCCGGCGGACTGGGCCCACTACCGGAAGGTCCACGAGATCGTCCGCCGCATCGACGAGAACGACATCGTGTACACGCCGACCGTCGTCCGCTTCTCCTGCGACGCGCTGTCGTGCCAGGAGATCCTCGACGGCGCCTTCGGCAACGCGGCCCCGATCGAGCGGTCGGCGGCGGGCGAGACGCTGACGCGGTTCATCGACGAGGCGAAGCGCGAGCGCGAGCAGCGGCTGCGGGAAGACGCCTTCTTCGGGTTCAGGCCGCTTCCGGAGCCGGGGCACCGGTACTGGGTTGCCTCGGCGCGACGCAGCACGGGCGACCACTGGGTCTGGCTCGCGTACGACAACTGGGATCCGCTGGAGATGAGCTTCGGGGTGGGCGGCCGGGGAACCCTCTTCGCCTACCCCTGCGAGGCGACGCGGAAGGCCGGCGTGTCCCCCTGGGATCTCGATCACCGCGACGACGCCGAGTCCCGCGACTACCAGATCGAAGGGCTGACCGGCACGGTCGAACTGGCGCTCTCGGACCCCGAGGACACCTCGGGCGACATCACCTACCGGCTGAAGATCAAGCGCGACCTGGACAAGCTGTGGGTCGCGATCGCACGGCTGCGCCCCCAGACCGAGGCCAAGGACCTCAAGAGCCCGACGCTCGTCATCAACTCGCTGCAGGACGGCGAGGGGCGCGAGCTGACCTGGGCCAAGACTGGCCCGATGTCGGGCCTCGTGCTGCTCGGGCGGACGGTCCCCGCCGGATCGGACCTGACGCTGCGGATCCAGTTCGACGCCCGGCGCTCGATCTACAACTACAACTGGTCGTTCTCGTACCTCGCGCGCGGCGGCTGGCTCCCCCTGGTGCGCTTCGGGGACATGATCGAGGAGTTCGACCTGACGGTGAAGGTGCCGGACAAGTACACCACCCTGGGGATCTGCCGGGCCGTGGAGTCGAGGGTCGAGGACGGCGTATCGATCACGCGGTACCGGGCCCAGGCGCCGATCGAGTTCCCCACCGTGATCTTCGGCGTCTACGAGACGGCCGAGTCGGCGGTCCAGGCGAACCGCCTCGACGGCACCAAGATCCCGGTGCGGATCTTCGTCGACAAGAACGGGATGATCGACTGGGGTATCCGCCCCAAGCAGCTCCAGCCGATCGCCGACCAGGCGGCCGAGGCGCTCAACTTCTTCCGTGACGTCTACCAGGTCGACTACCCGTACTCCAAGCTCGACCTGGTCAACGACCCCTTCGGCGCATTCTACGGCCAGGCGCCCAGCTCGATCGTCTACCTCGGGAGCGGGGTGTTCCGCGGCGAGGGGATGCTGGGCTCGGCCGGCGGGTCGGGCCTCACGACCTTCGTCAAGACGGTCGTTCCGCACGAAGTGGCGCACCAGTGGTGGGGCTCGCTGGTCGCCAACGCCAACATGCGCAACTACTGGTTCATCGAGACCCTGGCGGAGTTCTCCTCGGCGCTGTTCGTCGAGGCCAGGCAGGGCCGGAAGGCCTACGACGCGCACGTCGCCGAGTGGCGGCGCGCCGTGCTCGAGACCGACCTGATGAGCAGCGTGCAGGACGCGACCACGGTCTGGAGCGGGGACGGTTACGGTGGCTACGTCACGGCGATCTACAACAAGGGGCCGTACGCCTTCCACGTGCTACGGATGACGTTCGGTGACGAGAAGATGAAGCTCTTCCTGCGAGAGATGGCGAAGCAGCTGGCGGGGAAAGAGGTCACCGGGCGCGAGCTGCAGCAGGTCGCAGAGCAGGTCTACGGCGGGCGCATGGACTGGTTCTTCGACCAGTGGATCCGCGGGCTCGGCCTGCCGGAATACTCGATCGAGTGGAAGCAGCGGGCCACCGAGGACGGGAAGTGGCTGATCGAAGGGAAGGTCCACCAGCGCGTCGTCGTCGGGCTGAAGAAGCACGAGGTGGAGGGCGCCCTCTTCCGCGGCAAGGTGATGTTGACGGTCGCCTTTGGGGGAGGCCGGGAGTCGAAAGTGCCGCTCCTGGTCGAAGGCCAGGTCACCCCGTTCAAGTTGAAGATGCCGGAAGAGGCCAAGTCGGTCGTCCTGAACAGGGACCAGGAGATGCTGGCCCTGGACGTGCTGCAGGGGCCGCCGGCGAAGTGAGGGGGCAGCGGCTGGTACTTAGCCGTTCGTCTCGACGCGTTATCGTAAAAATGTGAAAAATTAGAATACGCGCTTGCCTTTTTAGCATAAAAGTGCAATCGTCTAGACCTGAGGCGGTCGTCCGAAACCGTCCCTGGAGGGTGTCCCGATGGAGTATTCCGGCCTGCGCGAGTTCCTGGAGATCCCGTACGACCGCCTCGAGGAGATGAACCTCGAGGCCAAGCAGCTGCGGCTCGACCGCAAGCCGGCGGAGAAGATCCAGGAACAGCGGATGAAGTATCTCGCGGACGAGAAGCGGATCAAGGCCGTCACGGTCTGCTTCACCGACCTCGAGGGCCGGTTCCACATGCTCGACTACGACAAGAAGTTCCTGCTCAAGGCCGCCGACAACCTGACCTTCGATGGCTCCTCGATCCGCGGCTTCTCGCAGCAGCAGGAGTCGGACCTGCGGCTGGCGATCGACTGGTCGGCGTTCTACTGGCTGCCGGCCGACGTCTTCGGGCCGGGCAAGGTGCTGGCCTTCGGCGAGGTCAGAGAGCGCGATGGCTCGCCCTACGCCGCCGACATGCGCAGCAAGCTCAAGCGCTACACCGAGGCGCTGCACTCCAAGCGGGGCATCACCTGCCACGTCGCCAACGAGATCGAGGGATTCCTGTTCAAGGGGCGGGACGCCGAGCGCCACTTCCACGAGGGGCGGCCCTTCGAGTTCATCTCGACCGGCGGCTACTACCACTCGCTGCCCGGCGACACGCTGCGCCAGTTCATCGACACCGCGGCCGAGGTCCAGCGGGCGATGGGGTTCGGCAACGAGAAGGACCACCCCGAGGTCGCCCCCTCGCAGTTCGAGATGAACTACACGTACACCGAGGCGGTCGTGGCGGCCGACCAGGTGCAGCTCTACAAGCTGCTCTGCCGGCAGGTCGCGGCCCGGCTGGACTGCACCGCGTCGTTCCTCCCCAAGCCGGTGACGGGCGTCAACGGCAACGGCATGCACACCAACATGTCGATCACCAAGGACGGCAAGAACCTGTTCCATGCCAAGGGCGGGCAGGACGGGCTGTCCAAGATGGGCTGGGAATTCATCGAGCGGATCCTGAAGTCGGCCAACGACCTCTGCCTGATCCTCAACTCCTCGGTCAACTCCTACCGGCGGCTCGACCCGCACTTCGAGGCCCCGAACCAGATCAAGGCCTCGGCGATCGACCGCGGCTCGATGGTCCGGATCCCGCTCGGCAACGAGCGCTCGGCGCGGATCGAGGTCCGCTCGATCGCTCCGGATGCCAACCCCTACATGGCGATCTACGCGCTCTTCCGGACCGGGCTCGAGGGGCCGGACCCGGACGCCGGCGACGACAGCAAGCGGGCCCGCACGCGCTTTCTCCCGGACAACATCCTGGACGCGATCCGGCTGTTCAAGTCGAGCCGCTACGCCGCCGAGCTCCTGGGCGAAGGCGTCCACGAGAAGTACGCGGCGGTCAAGCTGGCCGCGGCGGAGCGCAGCCCCAAGCTGCTGGGGACGATCGTCAAGTCGGGCGAGGTGCAGTTCCACCACGACGTGACCAACCAGTACCTCTGGAACCAGTTCTGACCGCTGCGGCGGCCGGGCGGACGGCGGCGGGGCCCCGGAAGGCGGGGTGCCGCGCCGCCGGCCCTACGGGACTGGCCTAGACTGGCCGGGAACTTTCCGGCCGGGGGCCGGTCCGATTCGGCGGGCGGCACGACACGGCGCCGCCCCGGAGGTGCCGCCATGCGTCCCGTCCTGCGCCCGCTTCTCCCCGCGTCCCTCGCGCTGCTCGCCGCCCTCATACCGGCCGCGGCCGCCCCGCCGGCCCTGCCCGACAGCACGGCCGCCGACCGGACCGGCGTCTCGGTCACGGTCTACAACGTCAACCTCGCGCTGGTCCGCGAGGCCCGCACGCTCGACGCGCCGCGGGCCGGGACCTCGACGCTGCGCTTCATGGACGTCCCCTCGGCGATCAACCCGCGAACCGTGCACCTGAAGTCGCTGACCGCGCCCGGCGCGCTGACGGTGCTCGAGCAGAACTACGAGTTCGACCTGATCTCGCCCGAGAAGCTGCTGGAGAAGTACGTCGGCCGGCCGGTCGAGATCGTCGAGCAGGCCCAGGACCTGACGACGCGCACCGTCCCGGCGACGCTGCTCTCGGTCAACGGCGGCCCGGTCTACCGGATCGGCGACCGGATCGTGCTCAACCAGTCCGGCA
>JALOKP010000247.1 GCA_025456425.1 Acidobacteriota bacterium | reverse complement strand
CTGCGCCTCGCGGCTGGTGAGGATCTCGTCTTCCCGTTCGATCATCTCGGAGGCCATCGTGTTGCTCCTTGTTGCGTTCCGGGACGGCGTCACGCCGCCAACCGGGTTCCCCGGCTCTTGGACCGTGGTATAAACGGGGCCTTCCTCGCGGAGGCCGCAGTCAGGTGCTCCCCGACACCGCTCGCTGGCTGTTGCGGCTGGTCCAGGCCGAACAGCCATGTCCGGACGTGCCCGACGAACTCTGGCCGGCGCTGCTCGAGGCGGCGCGCGAGACCGAAGTGCACGGGCTGGTGGCCGAGCGCGTGCTCGCTGAAGGCGCGCGCGTGCCGCCCGCGGTCGCCCGCGAGCTCACAGCGTGGCGCCAGCACGAGGCCCGCCACCACGGTTTCCACTTCGTGGAGGCCGAGCGGATCGCCGCCGTGCTGGGTGCGCGCGCGATCCCGTGGGTCCTGCTCAAGGGGGCCAGCCTGGCGCGCACCGCGTACGGCCAGCCGGTCCAGCGCGCCTTTCGCGACCTGGACGTGCTGGTCGCCGCGGAGCGCCACGACGAGGCGATCGCCGCGCTGCGCGCGCTGGGCTACGCCGACGCCGACTCCGCGCCGCTCCAGGCGGTCCAGCGCGCGACCCACTTCCACCTCGCGCTGGCCGGGCGGGGGAAGCCGCAGGTCGAGGTCCACTGGGCCGTGGTGCGGCCCGAGGACCCCTACCGGATCGACCCGGCCTGGTTGCTCCAGGGCGCCACGGTCCCGGCCGAGACGCCGCGCGTCCCCTGCCCGCCGGCCGAGGGGCAGGTGCTCCACGCGGCGGCCAGCCAGGTGCGCTGCGGCTTCACGCAGCTCAAGCGGATCGTGGACGTCGACCGGATCGCGCGGCGCGGCGGCGTCGATTGGGCGCGGGTCGCGGCGCAGGCCGCCGAGGGCGGACTGGCGCCCGCCGTGCGCCTGCTGCTCGAGCTGTCGTCCGAGCTGCTGGACACGCCGCTCGACGACGCGCTGGGGCGGCTGCCGCCGCTGGGCCGCGACCGCGAACGGCTGGACGAGTTGGGGATCGCGGGCTTCCCGCTCGGCCTGCCGCCGTCCGCCTGGGGCCCGGCGCGTCACCTGGTACGTTACCGGCTGGCCCGCGACCGCGGGCTGGTCGTGCACCAGTTCGTCTTCCCGACCCCCTTCGAGCGCGAGCGGATGCGGGCCCTCGGCGTGCGCCGCGGGGCGGAACTGGCCGGCACGGCCAAGCGCACGCTGATCCTCGCGTGGCTCGCGCTGTGGCAGTTCGGTCTGCGCGCCGTTCCGCATCGCCGCTCGCTCCGCTAGCGCCGCGCCACCCAGCTCTGCACCTCGGGGGGCAGGTAGGGGCGGTACTCGGGCACCAGTTCCTTGAGGGTCTCGCGGATCCCCATGTCGTCCATCGCCACGGCCAGGTTGATCAGCCGCGCGACCTTCTGGTCCAGGTCGGCCGGGACGGTTTCACGCGCCACGACCTTCGAGATCTTGGGATGGACCGTCCGCTCGCTCTGCTCGCGCTCGCCGGACAGCTCCTCGTTGAGCTTCTCACCCGGGCGCAGGCCGACGTAGACGACCGGGATGTCCTGGTCGGGTTCGAGGCCGTGCAGCCGGATCACCTTGCGCGCCAGCTCGTCGATCAGCATCGGCTCGCCCATGTCGAGCACGAAGATCTCGCCCCCCCGGGCCAGCGTGCCGGCCTGGATCACCAGCGCGACCGCCTCCGGGATCGTCATGAAGTAGCGCCGCACTTCCTTGTGGGTCACGGTCACCGGGCCGCCGCGCTCGATCTGGCGCTGGAACAGCGGGATGACCGAGCCGCGGCTGCCCAGCACGTTGCCGAAGCGGACCGCGGCGACGACCGTCTGGCGGTAGCGCCCGGACTGGATGTACATCTCGGCGACCCGCTTGCAGCAGCCCATGATGCTGGTCGGGTTGACCGCCTTGTCGGTCGAGATGCAGACCAGCCGCTCGACGCCGAACTCGTCGCAGGCCTCGAGCACGTTCCGCGTGCCGAGGATGTTGTTGAGCACCGCTTCGTCCGGGTTCATCTCCATCAGCGGGACGTGCTTGTCGGCACGTCGCCGATGATCTCGACCAGCTGCGTCTCCTCGGCCCGCGGCGACAGCTCCTGGAAGATCGCGAAGATGCTGTTCTCGCCGCGGCCCAGCAGGCCCAACTGGGACGGCTTGAAGCGCATGACCTGGCGGCACAGCTCGGAGCCGATCGAGCCGCCGGCGCCGGTGATCAGCACGCGGCGGCCGCGCAGGTAGGCGCTGACCTCCTCGACCTTCAGCTCGACGCGCGGCCGGCCCAGGAGGTCCTCGATCTTCAGGTCGCGGATGTCCGACAGCCGGACCGGGCCGTGCACGAGGCTGGCCAGGTCGGGCAGGATCTTCATCTTGGCGCCGGTGCCGCGGCAGATCTCGACGATCGGTCGGACCTGCTCGGCGGTCGCCGACGGAATCGCAATCAGGATCTCCTGGACGTCGTGCTGCCCGACCAGGCGCGGGATGTCGGCGCGCCCGCCACGGACCTTGACGCCGTGCAGGCGCAGCCCGCGCTTGCTCGGGTCGTCGTCGACGAAGCCGACCGGCAGGTAGCCCAGCGCTTCG
>JALOKP010000047.1 GCA_025456425.1 Acidobacteriota bacterium | reverse complement strand
CAGACGGTGGTCTACGCCTTCAAGCTCGACGAGGGGCGCTACGGCCAGCTGACCTTCACGCGGATCTACCAGGGCTCGCTCGGCAAGGGCGACACCGTGGTCAACACCCGCACCGGGCGCAAGGTCAAGATCGGGCGCCTGGTCCGGATCCATGCCGACCAGATGGAGGACACCGATCGCGCCCCGGCCGGGGACATCGTCGGACTGTTCGGCATCGACTGCCACACCGGCGACACCTTCGTCGGCGAGAACGGTGCGCGCCTGGCGATGACCTCGATGCACGTCCCCGACCCGGTGATCTCGCTCTCGATCAAGCCGGCCGACAACGCCAGCCAGAACAAGGTCTCGAAGGCGCTCCAGCGCTTCTCCAAGGAGGACCCGACCTTCCGGGTCCACGTCGACGAGGACTCGAACGAGACGATCATCTCGGGGATGGGCGAGCTGCACCTCGACGTCTATGTCGAGCGGATGCGCCGCGAGTACGGCGCCGACGTGACGACCGGGGCACCGCAGGTCGCGTTCCGCGAGGCGATCACCAAGCGCGCCGACTTCAACTACCTGCACAAGAAGCAGACCGGCGGCTCGGGACAGTACGCCCGCATCGCGGGATTCCTCGAGCCCTACGCCGAGGGGGAGTACGAGTTCGTCAACGCGATCCACGGCGGCTCGATCCCGACCGAGTACATCCCGTCCTGCGACAAGGGGTTCCGGGCCTCGATGGGCAAGGGTCCGATGATCGGTTTCCCGATCACCGGGATCCGCGCCACGATCAACGACGGCGCGGCCCACGCGGTCGACTCCTCGGACATGGCCTTCCAGGCCGCGGCCCGCAAGGCGTTCCGCGAGGCCTACAAGAAGGCCGGGCCGCAGATCCTCGAGCCGCTGATGAAGGTCTCGGTCGAGGGGCCGGGCGAATTCCAGGGCGCGATCTACCGCACGCTCCTGCAACGCCGAGGTGTCGTGATCGGCTCGCAGGAGGAGGACGGCTTCGCGCGGATCGACGCCGAGGTCCCGCTCTCGACGATGTTCGGCTACGCCACCGACCTGCGCTCGGCCACCCAGGGGAAGGCCGAGTTCACCATGGAGTTCGCCCGCTACGCGCCGGTCCCGCGCGAGGTCGGCGAGGAACTGCTCGCGAAGTACCGCGGCGCGGCCGCGGCGGAGGACGAGGAATGACCGCGGAGATGAAGTCCCGGCTGCGCCGCTCGACGCGCACCCTCCTGGAGAAGGACGGGGCCCCGGGGCCCGGTCCGGGCAAGATCGCGCTGGTGATGGCCCGCGCGGGGGTCGGCAAGACCGCCTTCATGGTCGGGGTAGGCCTCGACGCGCTGCTCTCGGGCCAGAAGGTCCTGCACGTCACCGTCGACCGCCCGGTCGAGAAGGTCCGCACCTGGTACGACGACCTGCTGCTCGAGATGCTCAAGGAGCAGCACGCCGACGTCTCGCGCCCGGCGATCCAGCTCGAGATCGAGCGGTTGCGGCACATCCGCACCTTCCTGGGCCACTCGTTCACGCCCGAGCGGCTCGAGGACTTCGTCACCAAGCTGGGCGCCTTCGCCGACTTCAAGCCCGACGTGATCATCCTCGACCGGCTGGAGATGGAGAAGCCCGAGGTGCGCGCGATGGTCCCGGCGATCCGCGCGATCGCCGATCGGGCGGGCGCCGAGGTCTGGATGTCGTCGCGCTGGCACCGCGAGGGGCCGCCTGAGAAGCCGGGGCACCTGCCCCCCCCCGCCGACGAGATCGAGGACCAGGTCGACCTCGCGTTCCTGCTCAAGCACGACGGCACCGGGGTGCGGCTCACGCTGCTCAAGGACCGCGACCGGATCGGCCGCCAGAGCATGCACGCGCTGCTCGACCCGACGACGCTGCTGCTCGTCCCGGACCCGGCGGCGCCGAGCGCGTAGGGAGAGTTCTCTGAAGCGGCCCGCCCGACGCCAGGCACGCCTCCGCGCCCCCCGTGGGCCGGGACTCTCGAGGGCTGGCCGGCGCGCCGGCCCTTCGCTTTTCCGCGATCGGCGGGGGAATCGCCGGATCGTCCCGCTGACAGGACGCCTGTCTCCTGCCGTGACCTGCCCACAGGACGCCCGTCCGTCCGCGTCACGCTCCTGGCTCACGCGCGCGCAAGAGTTCGCATCGAATGCCGTTGCCTCGCTCGCCGCGACTCAGGTACCTTTCGCGCGGGCAGTGACCCGTCCCGGCCGTGCGCGCTCCGCGCGTGGGAACCGGGTCGCGGGGGGGACAATCGATGACGCCTGGCGCCGCGATGGCAGGCCGTGCCTTCCCGTGGGGTGCGGTGTCGGTTCTCTGCTCCACGCTCGCCTTGATGCCCGCTGCAGCCGCCGATCCCGCCTGGATGGCTGCGGTGAGCGCCGACCTCTCGGCGCGCGAGTACGGCTTCCGTCCCGACGGGCTCGACCGGATCGCGGCGCCCAACCGCGCGCAGGGACTGTGCGCCGCAGCCACGCCCGGCGGAATCGAGATCACCGCGCGCTGTGGCGGCGCGGATCCTGCGCCCTTCGCCTTCGCGCTGCGTTCCCTCGGCCGCGTCGGCGCGCCGGTCGCGATCCCGCGCGCGCGCGTCCCGCGCGCCGACGGCGCGTCGGCGCGCCTCGTTCGCGGCGTCATCGAAGAGTGGCTGCACAACGCGCCGCGAGGGATCGAGCACGGCTTCACGATCGCGGAGGCGCCGCAGGGGCCCGGCCCGCTGCTGCTCGAACTGGCGGTCGAGGGTGCCCTCGTCCGCGGCGACGATCCGGCGGGGCGCGCGCTGCTGCTGCTCGATCGCGCGGGGCGCCCGGCGCTGCACTACGGCGGGCTCGCGGTGTTCGACGCGCGGCGGCGCCCGCTCGACGCGCGGATGGACCCGGTCCCGGGCGGCCTGCGGATCGCGATCGACGACGCCGGCGCCGCCTACCCGCTGACGATCGACCCGCTCGCCACGAGCGCCGCCTGGACGGCTGAGCCCGGCCAGGCCGGCGCGGCGTTCGGTCTCGCCGTCGCGACCGCCGGCGACGTCAACGGCGACGGCTTCTCCGACCTGCTGGTCGGCGCCCCGCTGTTCGACGACGGCGCGATGCTCGACGCCGGCGCGGCATTCCTGTACCTCGGCTCCCCTGCCGGTCCGGCGGCGAGCGCGTCGTGGTCGGCCATGGGCAGCGCGGCGGGCGACGGGTTCGGGCGCGCGGTCGCCGCGGCGGGGGATCTCAACGGCGACGGCTACCACGACATCGCGATCGGCGCCGACGGCTGCGACGGCGGCGGCGCCGACGCCGGCTGCGTCGCGGTCTTCTACGGATCGGCGGGGGGCCTCCCGGCCACGCCGTCGCTGGTCCTCGATGGGCCGCAGGCCGGTGCGGCGTTCGGGCGCTTCGTCGCCGGCGCGGGGGATCTCGACGCCGACGGGTTCGCCGACCTCGCCGTGGGTGCGCCGCTGCTGGCGGACCCGCTTCCCGGCGAGGGGAAGGTCTTCGCCTACCTCGGCTCCGCACTCGGGCTCGCGGCGATCCCGGCGTGGTCGGCCCGTTCGGGCCAGGCAGGGGCCGAGTTGGGCCCCGTCGCCGGTGCCGGCGACGTCAACGGCGACGGGTTCGACGACCTGGTCGCCGGTGCGCCGCGCTGGAGCGGTGGCGAGACCGAAGAAGGCCGGATCTGGCTCTACCACGGCAGCGCGGGAGGGCCCGGCGCGGTCGCGGCCTGGGCCGCCGAATCCGAAGTCGCGGGAGCACGACTGGGCGAGGTCGTCGGGACCACGGGCGACGTCAACGGCGACGGCTTCGCCGACCTGTTCGCCGGCGCGCCGCGCTATTCGGGCGGCGAGGTCGAGGAGGGGGCTGCTTTCGTCTACTACGGCGGCGCCGGGACGCCGACCGGGCCGTGGACCTACCAGCCCGACCAGGCCGGCGCGCATGCCGGATCCTCGATCGCGACCGCCGGCGACCTCAACGGCGACGGACGGGCGGACCTGGTCGTGGGCCTCGAGCGGTGGTCGGGACCGGAGGGCGAGGAGGGGCGCGCGCTGGCGTTCCTCGGCACCGCGGGAGGACTCGCCGCGGCCCCGTACTGGAGCCACGAGCTGAACCAGGCCGGGGCCCGACTGGGCGTCGTGGCCACCGCGGGCGACGCCAACGGCGACGGTTTCTCCGACCTGCTGCTGGGCGCTCCCGGCTTCTCCGGCGGACAGCCTGGCGCCGGGGCGGCGTTTCTCTTCTACGGCGCCGGCGACGCGCCCGCGACGCAGTTCGCGTGGAGCGCGCAAGCGGCCGGAGGCTGGGAGCTGTTCGGCCAGTCGGTGGCGCCGGCCGGCGACGTCGACGGCGACGGTTTCTGCGACGTGATCGTCGGCGACCCGAGCTACCTCGGGAGCGGCGGGACCGCGGTCGGGCTGGCCGCCCTCTACCCGGGCTCGCCATCGGGGCCCTCTGCAACCCCCTCGTGGACCGCCTCCGGGTTGCCCGGCTCCGGCTTCGGGATCTCGGTCGCCGGGGCCGGCGACGTCGACGGCGACGGCCACCCCGACGTGATCGTCGGGGCCTCGGACCACGGCAACCCGCTGCTGCGCGAGGGGGCCGCGTTCCTGTTCCGCGGCGGCCCTGCCGGGCTCGGCGCCGCCGCGGCGTGGAGCGTCGAGGGCGAGCAGGCGGGTGCGCGGCTCGGCTGGTCGGTGGCCGGTGCGGGCGACGTCAACGGCGACGGCTTCGCGGACGTCGCGATCGGCGCGCCGGACCACACGCCGGAAGGGTCGCCTTCCCTGCTCTACGCCGGGCGCGTCCGAGTCTTCCACGGCGGACCCGACGGGCTCGGTGCCCTGCCGGCCTGGACTCACGACGGCGACGAGTACGCGGCCGACTTCGGCCACAGCGTGGCCTCGGCCGGCGACGTCGACGGCGACGGTCGCTCGGACCTGTTGATCGGCGATCCGCTGCACCTGGGCTCGTTCCTCGGCGGGCAGGCCTCGCTCTTCAAGGGCGGCGCGGCGGGACTCGCGGCTTCGCCCGCGTGGACGCGCGAGGGAGAGGACGCGGTCGACGATTTCGGACGCTCGGTCGCCTCGGCCGGCGACGTCAACCGCGACGGTTACAGCGACGTCGTGATCGGCGCCAACGGCGTGAACGTCGATCCCTTCCGCGACGCCGGGCGCGCTTACCTGTTCCGGGGCGGTCCGGCCGGCCTTTCGGGGACTCCGGAGTGGTCGGTCTCCGGCACCAACGCCAACGCCGGGCTGGGCCGCTCCGTGGCACCGGCCGGCGACGCCAACGGAGACGGCTACGCCGACGTGCTGATCGGCGCACCCAACGCGACCGTGACGAGGACGTACGAGGGCCAGGCGCTGCTCTTCCTCGGCAGCGGCTCGGGGCTGGGTAGCGTGCCGGCCTGGAGCGTCGCGGGCGGCACCGCCTACGCCGACCTCGGGATGTCGGTCGCCTCCGGCGGCGACGTGAACGGCGACGGTTTCAGCGACCTCCTGGTCGGCGACCCGGACGCCGCCGAGATCGGCGCGGCGTTCGTCTACTTCGGCGGCGGGACGGCCGGGCTGCCGCTTCGGCTGCGCCAGCAGCGCACCGACGGGACGCCACTGGCCCTCCTCGACCTCACGCTCGCCGATGCGTCCTTCGACGCGCTCGCCGCCGGCCGCACCGCCGCCGGCCGGGGACGGGTGCGGCTGGAGGCGGAAACGAGGCCACTGGGCGTGGCCTTCGACAGCAGCGGCCGCGTGACCGGCCCCTGGACGCCCACCAGCGCCCCTGGCGCGGAGGGCAGCCAGGTTCCGCTGTCTCTCCGGACTGCCGGCCTGGCGGGCTCGGCACCCTACATCTGGCGCGCGCGCATCGCCTCGCCGAACCCGTTGTTCCCCGGGACGCGCTGGCTCGCCGTGCCCGGCAACGGTCCGCTCGAGACCGATTTCCGGACCCCCTGCGGGACCGTCCTGGAGTGGTTCCGCGACGCGGATGGCGACGGCTTCGGCGATCCGGTCGGGCCGCCCGTCATCGACTGCGTACAGCCGCCCGGCTACGTCGACAACGCGCTGGACTGCAACGACGCGGACGCGTCGGCCTTCGCCCCTCCCGCGGAGGTGACAGCACTGGCGGCGGCGCGCCTCCCCACCGCCGTTCGGGTCGCGTGGGACTCCCAGGACCCGGCCGCGGGGCCGGGGACACGCTACGACCTCGTCGCCGGCGACCTCGGCCTGCTGCGCGGCTCGGGCGGTTTCGCGGCGACTTCGTGCCGGGCCGACGACCTGCCCGACACGCCGTTCGACGACGCCGTGCCGCCGCCGGACGCGGGGGCCGGCGAGTACCTGTTGCTGCGTGCGCAGAACGGCTGCGGGACCGGGAGCTACGGAGACGCGACGGTGGTTCCCGACCCGCGCGACGCGCTCGACGCCGGGGGACCGTGCCCGTAGGAGCCGCCCTCCGTGGCGGCCCGTCCGACGCCAGGCGCATCTCGGGCCGGCACGGAGGCCGGCCCCTACTGCAGCTCGCCGCGGACCGCCTGCATCACGTCCCACTCGAAGAGGTCGAACGAGAGCATGCCGCCCGCCTCCTCGCGGATCAGGTCGTCGACGCTGTCGGCGGCCTCGCAGAGCCGGCGCAGTTCCGCGTCGAGCGTCGCGTCGTCCGTGCCGACCTCGATCCGGTGCTCGAGCACGATGTCCCCCTCGTCGTCCACGCGCAGACGGCCGGTGGGAATCGCGGGCTGGTAGGTCTCGCAGACCCGCGCCGGGTCGGGGTGCGACGGGCGCATCACGAGGAAGGCGCGCAGCGCAACCGAGCCGTCCGGCTCGCGGCTGGCCTCGATCATCGTCGAGCCGTAGAGCCAGAGCAGGGCGGGCGGGACGCCGGCCAGCTCGCAGACCCCCTCTCCGCCCCAGTGCCGCGCGGCGCGGCACAGGCGTTCCCAGGTCTCGAGCGTACGGTCCCGGCGCGACCCCATCGGCTCCTCCGGCCCCCTCTCCGGCGTGGCCATGATGTACGGCGAAGAGGGTGCCCGAGCCACGCCAAACCAGCCCCGGCCGGGATGCCTCGCGGGCAGGGATCCGGCCGCCCCGCGGACCCCGTACGCCGTACATTTCCGGGCTTCGAACGCGCCCCCCCCGGGGCGCGGCGCTCAGTGCGGGCCCGCGCGACGCCGGGCCAGCTCGGCCTGCAGCGTCTGGACCGCGCGCGCCACGCAGTCCGGTGACGGAACGGGCCGCGGCGTGGCGCGGCAGGCCTCGATCTGCTCCCGCAGCGCCGCGAGCAGGGCGCGGCAGTCGGCGCAACCCGCCAGGTGCCGGTCCAGCTCGTGCCGCTGGGGCGCCGACAGGGTCCCCTCCAGCAGCTCGGACAGGCTCTCCGCCCCCGGCTCGCAGCGCGGGCAGCGCGGATCCCTGCTCACGCGCCCTCCCCGTCGCCGGTCTGCAGCGTCCGGCGCAGCGCCAGGCGCGCCCGGTGCAGTCGGACCTTCGCGTTGGCGACCGAGATCCCGAGCACCTCCGCCACCTCCTCCGTCGAGAGCTGCTCGAAATCCCTCAACAGGAGAATGATGCGGTAGTCGGGCGGAAGGTGACGGATCGCCTCCTCGAGCCGCTCCCGGAGCTCCGCGGCCAGCACGGCGCGCTCCGGGTCGACCGCCGCGGCATCCGGCAGCTCGGGCGCTTCGCCGCGCTCGGCCGACAGCGGGAACAGCTCGTCGAAGGCGACCGTGCGCCCCGGGTCGCGCGGGCCGCGGCGGCTCATCAGGCACTCGTTCGAGACCACCCGCCAGAACCAGGTCCGCAGCGCCCCCGGGTCGTCAAGATCGGCCAGGCGGGTGAAGACCTTGAGCAGCGTCTCCTGGAACACGTCCTCGGCATCCGCACGGTTGCCGCACATGCGCAGGCCGAAGGCCATGATCATCGGACCGAAGCGGGCGACGAAGCGCTCGAAGGCCTCCGGGTCGCCGGCCTGGACGGCCCGGACCAGGGCGAAGTCCTCGGGACCGAGCCCCGGGCGCCCCGGGGCGGCGTGCGTCGAGCCGTTGGGCATGGCGGCGATCATAGCGCCCCCGGGCCCTTGGCATCGCCCTCCCGGACTGACTAGAGTAGCCCTGCCCACCCCGCCCGCGCGCCGGACGCGCGGCCCTCTCGAGGGAACCGACATGATCGAGACGATCCGCCAGACGCTCGGCCCGCACGCACCGCTCCTGGACTACGTCGCCCGCGGAATCCCCAGGGATTCGCTCCACCTCCCGGGCCCCGATTGCGTCGATCGGCTGATCGCCCCGATGGACCGCCCCCCGCAGGTGCTGCGCAGCTTCCAGTCGCTGCTCTCGCACGGCCGGCTCGCCGGCACCGGCTTCGTCTCGATCCTGCCCGTCGACCAGGGGATCGAGCACTCCGGCGCCGCGTCGTTCGCGCCCAACCCCGCCTTCTTCGACCCGGCGACGATCGTCGAGCTGGGGATCGAGGGGGGCTGCAACGGCGTGGCCTCGACGCTCGGCGTGCTGGGCGCGGTGGCGCGGCGCTACGCGCACCGGATCCCGTTCGTGCTCAAGCTCAACCACAACGAGCTGATGACCTACCCCAACAAGTTCGACCAGGTGATGTTCGCCTCGGTCAAGCAGGCCTGGGACATGGGCTGCGTCGGCGTCGGCGCCACGATCTACTGGGGCTCCGACGCGTCGACGCGCCAGCTGCAGGAGGTCTCGGCCGCGTTCCAGGCGGCGCACGAGCTGGGGATGATCACGATCCTCTGGTGCTACACGCGCAACCCGGGGTTCAAGCAGGACAAGGACTACCACGTGTCGGCCGACCTGACGGGCCAGGCGAACCACCTGGGCGTCACGCTCGAGGCCGACATCATCAAGCAGAAGCTGCCCGAGAACAACGGCGGCTACCTCGCGCTCGAGAACTACGGCAAGACGCACAAGCGGGTCTACGGCGAGCTGGTCCCCGACCACCCGATCGAGTGGACCCGCTGGCAGGTCGTGAACTGCTACATGGGCCGGATCGGGCTGATCAACTCGGGCGGCGCCTCGGGCAAGAACGACCTGCAGGACGCCGTCGCGACCGCGGTGATCAACAAGCGGGCCGGCGGGATGGGGCTGATCTCGGGGCGCAAGGCGTTCCAGAAGCCGCTGGCCGAGGGGATCAGGCTGCTGCACGCGATCCAGGACGTCTACCTCTGCCCCGAGGTGACGGTCGCCTGACGCGGATCGCGGAGGAGCGGACCGGGCGGACGGAACGATGGGCAGCCTGCGCGACCAGCTGGTGAAGACCGGGCTCGCCGACGACAAGCGGGCCCGGCAACTCGCGCACGACGAGAAGGCGCGGAAGAACAAGCTCGGCCGCGAGGGGATCTCGGCCGAGCAGCGCGCCGCAGACGAGGCGCGGCGCGCCCGGGAGGAGGAGCGCCGTGCCGCCGACCGGGCCCGCGAGGAGGAGCGGGCGAAGGAGACCGGCGAACACGCTGCCACCGCGCGGGCCGCGCAGCTGCTGCGCGACCACGCGCTGCGCGACGGCGTCCGCGGGCCGCGCCGCTTCCACTTCGTGACACGCGCCCGGCAGATTCCCTTCCTCGAACTCTCCGAGGAGGCCGGCAAGCGGCTCGAGGCCGGCCAGGCCGCGATCTGCGAGGTCCCGGGGTCGGACCCCGAGGAGTTCCTGCTGGTTCCGGCCGAGGTCGCGCAGCGCCTGCGCGAGACGCACGCCGACTGGGTGCTCTTCCTCAGCGCGGGGCGGCCGGCTCCGTAGCCGCCAGCGCCGCCTGCCCCAGGGCGATCCCGCCGTCGTTGGGCGGGACCTCGCGGTTGAGCCAGGCGGGAAGCGAGCCCTTGCGGCCCAGCCGCTCGCGGATCAGCTCCAGCAGCAGCGCGTTCTGGAACACTCCCCCCGACAGCACGAGCGCCTCGGCGCCCCACGCCTCGCGCCCGTGCGCCGCGACCGCTGCCGCCGCGCCGGCCAGCGCCTCGTGCGCGGCGCGCGCGATCTCGGCGGGGTCGCGGCCCCGGCGGCGATCGTCGAGGGCCGCGGCCACCAGCGGGCGCCAGTCGAGTTCCTCGCCGGACCAGGGGAGCGGGTAGGCGGCTGCCCTCCCGCCGCGCGCGAGCTGCTCCAGCCCGATCGCCGCCTGGCCCTCGAAGGTGATCTCGCGCGTGAAGCCGCAGATCGCCGCCAGCGCGTCGAACAGCCGGCCGATCGAGGTCGAGGCGTGGACCCGCTCGCCCGCGCTGGCCAGGCTCAGCGCCAGCGCGTAGCGCGTCGGCATCGCCAGCGCGGGCGCGCCGGCGTCCGGCCCCTCCGCCGCGGAGGGGTCGAGCCCGGCGACGAAGCCGGCCAGGCACTGCGGCGGGTAGAGCGCGGCCGCGTCGCCGCCGGGCAGTTGCACCGGGGCCAGGTGGGCCCGCCGGGCCAGGCCGCCGGCCAGCGACCCCGCGAACACCTCCCCGCCCCAGATTCCGCCGTCGTCGCCGTAGCCGGTGCCGTCCCACGCCAGGGCGACGACCGGCGCCTCCCATGCGCCGCGCTCGGCCAGGACCGAGGCCACGTGCGCCCGGTGGTGCTGGACCGCGACGCGGCGCGCCGCCGGCAGCGCGAGCGCGGCCCGCGTCGCGTGGTAGTCCGGGTGCAGGTCGTGGGCGACGATCGCGCCCTGCGGATCGACCTCCCACATCCGGCACAGGTCGCGGAGCGTTCCCTCGAAGGCCTCGCGCGCCGCAAGGTGGTCGAGGTCGCCGACGTGCTGGCTGACGAAGGCCTGCCCGCCGACGACCAGCGCGACCGCGTTCTTCAGGTCGGCTCCCGTCGCGAGGATCGGCGGCCCGGCCGGAAACGCGGCGACAGAGGACGGCGCGTAGCCGCGCGAACGGCGCAGGATGGTCGGCCCGAAGGCCCCGGCCCGGGCGACCGAGTCGTCCACCCGGCGCGCGATCGGCCGCTCACCGGCCAGGAACAGGTCGGCGATCCCCGCCAGCGAGGCCAGCGCCTCGTCGTCGCGGTACGCGATCGGTTCGGAGGAGCGGTTGGCGCTGGTCATCACCAGCGCCGGCGGCGCGCCGGCCGCGAACAGCAGGTGGTGCAGCGGCGCGTACGGCAGCATCACGCCGAGCTCGCGGTGCCCCGGCGCGACCTCCGTCAGCTCGACGCGGGCCGGTACGAGCACGATCGGCCGCGCGCTCGAGACCAGCAGCGCCCGGCTCTCGGGATCCAGCGCGACCAGCGTGCCGGCCTCGGTCAGGTCGCGCGCCATGACCGCGAACGGCCGCTCCTTGCGGAACTTGCGCTCGCGCAGCGCCGCGACCGCGGCGGGCTGCCGCGCGTCGCAGGCCAGGTGGTAGCCGCCGATCCCCTTCACCGCGACGATCGCACCCGCAGCGAGCGCCGCCGCGACCGCCGCGAGCGCCGCCGCCCCCTCCGCCGTCTCGCGACCATCGACGCTCAGCAGCCGGAACCGCGGGCCGCAGGCCGGGCAGGCGACCGGCTGGGCGTGAAAGCGACGGTCGCGCGGATCGCCGTACTCGCGGGCGCAGTCGTCGCAGAGCGGCCAGTCCTTCATCGTGGTCAGCGGGCGGTCGTACGGCAGCCCCAGCACGATCGAAAAGCGCGGGCCGCAGTTGGTGCAGTTGATATACGGGTAGCCGGCGCGGCGGTCGGCGGGATCGTCCAGCTCGGCGAGGCAGGCGTCGCAGACCGGAAGGTCGGGCGAGACGCGGACCGTCGGGGCTCCCTCCCGGGCGCTCGTGCGGATCGCGAAGCCGGCGTGCCCCTCGAGCGCGGCGGGGACCGCATCGCAGGACGCGATCCGCGCGGCGGGGGGCGGCGCGGCCTGCAGCTCCGCGAGGAAGGCGTCGATCGCGTCCCCGGACCCCTCGGCGTGGATCTCGACACCGCGCTCGCCGTTGAGGACCCAGCCGGCGAGACCGTGGCGCTCGGCGAGCCGGAAGACGAAGGGGCGGAACCCCACGCCCTGCACGATCCCCCGGACGGAGATCTTCCGCGCCTCGGTCATGCGTTCATTGTACGGGGGCACGCGTGCGCCGGCCCGGTAGGGGCCGGCCTCTGTGCCGGCCCGTTCCGTGCCAAGCGGGTTTCGGGCCGGCACGGAGGCCGGCCCCTACCGTGCGGGGAGCGCCTTCAGCAGGTCCCTCGCCTCGACCGCTTCGGGACTGCTGGAGTCGAGCTCGAGGAACTTCTTGAACGCCTCACGCGCCTTGGCGTAGTCTCCCAGCCCGAGGTAGGCCAGTCCGAGCTGGTTCCACGCCTTGGCATACTTCGGGTTGGTCTCGACCGACTTCTCGAAGGCCGTGATCGCGCGTTTGCGGTCGTCGTTGGTGACCCCCTTCTTGTTCATGATCGAGACGCCGGCGTTGTAGTACATCCGGTCGGCGTTCTTCGAGTCGGCCGCGGCCAGCTTGCGGAAGATCTCCTCGGCCCCGGCGAAGTCCCCCTTGCTGTTCAGGATGTCGGCCTTGGCCAGCATCGCCTCGGGGGCGGACGGCGCGATCGCCAGCCAGCGGTCGACCTCCTTGGCCGCATTGTCGGCCTGCCCGGCCTCGCCGTAGGCCTCGAACAGCGCCTGGGCGACCGCCGGGCTTTCAGGCTGCAGCTCGCGTTCCTTCTCGAGCAGCGGGATCGCAGCGGCCAGCTGCCCGCGCTCTGCCATCCAGCCGGCCATCTGCAACCGGATGCCGGTCCGGTCCGGGGCGGCCTGGATCACGCGGGAGCCCTCCCGGATCGCGCCCTGCGTGTCGCCGGACTTGGCCATGTAGGTCGCCTTGCTCCAGGTCAGGTCCGGGTCGTTGGGCTTCTCGGCCAGCGCCTGGTTGAGCAGGTCGATCGCGCCGGTGTAGTCGCCGAGCGCTACCGCCTCGTCGGCCTTCTCGGCCAGCGTCAGCTCGCGCTTCGGCGCCGCCGCGCCGGGCACGCCGGGTGCGCCGGGCGCCGCCGCGGGAGCGACGTAATCCGCGATCCGGGCCACGACCAGCGAGATCCCCGTGTTCGCGCCGCGGTGCCGGATGATCGGGAGCTTGTCCTGAGACTTGGGTCCAAGCGACCCCTCGTCGTCCTGGTAGATCTCCCGGGTGCCGCGCCGCGTCCGGATGTGGTACTTGCGGATGTACCACTCGGTGCTGTCGAGGGTCAGGACGTAGCCGGTCTCGTACAGCTCGAGCTTCGGGAAGATGAAGGTCCCCTTCTTCGTCGTCTTGACGGTGCCGCCCGGGTCTCCTTCGACGTTGCGGGCCATCTTGACCGTGAGTTCGGGGATGGGGTTCCCCTGCTCGTCCGCCACCTCGCCCCAGACGCCCGGCCGGGTCTCGTTGAAGACCCCCTGGGCGGGCGCGGGCAGGGCGATCGTCAGGAAGAGAACGCCGCTCGCCAACGCGAGCCGGAACATGACACGAACACTCATCGGACGGACTCCTCGTCCGGGCGGGAAGCCGGTATTTTAGGCCCGACGCCGACGGCGATCTAGGCCTTGCCCGCGATCTGATCCACCTCGGCGCAGGTCTTGCCGACGCCGCCCACCGAACGCTCCAGCGCGGCCTTCTCGGCGTCGTTCAGCGGGACCTGGATCACCTTCTCCACGCCGTTCTTCCCGAGCACCGCCGGCACGCCGACGAACAGCCCCTTCACGCCGTACTCGCCTTCCAGCAGCGCGCTGACCGCAAGGATCTGCTTGCGGTCGTAGATGATCGCCTCGGCCATCGCCAGCGCCGACCAGGCCGGCGAGACGAAGGCGGAGCCGGAGCCGAGCAGCTTGACCACCTCGCCGCCGGCGCCGCGGGTCCGGGCCTCGATCGCGTCGAGCTTCGCCGGCTCGACGAACATCTCGACCGGCAGACCGGCGACGCGGGTCGCGGAGCGGATCGGGACCATGTCGTCACCGTGGCCGCCCAGCACGAGCGCCGTCACGTTGTCGACGGAGACCCCCGCCGCCTCGGCGATGAAGTAGCGGTAGCGGGCCGAGTCGAGCACCCCCGCCATCCCCATGAGCCGGCCCTTGGGCAGCTTCAGGAGCTGGTGCAGCCGGTAAACGATCGCGTCGAGCGGGTTGGCGATCGAGATCACGATCGCCTTGGGCGCGAAGGCCTTGATCCCCTCGGCCACCTGGTCGGTGATCTTCAGGTTGGTCGCCAGCAGCTCCTCGCGCGACGGCAGGGTACCGTCCGGCTTCGGCTTGCGCGGCACGCCGGCGGTGTTGATCACGATCTCGGAGCCGGCGATCGCCTCGTAGGTCTTCGACCCCTCGAAGCGGCAATCGAAACCGACGACCGGGCTCCCCTCCGCGATGTCGAGGCACTTCCCCTTCGCGAGGTCGGGCGGCATGATGTCGACCAGACCCACCGCACGGGCCAGCCGCCGACGGCCGATCTCCTGGACCAGAACGCCACCGATCATGCCCCCACCGACCACGCCGATCTTCTCGATCATCGCTCTCCTCCGTGCGCCCGGCGCGCACGGCGCGGGCTGTGACCCGGGGCTCCCGGGCGGAAAACTAAGAGGCATTTTAGCCGACTCACGCCCGGACCCGGGGCCGCGGCTGGGGCGGTCGAAGGCTGGAGTCGCGCGGGAGGACCCGTGAGCGGGGCGCCGGCGCCCCGCGGGTCGATTCCGCCGGGTCGCCCGGCGTGGGCCGGTTCGCTCGCCGGATCGCTCTATCGGACGCTGATGGCGGGCGGGGCGGTCGCCGCGCGCCTGGCCTACCGCCTCTCCCCCGACCCGGCGACGCGGCGCGACCTGGGGGAACGGCTGGCGGTCCCGGAGGCGCTGGAGGGGATCCCCGCCGGCGCAATCTGGGCCCACGCCGCGTCGATGGGCGAGGTCAGGGCGCTGGCCTCGCTGGCTCACGCGTTGACCGAGGAGGGCGAGACGAGGCGGCTTCTGGTCACCACCCAGACGGCGACCGGGCGGCGGCTCGCGCGCGAACTAGGGTTTGCCTCCCAGCTCTCTCCGATCGACCACCCGTCCATTCTGGAGCGCTTCCTGGCCGCCCTGGAGCCGCCGCTGCACCTGGTCGTCGAGACCGAGATCTGGCCGTGGCGGCTCTCGCTGCTGCGCCGCCGTGGCATTCCGGCGGCACTCGTCTCGGCCCGGCTCTCTCCCGCGCGCTGGCCGCGCTACCGGCGGCTGAAGGCGCTCTACGGGGGCGCGCTGGCCGAGGCCGCGCTGGTCTGCCCCGCGAGCGAGGGGGACCGCGAGCGCTTCGCCGCCCTCGGCGTGCCCGACGCCCGCTTCGGCCCGGTCGGGAACCTCAAGTGGGACGCGGCCCCGCCGCCGCCGGACCCACGGGCGGTCGACGCGCTCCGCGCCGAGCTGGGGCTCGATCCGGCCCGGCGCTGGATCGTGCTGGGAAGCTGCCACCCCGGCGAGGCCGCCCCCTTCGCGCCGCTGGCGACCGGCCCCGAGGGGGGCGCGCTGCTCGTTGCGCCGCGCCACCCGGAGCGGTTCGACGCGCTGGCCGCGGAGCTGGAGCAGGCCGGCCTGGCCGTTCACCGGGCCTCCCGCGGCGCCGCCCCCGCCGGTGCGCGGGCGGTGCTGCTGGATCGGATGGGGGTGCTGCCACGCACCTACCCGCTGGCCGCCGCGGCGACGCTGGGCGGGACCTTCGCCCCGGTCGGCGGGCACTCGCCGCTGGAGGCCGCGGCCGCCGGCTGCCCCCTGGTCGCAGGGCCCCACGATCACGCGCAGGTCGACCTGATCGAGCCGCTCGCCGCCGCCGGGGGCCTGGTGCGCTGCGCCGCCCCGGAGACCGCGCTGGCCCAGTTGCGGGCCTGGCTGGACGATCCCGCGGCCCGGCTCGCGGCGGGCGAGGCCGCGCAGCGCGAGGTCGAGGCCCGCTGCGGCGTGGGACGGCGGCTGGCCACCGCGGTGCGGGGGCTCGAAGCGTGAGCCCGGCACGGCCGATCCCCGCGCTCGCGCCGCTGGGGTGCCTCTACCTGCGCGCCGCCGCGCTGCGCAACGCGCTGTTCGACCGCGGCGCCTGGCGCGCCGAGCGGGCCGCGGCGCCGGTCCTTTCGATCGGCAACCTGGTCGCCGGCGGCACCGGCAAGACCCCCGCCGCGGCCTGGCTCTCGGCGCTGCTGGCCGGCGAGGGGCGGCGGGTCGCGATCGTCTCGCGCGGTCACGGCGGCGTGCGCGCGTCGGACCCGCTGCTGGTGCGCGACGGCGGGGCGCCGCGGGCCACGGCCCGCGAGGCGGGGGACGAGCCGTACCTGCTCGCGGCGGAGGGGGCCGCGCCGATCGTCGTGGTGGGGCGCCGGCGGACCGCGGCCGCGGCGCTGGCGTGCGCGGCGGGGGCGGACGCGATCGTGCTCGACGACGGCTTCCAGCACCGCTGGCTGGCGCGCGACCTCGACGTCGTTCTGCTCGACGCGGCCGACCCGTTCGGCGGCGGCCGCGGGCTGCCCGCCGGGTTGCTGCGCGAGCCGCCGGCCGGGCTGGCCCGCGCCGGCCTGGTCGTGCTCACGCGCGCGCCCGCGGCGATGCTGGTCCCCCGGCCGCTCGAGCGGGCGGAGTGGCCCGCCGCGCTGGCCGCGCTGGAGGCGACGCTGCGCGCGCGCGGCGCGGAACTGCCCCAGGTCGTGGCCGCGGCGCACGAGCCGGCGACGCTGGCGCTGCCGGACGGGCGGATGGACGCGCCGTCCGCGCTCGCCGGGCGGGACCTGGTCGTGGTCAGCGGGATCGCCCGCCCGGACGCCTTCGCCGCGACGCTGGAGGGGCTGGGCGGGCGGATCGCCGCCCGGCTCGACTTCGCGGACCACCACCGCTACGGCGCTGCCGACGCGCGGGCGATCGTCTCGGCCGCAGAGCGTGTGCCGGGCTCGCTCGTCGTGACCACCGCCAAGGACGCGAACCGCTGGCCCGCGGGAGCGCCCGTGCCGGCGGTGCTGAGGATCGCCTTCCGCGTGCCCGCCGAGCAGGCGGTGCGGGCGGTCGTGCGCCGCGCGTTGTTCCCGGGGGCGGCATGAGCGGCCGCGGCGAGCGCACCTTTGCGCGGCGCCTCGAGGCCTGGGCCACGACCCCGCTGGTCGGTCTCTCGCGCGCGCTTCCGCCGCGCGGGCGGGTCGTCTTCGGGCACGGGCTGGGTCGCCTCGCGGCGCGGCTCGACGCGCGCCACACCCGCCTCGCGGCGCGCCAGGCCGAGGCGGCGCTGGGCCTCTCCCCGGCCGCGGCCGACGCGCTCGCGCGCGCGGCGTTCGCCCACTTCGGGCGGGTGCTGGTCGAGGTCCTCGCGCTGCCGGCCTACGCCCGGCCGGGCGCGGAGCGGCTGTTCGAGACCGAGGGGCTCGAGCACCTCGCGGCCGCGCTGGGCCGCGGCCGCGGGGCTTTCGTCTTCTCGGCCCACTTCGGGAACTGGGAGCTGGTCGCGCTCCGCCAGGCGCTGGCCGGCCACCCGATGGACTTCGTCGCGCGGCCGCTGGACAACCCGTGGATCGACGCCGACTTCAACCGCTGGCGCGCGATCGCCGGGAACCGCGTGCTGGGCAAGCACGGGGCGCTGCGCGCCGTCGTCCGCTCGCTGCGCGAGGGGCGCGCCGTCGCGATCCTCGTCGACCAGGACATCCGCGGGACGCCGCAGGTCTTCGTGCCGTTCTTCGGCCGGCTCGCGGCCACGACCTCGACGATGGGCGAGCTGGCGGTCCGCACCGGGGCCGCGATCGTTCCCGTCGTATCCTTCCCCCGCCCCGACGGAGGCTATCGGATCGTGTACCAGCCGGAGCTCGAGCTCGCGGCGGGCGGCGACGACGCATCGCGCGCCCGCGACGTGATGGCCCGCGCGACCGCGGCGGTCGAGGGCTGGGTGCGCGAGGATCCCGCGGCCTGGCTCTGGCTGCACAACCGCTGGAAGACCCGTCCGCCGGGGGAGGCCAGGGACCGGTGAGCCGCCGCGCGATCTTCTTCGACCGCGACGGCACGCTCTGCGCCGAGGTCGGGTACGTCAACCATCCCTCGCGGCTGGCGCTGCTGCCGCGCACCGCGGAGACGATCCGCCGGGTCAACGGCCTGGGCTGGGCCGCGGTGCTGGCGACCAACCAGGCGGGTGCGGCGCGCGGCTACTTCCCGCCCCACCTGCTGGGCGAGACGCACCGGCGGCTGGCGGCGCTGCTGGCGGCCGAGGGCGCCCGGCTCGACGGGATCTACGCCTGCACCCACCACCCCGAGCTCGGGCCCCCCGGCCTGCGGCGGCGCTGCACCTGCCGCAAGCCGCGTCCCGGGATGCTGCTGCGCGCGGCGCGCGAGCTGGACCTCGACCTGTCGCGCAGCTACATGGTCGGCGACTCGTTCCGCGACGTCGGGGCCGGGCGGAACGCGGGGGTCGCCGCGACCGTCCTGCTGCGCACGGGGTACGGGCGCGGCGAGATCCTCTGGAAGGGGGCCACGCTGAACGAGTGGCCCGACCACGTCGCCGACGACCTGCCGTCGGCGGTGGAGTGGATCGTGAAGCACGCGGAGGCGAGCGGACGATGAGTGGAAAGGCGGGCGGGCGTCCGGCCGCGGCCGCGTTGCTGGCCCTGGTCGATCGACTCGATCGCGCGAGGGTCGCCGTCGCCGGCGACGCGGTCCTGGACGTCTTCGAGTACGGCGTGATCGCGCGGGTCTCGCGCGAGGCGCCGGTGCTGATCCTCGAGCACCGTGACTCGTCGTTCGTGCCGGGGGGCGCGGCCAATACGGCGGCCAACCTGGCGGCGCTCGAGGTCGCCACGGCGATCGTCGGGCGGATCGGGGACGACGACGACGGCGCGCGGCTGGCGACGATCCTCGGCGGGCTCGGGATCGACGTGCGCGGCCTGGTAAGGCAGCGCGGCTACGTCACCCCGACCAAGACGCGGATCCTGGCCGGCAGCCCGCACACCGCCAAACAGCAGATCGTGCGGATGGACCGCGGGCGGCGCGGCGTGCCGCTGACCGACGCGGTGCGGAGCCGGCTGCTGACGGCGGCGGGGCGCGCCCGGCGGGCCGGGGCCGCGCTGGTGCTGGCCGACTACGGCTACGGCACGGTCGATCCCGCCTGGCCGCGCGAACTGCCACCGGGGACCGGCGCGCTGATGCTCGACAGCCGTTTCGCGCTCGAGCGGTTCCGCGGCGTCTCGGCGGCGACGCCCAACCTGGAGGAGGTCGAGCGCGCGGCGGGGATCGATCTCGACGACGACGACGAGGCGGGGATCGCGGACGCGGCGCGGCGGATGCGAGGGACGCTGCGGGCCGAAGCGCTGCTCGTGACACGCGGCTCGCGCGGCATGACGCTGGTCGAGGGGCGCGGTCCGGCCGCGCGGATCCCGGTCTTCGGCAGCGACGAGATCGCCGACGTCACCGGGGCCGGCGACACGGTGATCGCGGTCTTCACCGCCGCGCGCGCCGCCGGCGGCTCGTGGCGCGAGGCGGCGGAGCTGGCCAACGTCGCCGGCGGGCTGGTCGTGATGAAGCGCGGGACGGCGACCGTCAGCCGCGACGAGCTGCGGGCCGCGCTGCGCGAGGGCTGGGACCGGGCGTGAGACTGCTGGAGAAGAAGATCGCTCCGCGCGAGGAACTGGCCGAGCGCTTCCGGAGCGACCCGCCGGGCCGGCTCGTGCTGGCCAACGGGCTGTTCGACCTGGTCCACGTCGGTCACGCCCGCTACTTCGCCGACGCCCGGCGCGCCGGCGACACGCTGGTCGTCGCGCTCAACGACGACGCGTCGGCGCGGCGCTACAAGGGCGAAGGCCGGCCGCTGCTGCCGCTGGCGGAGCGGCTGCTGGTCGTGGCGGCGTTTCGCGCGGTCGATTGGGTGACCTGGTTCGGCGAGCCGACGGTCGCCCCGACGCTGCGCCTGCTCCGCCCCGCCCTGCACGCCAAGGGGACCGACTACCGGCCCGAGACTCTGCCCACGGAAGAGCAGGCGGCGCACCGCGAGCTGGGGATCCGCGTCGCCATCGCCGGCGACCCCAAGGTCCACGCGACCAGCGATCTGATCGCCCGGATCCGGAGCAGCCTCCCGCAGGCCCGCTAGGGATCCTCGCCGAGACGGCCAGCGGTTCCCAGGCCCAGCGTCAGGCGGTAGGCCATCTCCAGCCGGATCGGGTCGTACGAGGCCTTGGCCTGGCGCAGTCCCGGGTCGCCCAGGTCCTCCTCGCGGTTGACGAACGCGAACCCGCCACGCACGGCGGCCTCGGCCGCGGCGCGGTTGACCAGCTGGTAGAGGCCCTTGACGTCGCGGCGGGCGCGCTCGAAGTGGATCACCAGCGTGTCGGGAGTCTGGCGCTCGAACAGCGCGAAGCCGGCCGGCGCGCCGTCGACGCGGACCAGGATCCCCTCCTGCCGGAGCCGCCCGAAGTCACGCAGCGTGCGGCGCAGCGCCTCGTTGTCCTGCTCCATCGACTCCGAGGCGGCCGGCTCCTCCTCGGCCATCAGCCGCATGACCTCGAAGGCGTCGTCCACGCGCTCGGGCGTCATCGGCTCGACGCTCCAGGCGTACGACTGCTCGGCCTGCGCGATCAGGTTGCGCTTCTTGGCGTAGCGGCGGCCCTTCAGCTCGGCCAGGTCGGAGGCCCGGTAGATGTAGTTCGCGTTCTCGGGCTCCTCGGTCACGACGAACTCCGAGACGAACCCGGGCTGCGCATCGAGGAAGGCCCGGTCGACGCCGATGATCGCCAGCGGCTTCTCGAGCCGGCGGCCGGCCTCGACGATCGCCGCGGCCGTCGTCGGGTCGAGCGGCCCGACCGGCTGCATCAGGTGCAGCGGGCCGTCCGGCGTGAAGCGGAACGCGACGAGCAGCGTCCCGGAGGCGGTGAAGGCCCAGCAGTAGCGGAAGACGTGGTCCCAGGCGACGAAGGTCGCGAAGGTGTAGCCCGACAGCGCGTGGGGATGGCGCGCCAGGAACGGCTCCAGCTCGGCCTGGTCTTCGATCGTGAGCGGCGCGAAGTCGAGTCCCAGGAACGGGACGCACTCCGGCCGGTCACCGCGCGAGGCGCATGGCTGCATATCCGTCCAGGACCTCGAAGCCGAGCTCTTCGTAGAACGGAGTGGTGCCCGGCTCGGCCACGAGCCCGATCCACTCCAGC
>JALOKP010000046.1 GCA_025456425.1 Acidobacteriota bacterium | reverse complement strand
GGTCGAGGCGTTGTTCAGCGTCCGGTTGCCGTTGATGGCGACCAATCCGCTGAGGTTGAACGGACCGTTCACCGTCGTCACCCCCGCCCCGGTCATCAGCCCCCCGGACCAGTTGTAGGTCCCGTTGATGGTCAGGCTCCCGGTGCCGGCGATCGTCCCGCCGCTGTGGCCGAGGGTGCCGTTGGCGTTGACCGTGGACGGCCCGTTCAGCGTGAGGGTCGGAGACGCGATGGAGAGCGTCTGGGTCCCGCTGCCGCCCCCGAGGTTGAGGCTGTTCACGGTGGCGGCGACGTCGAGCGTCACGGTGAAGGTCGTGTTGGATCCGTTCGCGCCGATGACGACGTCGTCCCCCGCAGCCGGCAGTTGGGCCGGGCTCCAGTTCGCGGCGGTCCCCCAGTTCCCCGTACCGGCGTTCCAGCTGATCGTCAGGGCGGGCGCCAGCAGGGGTGCCGAGAACTCCGACGTGTTGCCGTTCGCATCGGTCGCCGTCGCCGTCACGCTGTCCCGCGAGTGAATCCCGTCGGAAAGGCGCAGCAGGAAGCCGGCCCTGCCGTCCGCACCGGTCGTCACCTCCGCGGAGGCCAGGAGCCGTTCGCCTTCGGACCCGGGGAGGCGTCCGCGTGGGCGGTCGGCCGATCCGATCGCAGGGACGATGGGGTGCGCGTCCGTGGCGAAGATCTCGATCCGGTACGTCGCCGAGCGGTCTCCCTCGAGAACGCCCTCGACCGTTGCCTCGGCCGCCTGACCTGCGCGCGCCGGCGGGAAGGCCACGGACGTCAGCGTGGGCGGCCGCTGGAAGCGGTTGGGACCGGTGCCGGGCTCCCGTCGGAGATCGGCCGCATCCGCTTCCAGAGCGATTCCCTGCTCGGCGTTGCGGACGATGCGATTGCCGAGGATGACGTTCCCGGTCGAGCTGGCCCCGGAGATCCTCACGCCCTTCCCGTTGTTCCCCGCGATCGTGTTCCCGGCGAAGACGGCGGATCCCCCGATCGCGTTGTCCGAGGAGTCGACGATCGCGACGCCGCTCCCCGCGGCGGAGGGATCGCTCGCCCGCTCGCCGCCCCCGCCGACGACGTTCCCTTGGATGAGGTTCGATCCGCCGCCTTCGATCCGGATGCCGTCACCCATGAACCCGTGGATCCGGAGCCCCCGGATCGTGCTCGAACCGCCGCGGAGGAGCAGGCCGTGCGCCGGCTGGCTCAACTGGCTCCCGTCCAGTTCCACCACCGGGATCGGATCGCTCCCGTCCGGAAGGGCGCCGGTGACGGTCTCCTGCCGGGAATCGCCGTCGATCACGACCGGGTCCGTGATCGCGGGGAGCGCCGCCAGCAGTGAGATCGAGTGCGGACCCGGACCCGGAATCTCGAACCGGATCCGGTCGATGCCGTCCTGGTTGGAGGAGGCGTTGGCGTCGAGGATCGCCTGGGTGAGGGAGCCGGGTCCCGAGTCGTTCGTGTTCGTGACGAGGAACGTCCGCCCGACCGGAGGATCGGCTTGCCTCCGGGGCCTCTCCCCGATGCGGGCCAGGTCAACCGGTGCGCTCTCCCCCGACGCGGCAAGCCCGACACCGATGACAACCCCTCCCCGCGGGGCCGGCGTGTACCACACGTCCCAGGCGACGGCGTCGCCGCATCGATCGAGCCGCCAGCGCTCCTGCCAGGGGCCTACGGGTCCCGCCGCTCGAGGCGAGGCGTCCGGGACCGGCGGCCGAACCAGCTCGACCGCCACGACCGTCCGGGTTCCGCAACCCGGGGCCGCGGCGGAGTCCATCGCGAGGAGCAGCTCCGTGGTGTTCTGCTGCAGCCGCTCGGGCGCGAGGGTCTCGCCGGAAATCTCCGCGGCGGCCGGAAGCGCGGGAACGAGCAGAATGGACAGGACCACGGTGATCGCTAGCCCCACGACCTTGCAGGATTTCGCGCGTCTCATGTCGTACCCCCTCGATCGGCTGCGGCTGCCGGTGCTTCGACTCGGAGCGCGTTGTGCCGTTACGCGGCGCGGGCCAGCGAGGTGAACTCGCTGTACCCCTCCTCGACGGCCTTGAGGTTCTTCACGCCCCGGCCGCGCATCCACCAGCCGAGGATCAGCATCGGGATCCCGATGAAGGACATGAGGATCGTGATCGTCAGCATGGCGCCGAGGACCATCACGTAGACGCCCACGTACTTGGGGAACTTGGCGAGCGAGACGAGGTTCGCCTTCTGCGTGTGGATGATGTCGGGATCGCGCGAGCCGGTCGACTTCAGGTACCCGATCACAGACGACTTGTCGAGCTTGAGGAACGGACTCCGTTCGATCTGCATGGCGTGGCTCCTTTCACCTTCGCATTGCGCGAACGGAACCTGAAACCCGTCACCGCCACGAACGGAAATTCGATCGGAACCGGGTTGATGCGGCATTCCGAAGCGTGCTAACTTGGATCAGCTAATCGGTAATTCCGCACCTCGGCGGGGGCCCGGCATGGACCTGGGGCTGGGTGACAAACTGCTAAGTGACGGCGCGGGCGAGCGGCAGGCGCTGGATGACCTGTTCTGCCTGACCTACTCGGAACTGCGCCGCCTCGCCTCCAGCGTTCGTCGTCACGACGCCCGGGCCACGATCAATCCGACGGCGCTCGTGAACGAGGCCTGGCTCAAGCTCGCCCACTCGCCGGAGCTCGGCTCGCTCACGCTCCTGCACTTCAAGCGGATCGCGGCGCGAGCCATGCGCCAGGTGCTGGTCGAAGCGGCCCGGCGCCGGAACTCCGACAAGCGCGGCGGTGGGCTCGCCCTGGCGACCCTGGACGAGGCGTTCGAACCGGTTTCCGCGGGTGGGGAGCAACTGCTCGCGCTGGACGCTGCGCTCGACGAGCTGGCCCGCATCGACCCGCGCCAGGCAGCCGTGGTCGAAAGCCGCTTCTTCGGCGGACTCGACGTCACCGAGACCGCGCAGGCGCTCTCGGTCTCCGAGGCCACCGTCCTTCGCGACTGGCGCGCCGCTCGCGCCTGGCTCGCGCAGCAACTCCGCCGAGCGCACTGACGCGCGCGAGGGGCCGCCCTGTCGCGGCATCGGGGACCCGCCGATGGACGGTACGCGCTGGGAGCGACTCCAGGCCCTGTTCCACGGCGCCGTCGATCTGCCGCCGGACGCTCGGGACGCGTACCTGCTTGCCGAGGGGGGCGACGACCCGGACCTCGTCGCCGAGGTCGCGGCGCTGCTGAACGAGGACGGAAGGGGTGGCTCGGTCCTCGACCACGGCGTGGCCCCCGTCGCGGAAGCGGTCCTCGGCGACGCCGACCCGGACCTGCTGCCGCGGCAGCGCTTCGGACCGTACGCGATCACGGGGATCCTGGGTGAGGGCGGGATGGGGATCGTCTACCGCGCCGAGCGTGACGACCTCGGCAGCCAGGTGGCGATCAAGGTCCTGCGCGACGCGTGGCTCTCGCGCACGCGGCGCGAGCGCTTCGCCGCGGAGCAGCGGACGCTGGCCCAGCTCAGTCACCCTTCGATCGCGCGGCTCTATGACGCCGACGCACTTCCCGATGGCACGCCCTGGTTCGTCATGGAGTACGTCGAAGGGGTCCCGCTCACCGCGTACTGCCGAGCGCACGCCACGTCGATCGAGGGGCGGCTCGAGCTGGTCCGCGCGGTCGGCGAGGCCGTGCAGTACGCCCACGCGCAGGCGGTGATCCACCGCGACCTGAAGCCGTCGAACATCCTCGTGACGCCCGACGGCACCGTGAAGCTGCTCGACTTCGGGATCGCAAAGCACCTCGAGAGCCTCGACGCGCCAGCCGACCAGACGCGGACCGGCCTGCGTCAGCTGACCCCGGCCTACGCGGCGCCCGAACAGGTCCGCGGCGATCCCGTGGGGATCCGCACCGACGTCTACGCCCTGGGAGTGATCCTCTACGAGCTGCTGACGGGACAGCTGCCGTTCGACGTGTCGAATCGCGCGCCCGCCGAGGCGGTCTCGATCGTCACGGAGCGGGAACCCGAGCGCCCCTCGGCCGTGGCGCGGCGGACGCAGGCTGCGCTGGATCACCGTTCGCCGGCAGGCCTGCCCCTCGGTCCCTGGCCCCGTTTGGCCGGGAGAATCTCCTGGCCGGACCTCGACGTGCTGTGCCTGACCGCGATGCACCGGGATCCGCAGCGGCGCTACCCGACGGTGGAGGCGCTGATCCGCGACCTCGATCGCTACCTCGCGGGCGAGCCGCTGCAGGCCCGCCCCGACACGGTGGGCTACCGGCTGGGCAAGTTCGTCCAGCGCAACCGTGCGGCCGTCGCCGCAGCGGCGCTCGCGCTGGCGACGGTGGTCGCGCTGGTGGCGTTCTACACCGTCCGCCTGGCCCGCGCGCGCAACGCCGCCGTGGCCGAGGCGGCGCGCACCGAGCGGATCCAGCGCTTCATGCTGCGCCTCTTCGAGGGGGACGACGGCGCGGTCGGGCCGGCCGACGACCTGCGCGTCGTGACGCTGGTCGAACGCGGCGTACAGGAGGCGCGGAGCCTCTCCGCCGAGCCCGCCGTGCAGGCGGAGTTCCTCGGAACGCTCGGGGGGATCTACCAGAAGCTGGGACGGCTCGAGCAGGCGGACGAGTTGCTCCGATCGGCCCTGGATCAGCGTCGCACCTTGCTCGGCCCCGAAAGTCCCGACGTGGCGGCAAGCACGGTGGCGCTGGGTCTCCTGCGCTCCGACCAGGCGCAGTTCGAGGAGGGCGAGCGGCTGGTCCGCGAGGGCCTCGCGGCCTCGCGGCGAGCCCTTCCGGCCGATCACCCCGCCGTCGCCGCGGCCACGGCCGCGCTGGGGCACGTGCTCGTGGAGAAGGGGTCCTACGTCGAGGCGACCCAGGTGCTCGAGGAGGCGGTCCGGCTCCAGGAGCTGCACGGCGCGACGACGCCCGAGACGGCGGCCGCCCTGCACGAGCTGTCCAGCGCGCACTTCTACCAGGGACACTGGCCGATCGCGGAGTCGCTGACTCACCGTGTGCTCGAGCTGGATCGGGCCCTGTACGGCGCGCATCACCCGCACGTGGCGGACGACCTGGTCGACCTCGGCGCGATCCAGCACGAGCAGGGCCGTTACGCCGACGCCGAACGCTACTACCGTGAGGCGCTCGAGATCACGCGGTCGTGGTTCGGGACCGATCACTACAAGACGGCGTCCAACCTGACGATGCTCGGCCGCTCGCTGGTGTTCCAGAAACGCTTCGAGGAGGCGGAGACCCTGCTCCGGGAGGCGCTGGCCATCCAGGAGCGCGTCTTCGGGCCCGATCATCCGCGCGTCGCGTCGGCGGTCAACGAGCTGGGGAACGTGGCACTGCAGCGGGATCAACTGGACGACGCCGAGGCCGCGTACCGCCGGATGGTCGAGATCTACCGCAAGGCCTACCCCAAGGGGCACTACCTGGTCGGCATCGCCCTGTCGAATCTCGCCAGCGTCCAGATGGCGCGCGGGGAGAACGCCCGGGCCGAGCAGCTCTTCCGCGAGGCGCTCGCGGTCTACGGCGCGACGCTGGGCCCGGATCACACGAACACGGCGATTGCGCGGATCAAGCTCGGGCGATCGCTCCTGCGGCAGCAGCGCTACGCCGAGGCCGAGCGGGAGACGTCGGGCGGCTACGCGATCATGGTCCGGCAGGCCGACCCGGCGGTCAGTTTCCTTACCGCGGCGAGGAGCGACCTGGCTGCGATCTACGACGCGCTGGGCCGGCCGGAGCGCGCGGCAGAGTTCCGCGTCGAACCCGGCGGAACGGGGGGTACCGTGGCGGGGGGCGCAGCGTCGAAGTGATCCCGGCCGCGCGGACCCGCCCGGTGCGTCAGCCGGAGACGGCGCGACGCAGGCCCTCGAAACCTCCCAGCATGCGCACATTCTCGAGCAGAGGATCCTCGTCGAGCCGGCGCGCATCGGCCCACCCGGCCGCAGCGGCACGCTCGAGCCATGCGAGCGCTTCCGCGGGGCGGTCCACAGCCGCCGCTGCGAGCGCCAGGTCGACATGGATCGCCGCCGGCCCCCCTTCCCAGTGCCAACTGAAATCGTAGCCGTTCGACCGCGCGAGGCCGCGCTCGGCCCCCTCCCGCGCCCGCTGCTCCTCGGTCCGCAGTCCGAGGTCCCGGAACGCCCAGGTCGCCAGCGCTTCGGCCCGGGCCACCAGCCACCCCGCGCCAAGAGCACGCGGCTGCGCCGCCGCCCGCCCGCGGAGACGGTGCAGGAGCCCCGCCGCCTCTCCCAACCGCCCCAGGCGCAGGGCGGTTTCGGCCGCCGTGCGGAGCGCGACGAGCGCCGAGACCTGCGCGTACACGTGGTCCTCCGCGGCGAGTTGCTCGATCGCGCTCTCGGCGCGGCCGATCGCCTCCTCCAGGCGGCCTTCCCGCAACGCCAGCAGCGCGAGGGCGGGGCCGGACCCGACGAAGCGCGATAGCTCGAAACGCTTCGTCCGCTCGATCGCAGCGGCGGCCTCGAGGGGGCCGCGCGCTTCCTCGTAGCGTCCGCAGTGGAGCAGCGCCGAGCCGAGCAGGATCTGCGCCGCCCCGAAGCGCGGCGCCAGCCGGACCGCTTCGGCGAGCGGCTCGATCGAGCGCTTCAGCCGGGCGCGATCGCCAGGGTCCTGGCCCCTCCCAAGCCAGACGACGCCAAGGAAATAGTGGGCGAGCGGCTCGCCCGGGTCCTGCGCGACCGCGCTCTGGCCCGTTTGCTCCGCCTCGTCCTGCCGGCCGAGTCGCCACTGGGAGTAGGTCAGCCAGGTGAGCGGTTCGACGTAGTCCGGGTCGAGCTCGCAGGCGCGCTGCAGGAGCCGCACGGCGGCCTCGAGCTCGGCGCGGTCGGTCGTCGCGATGAACCGCATCGCGTGGAGCTGGCCGAGCCCGCCGTGCGGCAGCGCCCACCCGGGCGACGCCGCGATCGCGCGCTCGAACAGCTCGCGGGCCTCCGCGAACGTCGCGGGCGACATCGCGTTCACGCGGTCGCGGGCCCTCGCGTACAGCTCGAAGGCGTCGACCGGGGCCGCGGCAGCCTTCGCCGGCGTGGCGCGGACCAGTCCGGCCCCGCTCAGCTCGGCGTCGAGCGCGGAGACGATCCGGCCGACCAGCTCGTCCTGGAGCGCGAAGATCCCGACCAGGACACCGTCGATCTTGATCGCCGCCGCGACCCGCCCTGAAGCGAGATCGTGCAGTTCGGCGGTCACCCGCACCGCCCCACCGCTCACCTGGTAGCGGCCGGTCACGATCCACGCGACCCCGAGGGCGCGGCCCAGGCGCACGGGGTCTCCGCCGCTCTCTGCCGCGAGGGCGACGGCGCGGTCGCGGCCCGAGACCTGGAGGCCGGCCACGCGCCGCAGCTCCACGGTCAGCGTCTCGGCCAGGCCGACCCCGAGCCAGTCGGTCGCCGGGTCCGCCGCGACGCTCTCGAACGAGGCGACGGCGATCGAGCATCGGCCGAGGGCGGGAGCCGCCGCCGGAGCCGGTCCCGCGTCGAGCTCGACCTCTTCCAGCTCGCGTGCCAGCGGCTCGGCCGACGCGTAGCGGGCGCGGGGGTCCTTCTCGAGGCAGCGCGCGACGATCCGGGCCAGGCCCGGAGGGGCGTCGAGCGGGGCGGGCGGGTCGCGCAGGATGCTCGAGGCGATCTCGGCGGGCGTCGCGCCGGAGAAGGGTCGGCGTCCCGTGATCAGCTCGTGCAGGAGCACGCCGAGCGAGAAGACGTCGGCCTCCGGCCCGGAGGGGCGGCCCGCGAGGCGCTCGGGGGCCATGTACGAGAGCGTCCCCGCCACCATCCCCGTCGCGGTCCGGGTGGGCGCGTCCTCCTCCGCTCCGGCCAACTGCCGCGAGGCGATCCCGAAGTCGAGCACCTTCAGCCGGCCCTCGCGGTCGATCATCACGTTTGCCGGCTTGAGGTCGCGGTGGACCACCCCCCGCCGGTGGGCGGCGGCCACCGCGGCGGCCAGCGCGCGCGCGATCTCGAGCGCCCGCGGCAGCGCCAGCCCGGAAGGCCCGGCCAGCCGGTCGAGCGTCTCGCCGTCGACGAACTCCATCGTCAGGAAGTCGACGCCGCCGACCGACTCGATCGCGTAGAGCGTGACGATGCTGGCGTGGTTCAGCGCCGCCACGGCCCGCGCTTCGTCCTCGAACAGCCTGCGGCGCACCGGGTCGGCCGCGAACGCGGCGGGCAGGACCTTCAGCGCGACCTCGCGCCCCAGGCGCGTGTCGCGCGCGAGGAAGACCTCCCCCATGCCGCCCGCACCGAGCAGGCGAACGATCTCGTAAACTCCCAGGCGGGCGCCGGGCTGCACGCGGACATTATCCGCCGGAGCGGTCGTCTCCTCCCGCGCCCTGGATCGCCTCAGGCGAGGGCCGCGCCGCGCGCCGCGAGCAGCTCGCGCAGGATCGAGCGGTGGCAGCGCGACGCCTCGGCGCAATAGCAGCCGACTGCGAAGTCGGCGCACCGCGAGAAGGCTGCCAGCAGGTCGAGCAGGCGCGCCGCGGCGGGCTGCTTCATCTCGGCGCGGTAGCGCCGGACGAAGGCCTTCCAGGCCCGCTCGTCCCGCGCGCCGAGGGCCTGCTTGAGCAGTTCCTCCGAGGGGGCGAGGTCGGGCAGCCAGAGGTCGTAGAAGTCGCGCGCGGCGTGCTCGGCCTTGGGTACGCCCCGCGGCGGGCGCCGGACGGTGCCCAGGCGCAGCCCCTCACCGGGGACCCGCGGGCTGCCGAGTCGAACAACCCGGATCGCCATCTCCCCCTCCCCTCCGGGTCCTACGTCCTCAGCTCGGGGTAGGGCCGCCGCGTCCGCCACAGGATCCAGAAGGCCAGCGCGAGCACCACCGCGGCGGCGGCGTAATACGCGGCCGGCAGCTCGGCCAGGTCGGCGCCGGCTCGCCCGGCGAGCAGCGCCAGCGCGTTGCTCAGCGCGTGCCAGAGCATCGCCGGGAAGATCGAACCGGTCAGCAGCACGACCGCCGTCAGCAGCACGCCGAGAAACGCCGTCGGCGCGATCCGGAACAGCGCCTGGTGGAACAGGCCGAAGACGAGCCCGACGGTCAGCACCAGCGCGACCGGCCGCAGCCGCTTCGACAGGCCGTAGGTCAGGACGCCGCGGAAGGCGACCTCCTCGAAGACCCCCGGCAGGACGGCCAGCAGCAGCAGCATCTGCCAGGCCGGCAGGTCCTGCGGGGCGAGCGACTCGGCGAAGGCCTTCAGCAGGGCCTCCGGCACCGGGAAGAGCAGGCTCGCCAGGCGGAAGACCCCGATCCCCGTCAGCAGACCGGCCGGCACGCCGATCAGCACCGCGAGCCACGCCGCCGGGTGCGGCGCGCGCAGCGCCAGCGCCTGCCTCGGATCGAGCCGGTAGCGGCGGATCAGCAGGAGCGAGCCGCCGCCGAAGATCAGCACGACGTTGAACAGGACCTGCCGCTCGAGCGGCTGCAGCCATTCGACGTTCAGCGCGGCGACGAACTGGATCACCCAGAACAGGCCGAACCAGAGCGGCACCTGCCGCGCGAAGAGCGCGGGGCCGCCCTTCGCGCGGGCCGCCTCTGGCGCACCGGCCCCCAGCAGGCGTTCGCCCGTCAGGGTCCGCGTCGCCAGCCGCACCACCCCCGCCGCGGCGGCCGCCGTGACCAGCCACGCCACGGCGAGCATCGGCCAGTCCGGCCGCCCGGAGAGCAATTCCATGACACCGACAGCGATGTTCGAGATCGGGACCAGCACGATCGCCGACCGCAGTTCGACGCCGGGCAGCAGCGCCGCCGCCGGCGGCAGCAGCGCGCCCAGGAAGAGCGGCAGGAAGTAGCTCTGTGCCTCGCGGTACGTGCGGGCCAGGCCGGAGATGTAGAGCAGCAGCGCGGAGAGCAGCGCGATCACGGGCAGGAAGAGCGCGAACAGCAGCAGCAGGCGGCCCGGTGTCAGCGCCGCGAGCAGGTCGTCCGGGAGCGCAAACTGCTCCCGCCCACCCCAGATCGCGATGTTGACGACCTGGATCAGCGTGATCGCCAGCGCGACACAGAAGATCACGGCCAGCTTGGCGACGATGATGTCGCGGCGGCCGGCGGCGCTGGTCAGGAGCGTCTCGAGCGTCCCGCGCTCCTTCTCGCCGGCCAGAGCGTCGACCGCCACGACCGACCCACCGCCGAGCACCAGGAAGACGAGCGCGAAGGTCAGGAGCCGGCCGAATCGGGACCCCGAGGAGCCGGCTTCAGGGGCGAGGTCGCTGACCTGCGCCGGCAGCACCTCGGCCCGGCCCACCGCCACACCGTGCTCCGCGAGCAGCTTCTCCTGCCGCCCTGCGATCGCCCGCTCCAGTGCAGCCTGAATCTGGCGCGCCGCGGCCAGCGACTCCTCGCGGTCGCCTCTCCGATGGAGCCGCAGTTGCGGGACCGGCCGCTCGGCCTCGGGCTCGGGGGGCAGCGCCTCGACCCAGACTTGCAGTGTTCCCGAGTCCAGCGCAGCCGCGGGGTCCTCGGGCAGCGACTCCTCGAAACGCGCCTCTTGCGCCCCGCTTCCTCCCGCCTCGGCCAGCAGCGCGCGGGCCAGCGCCGCCTCGGGCCCACTCACCGCGTAGGGATGGACCGCCTCCGCCAACTCCCGCTCGTGCTTCGCCGCCTGGAAGTGCGAAACGAACATCAGGAGCGGCGTGATCAGCGCGGGCAGCAGGATCGAGAAGATCACTGTGCGGCGGTCCCGGAGCGCCGAGCGCAGCTCGGTCAGGAACATCGCCCGGGACACCGCGAGGTCGAGTTTCACGCGGCCGGCCTCGCATAGTGCAGGAAGATGTCCTCCAGGTAGTGCAGCCCCGTTGCCGCGCGGAGCGCCTGCAGCGTGTCGCAGGCCAGGATGCGGCCCCCCTGGATGATCCCGATCCGGTCGCAGAGCTTCTCGGCCTCGCTCATGATGTGAGTCGAGAAGAGAATCGTCTTGCCCTCCTCGCGCAGCGCCCGGATCAGCTGCTGCAGTTCGTGCGCGTTGATCACGTCGAGACCGACCGTCGGCTCGTCGAAAACCAGGACCGGGGGGTCGTGCACGATCGCGCGGGCGATCGAGACTTTCTGCTTCATCCCGGTCGAGAGCTTCTCGACCCGAGCCCGTGCGTACGAATCGAGGCCAAAGCGCTCGATCAGGCCGTCGACCCGCGCTGCGATCCGCTCCTGCGGGTAGCCGTTGATCCGGGCGAAGAACTCGAGCGTCTCGCGCGCGCTGAGCCGAGGGTAGAGCGCGGTCGAGGTCGAGAGGTAGCCGATGCTGCGGCGGACCGCAGTCGGGGCCTGGACGACATCGTGGCCCATCACCGCGGCCCGGCCGGAGGTCGGAGTCAGCACGGTGGCCAGCGTGCGCAGCGTTGTCGTCTTGCCGGCGCCGTTCGGCCCGAGCAGGCCGAAGATCTCGCCCCGCGCCACGGAGAAGGAGACGCCGTCCACCGCCCGGACCTCGCCTCGCCCCTCGTCGTAGTAGATCTTGACCAGGTCGGTCACCTCGACCGGATGCGTCATCGCGCCCTCGCCGCGCCCGGAATCCGCTTCCGGGACTGCAGGAACTTCACCAGGCTCCCGCCGTGGGAGCCGATAAGGAACTCCTCGAAGCGCAGCACCCGCGCCGCCAGGAACAGCGTGACCGCCACCAGCGCCGCCTCGACGAGCAACGTCAGCGCAATCAGCGCCCAGTCGAAGCGGGCCGCGATCGCTTCGCGGAACATCAGCGCGACGTTGAGGACCGGGACCAGGGCGGTACGCGCGTCGAACGGCGTCCCGAGCACGAAAAGAACCGGCACGATCGTCATCAGGTAGAGCGGCATGACGAGCGACTGCCCCTCCTTGAAGGTCCGCGCGAACGACGCCAGCAGCATCATCCCGGCCGCGAGAAACAGCGCCAGCAGGACCGTCCCGGCGGCGACCACCGGGAGCGCGAGCCAGGGGATCGAGAGCTGCGTCGCGGCCTCTCCCCCCCGCTTCAGAAGCGGCGTGAGGATTCGCCCCATCGAGAGGGTCATCGCCCCCAGGTTGAGCAGTCCGGCTGCGATCCCGAAGGTGGCGACCAGCAGGTACTTGGCGACCACCACGCTCTCGCGCCGCACGCCGGTCGAGGCCAGCGTCTCCCAGGTGCCGCGCTCGCGCTCGCCGGCGGTCGCGTCGATCGCGGGGTAGAAGCAGCCGACTGCGCACATCAGCAGCAGAAAGGTCGGGAGCATCAGCCCCAGGACGAGCTGCCCGCGCTCGCGCTGGCTCGCCCGGTCGCGGGTCTCAAGCGCCGCCACGGTCCAGGCGGCGGGGGCCACGCCGCGGGCGGCCGCTTCGCGCTCGATCATCTCCCCGCGGCGCGCCGCCAGGCGCTCCTCCAGCCGGTCGCGGGCCTCGCGGCTGCGGTCGCGCGAGCCGTCGTGGAGGATCCGGATCGCGGCATTGCCGGGGAGCGTGGAAGTCTCCGGCGGCGCCGGCTCGAAGACCATTGCGGCATCGAGCGTGCCGGCGCGTATCGCGGCCTCCGCGGCCGCGGCGTCGGCGAGCTCCTCGACGCGGATCTTCTCGCCCCGCCCGATCTCGGCCACGAAGGCGCGCTGCGCCGCCGGGACGGCGACGAAGGCGACGCGCGCCGTGAACCCCTCAGTCTTCCCCTCGATGAACAGCCCACCCGTGACCGCCACCCAGATCATCACCGGGTAGAGGAAGATCGGGATCAGGATCGAGTTGACGACGAGCGAGCGCTCGCGCAGCGCGGAGCGCAGCTCCATCGCGTACCAGGTGAGGGTTTCGCGCCAGGCCGGCAACGGGCTCTCCACGGACGAGCGGCCAGCCTAGGGGGGGTGCGGCCGGGGTGTCAATCCGTCCGGCCGGGCGGGCCGCCCGACTGGCGCCGGGACCGTGGCGGGGCTATCCGCCGGTCCGGGCCGCGATCGCCTCGGCCAGCGCCACGATCCGCCGGGCGTTCTCGACGTGCAGCGCCTCGATCAGCCGCCCCTCCAGCGCCACGACCCCCGACCCCATCGCCAGCGCGCGGGCGTGCGCGTCGATCACCCGCCGCGACCAGGCGACCTCCTCGGGCGCCGGGGCGAAGGCGCGGTTGGCGGCGGCGATCTGCCGCGGGTGGACCAGCGTCTTGCCGTCGAACCCGAGCGCGCGCCCCTGTGCGCAGGCCCGCTCGAGCCCCGCTTCGTCGTCCAGCTCCAGCAGGACGCCGTCGAGCGCGGCCAGCCCGAAGGCGCGCGCCGCGAGCACGATCAGCGACAGGCTGGCGAGAACCTCGGTCCGCTCCGGGGTGTGCCGCGCGTGCAGGTCCTTCACCAGGTCGGAGGTCCCGGCGACGAGCCCCGCCAGCCGCGGGTGCGCGGCTGCAATCTCGGCGACGCGCAGCACGGCGCGCGGCGTCTCGATCATCGTCCAGAGCGACTGCCCCGCGGGCGCGCCGGCGGCCTCGAGCGCATCCGCTGCGGCGCGGACCTCCTCCGCGCGCTCGACCTTCGGCAGCAGCACGCCGTCGGCGCCGGAGCGCGCGGCCGCGGCGAGGTCCTCGACCTGCCACGGCGTCCCGGCCCCGTTGACGCGCAGCAGGACCTCGCGCGGGCCGAAGCCGACGGCGATCGCCGCCAGCGCGGCGGCGCGGGCGGTCTCCTTGGCAGCGGGCGCGACCCCGTCCTCGAGATCGATCAGCAGGCCGTCGACGGGCAGCTCCCGGGCGCGGGCGAGGGCCCGGTCGTTCGACGCGGGGACGTAGAGCAGGCTGCGGCGCGGGCGGGGCGGGCTGTCCATCGGCGGCTCCGGCGGGGCGGGTCGGGGGGTGCCGGGGCAGGCCCTCCGGCCGCTCCGTCAGCCCCCCCCGAAAAGTGGAGAAATCGCAGGATTGTGACTAAGGTTATCTCCGGGGCAGGGCCAGGTTCGACCAGGAGGGCTTGGGTGTCGATGGGTTCGTGTGGTTCGGAGCGCCCGCGCCGGGCCATTTGCCGCACCAGTGCCGCCGCCGTCGCGATCCTGGGCAGCGCCGCGCTGGTCTGGTCCGCCGACGCCTCCCAGGCCCCGGTGAGTTGCGGCCCCGGCTGGACCTGGTCCTACGAACTCCGCTTCCTGGCCGTCGGCGCCAGCCCGGCGGGGAAGTCGGCCGATCGGGCCGCCGCCCCCTGCGGCGGGACCCGCATCATGCCGATGGACTCCCCCTGGCTCGCCCCGAAGGATGTCCTGCTGCTCTCGAAGATGTTCGGCGACCTGCCGGTCGACTTTCTGCCGTGGGGATACCTGGCGACTGCCTCGGCCGGGGGCGAGGCCTGGCTGACCGGCGCTGTCCCTTCCCGCGAGCCGTGGAAGATCCACTTCAACGGCCGCGAGACGGAGGACGGGAGCGACGTCCACGACCTGGCCCTCTCGCTCGAGGGGCTGGGCCACCACTTCGACGGGGAGATCCCGTTCCAGGCCCGGTCGGGCGAAACGCGCGGGGTCCGCTTCGGCATCCCGTCGCGCGGCCAGCTGATCGTGCTGGTCACCGCGCGGCGCTGCGGCACGCTGGTTCCGGAGCTGTCGCGGCAGCGGCGCTTCTTCGCGCAGCAGGGAGAGTTGGAACTCCCGGTGAGTTCCGAGCAGACTTTGCCCGCCTTCCCGGTCGTGGCGAGCGTCCGCAACGACGAGGGGCCGGTCGTGATGCGCCTGCTGATCGACGAGCGCGGGCAGACCAGCGATCCGCTCGTGCTGCGCGCGCCGCACAACGACCCGGCCGTGATCCGGGCCGCGGTCGAGGCCGCGCGGCGCTGGCGCTACAGGCCCGCGCGAGAGAACGGCGTTCCGGTGCCGGTGTTCCAGACCATCACGATGCCGCTCCCCCGCCAGGTCCCCGCTTCCGCCCCGGCGTCGACCCAGCCCAAGAAGTCGCTCGACGGACCGCGGATGGCCCCCGGCACGCCGCCGTCCTGACCCGGGCGCAGCCCTCCGGCAGACCTCCGCCTGACGCCCGAAGGAACCGGCTTCCCGGCGCGCAACCCGCGTCAGGACTCGGGCTCCACCACCTGCTGCTTGAAGTCGGGGTGGACGGTGACGCCCAGTTGCTCGGCCCGCGCCAGCGCAGCCTGGGCCTTGTCCCTCTGCCCGAGCTTCCAGTAGGCCAGCGCCAGGTTGTTGTAGACCGGCCCGAACTCGGGGGCGCGCCGGGAAGCCTCCTCCCAATCGGCCACCGCCTCGTCCAGGCGGTCGAGGTGGAACAGCGCGTTGCCGCGGAAGAAGTAGAGGTTGGCCGGCGTCGTAGCCCGGCGGTCCTCGCCGGGGGAGTCCATCCGGTCGAAGTAGCTGATCTCCCGCTCGATTTCCCGGATCCGCGACTCGAGCGCGGAGCCCCCCTGCAGGATCTTGGTCAGGTTCATGATGTCGTCGCGCCGGCTCTGGACCTCGAGCCCGGCCCGGCCCTTCTGCTGAAGCCGGTGCTCGTAAAGCTGCTGCCCGATCCGCTCGTACGCGTCGCGCGCCCGGGTGTAGGAGCCCAGCGCGGCGGCGTAGTCCCGGCGCACCAGGGCGATGTGACCCAGGCCCGTGTAGGCCTCCGGGAACTCGGGCACGATCGCCAGGGCCTTCTCGAACTGCTCGCTGGCACGGGAGAGGTCGCCACGGCTGAGGGCTTCGTCGCCGCGGCGGCAGTGAGCGATCGCCTCGTGGAACTCGCGGGAGGACAACTGCTTTTCCGCGGCGGCGGCCGGCGCGGTGGAGAGCGCGCCGGCGAGCACGGAGAGCACGACCACGACCCGCCGGAGAACCGACTTTGCGCCAGTCGCGCGCATCGCCCCTCCTCCCGGGGCCGCCGCGGAGCGGCGCGACCCCCGGCTGCTTTCCCTGGAAATTATGCGCCGGGAGGGCCCTCCGGGCTGTGGAAAGCGGGGGGCGCCCCGGGTGGGCGCCCCCGAACGGTCGTCAGGAGGAGGCGGCCGGTTTCTTCATCTCGGCGATGAACGCGTTCGCCTCGTTGATCGAAGCCTCCATCTCCTGGATCAGGCCGCTGACCTCGACCTGCAGCGAGTCGGCGGTGGTCCTCAGCGAGCCCAGGGCCTTGGCGTTGAGGTTGTGCTTGAGGAACATCACCTGGTCGTTGAGTCGTTCGAGCACCGGGTCCATCCGGGACGCCGCCTTCTTCATCGTCTTGACCAGCCCGTCTACGCGCTTGCGGGTGTCTCGCAGCTCGCGCTGGCTCTCGAGCTTGTAGCTGGCATCCTTGAACTGTCCGAGCTCGGTCTCCCACTCGGTGAACAGCTTGTTGGCGACACTCTCGATCCCGTCGATCCGCTTGTTCACCTCGTCGGCCTTCGACTTGCTGCTCTCGTACGAGCTCCTGAGCTTCTCGTACTGCGCCTCGAGCGCGCCGCCGTCGTAGCCCACCAGGTTCCGGAACTCGTCGAGCGAGTCCTTGAACTGCTGCTGGGCCTCCTCCTGGGCCTCCCGGGCGTTGTCGACGCGCTTGACCAGGAGGTCGCGCTTCTCGACGCCGACCTTCTCCAGCGCCTTCAGGTAGGCAGTGTTGCCGCACTGGTAGCAGCCCTGCAGCCAGGGGACGGCGGCCAGGACCGCGGCGAGGGCGAGGATCCGGAGCTTCATCGTCGGGCGCCTACTTTCCCGCGGGGAGCACGCCGGCCTTCTGCAGGGTCTCGATCGTGACCTCGGCGATCTCGCCGGCGACGTTCTTGGTCTGCTGCGGGTCGACCGTCTCGGACATGCCGGTCCAGATCATCGCCGGCTCGGTCACGTTGACCTGCCAGACCTGGGTCTCGACCCGGGCGATCGTGGTCGTCGTCATGTAGCCGGGCTCGTACACGGCGCCGTACCAGCCGCCGTACCAGCCGCCCCAGCCGCCGTAGTAGGGGACCGCGCTGACGTAGCCGGGGACGTAGTTCTGCTCCTGGCTGACGCCGGACAGGCGCGCGGCGATCACGCCGTCGTAGCCGCCTTCCTTGACCAGCCGGGCGATCGCTTCCTTGTCGATCCGGTCGTCGGGCAGAACGGTGTAGGACTGGACGGCCTTCAGCCCCTTCGCCCGCAACTGGAGCGCCATGGCGTCCTCGTAGCCGCGCCGGTGCAGCGTGTCCTTCGAGGCGAAGACGATCAGGACATTCGTCAGGGCTGGCCCCGCCCAGTTGGGGCTCTTCCACATGTTCACGAACTCGGAGGTCGTCGCGCAGCCCGTGAGGGCGACGGCGGCGGCAACGATCAGCGCTACGTATCGGACGGACTTCATCGGGCCTCCTGGTAGCTTGTGAGGCCGGTCATGTTACGGGAATCCCCCGGGCGGCGCAGTCCCCTCCCTCCGCGGCCCGCCTCGCCGTATAACTAGGCGGCTTGCCGGGGAGGTTCGATGGCTGGAAAGCAGGGGTTCCGCCGCCTCCGGGTCGCGCTCGCGCTGGCCCTTCTCGCGGGCCCCGCGGCCCTCGGTGCGTCGTTTACCAACGTCACGGACCAGGTCGGCCTGGGCGGTAAGCCGGGGTTCCGGCTGGCGGTCGCGGACGTCGACGGGGACGGCTACCCCGACATCCTGCTGCACCGCGCCCAGAACGAGGACACGGGAGACGTGCTGGACAAGCAGTACCTGTTCCTCAACGTGCCGGGCGGCGCCCCGGGCGACCCGTTCAGCCGGGCCTTCGTCGATGCCACGGCGGCGTCCGGGATCCGGGCCAACCGCCAGGGGACCGCGTCCGGCCGCCACCAGGACGGCGCGATCTTCGCGGACGTCGACAACGACGGCGACCTCGACCTGTTCTCGATCGTCTACGTCCATCGGAACTACGCGCTCGACCTCGGGCGCAACGATCTGCTGATCAACGACGGCGCCGGGCACTTCACGCTCGCCCCGCTCTCGACCTTCCACCTCGACCCGGTCTGGAACACCGCCGGCGCGGTCTTCATGGACTACGACAACGACGGGAACGTCGACCTGTTCCTGGGCAACTGGTACAACGCCGGCGACCTGCCGATCGAGCAGAAGCTGTACCGCGGTCACGGCGACGGCTCGTTCACCAACGTGACGGCGGCGGCGGGGCTCTCCGGCGCCGCCAGCGCGATCTACGGCGTCGCGGCCGCGGACTGGGACGGAGACGGCGACACCGACCTGTTCGCCCCCTGCTACGGCTGGACTCAGATCAACGCCAAGTCGATCCACTGGCGCAACGACGGCGACGGGACCTTCACCCGGGTCGAGGACCAGACGGGCTACTCGCAGTACACCGGGTTCCCGTCGGGCAAGGCCTCGTTTGGCTCGATGCCGCGCGACTACGACAACGACGGGGACGTCGACCTGTTCGAGGTGATGACCCACGGGGTGGGGGACGGCGACGGGAGCGTCCACTCGACCGTGCTGACCAACACCGGCTCGGCCCACTCGTGGGACTTCGGCCGGGTGCGGAACCGCGGCAGCGAGGACCCCGACCTGACCCACCACGGCGATCACTACGCCAGCTGGTTCGACTACAACAACGACACCCGCCCCGACTTCGCCCTGACCGAGAGCGGTTACGACAACAACCGCTTCTACCTCTTCCGCCAGGGGGCGGCCCGGAACTTCACCCCCTTCACGGTCGAGTCGGGGATGAACGCGATCAACGAGGCCAACCTGCCGCCGCACAACGTCATCGCGCTCGACTACGACCGCGACGGCGACGAGGACCTGCTGGTCGGCTTCGCCGACGACGCGAACGGGATCCAGCTCTGGCGCAACGACGTCGGGACGCAGCGGCGGTTTCTCGCGGTGCGGCTGGTCGGCGCCGGGATCCCCGGGAAGGCCAACCGGGCGGCGATCGGCGCGCGGGTCGAGGTCACCGCGGGCGGCGTCACGCAGCTGCGCGAGGTCGACGCCGGGAGCGGGCACATGGGGCCGCAGGCGCCGCTCACGCTGTCGTTCGGGCTCGGGACGGCGACGGTGGCCGACCGGATCCGCGTGCGCTGGCCGAACGCCGGTCGTACCGTGACCGAGCTGACGAACGTGGCGGTCGACAGCTTCGTGACGATCGAGGAGCCGTGCGAGCGCGGGCCCGACCCCGCCGGCCTGCGCGTCGCGCGGGCGGGCGCCGACCTCGCGCTGGCCTGGGACGACCCGGCGGTGGCCGGCCTCGCCTGGACCGTCTACCGCGACGCGGGCCCCGACCCGCGCGCGTGGGGCGGGCCGCTCGCCGCGCGCGTCACCGACCAGGATCCGGGCGCCCCGGGGATCCAGTGGACCGACACGGGCGCGGCGCCGCCGCCGCAGGGCTGGTTCTACCTGGTCGTCTCGGTCAACGCCTGCGGGGAGAGCCCGCTCTACTGAGGCCCGCCGCCCGCGCCGCGCCGCCTGGCGCGGGCGGTTCCTTGCTAGGATGCGCAGGCCTTCTCCGGGGAGCGCCAGCGCGGCCGTGGGCAACCTCCTTCGCACGATCGGCTCGGCCTGGGCCTGGTTCGCGATCGCCGTCGTGGTCGTGGCCTGGTTCCCGACGATCGTGCTGCTCTGGGCCCTCACGGCACCGTTCGACCCGGGGCGCTACGCCGTCGGCTGGTGGTATCGCAAGCTGGGCGTGGCGATGGCGAAGGTCAACCCGTTCTGGGGCTTCTCGGCACGCGGGGTCCGGATCGAGGACCCACGGCGGCCCTACGTGGTCGTCTCCAACCACGAATCGTTCGCCGACATCATGCTCATCAGCCACGTCGGGTGGGAGATGAAGTGGATGTCGAAGATCGAGATCATGCGCATCCCTTTCGCAGGCTGGGGGATGTGGTTCGCCGGCGACATCGCCTTCCGCCGCGAGACCGCGCGCGGCGTGATCGAGGCCTTCCGCGGGGCGCAGAAGGTGCTGAAGAACCGGGTCTCGGTGATGATCTTCCCGGAGGGGACGCGCTCTGCGACCGGCACGATGCTCCCGTTCAAGGACGGGGCCTTCAAGCTGGCGATCGACGGCGGCTACGCGATCATCCCGCTCGCGGTCGCCGGGACCGGCACCGCGCTCCCCAAGCACGACTGGCGCTTTTCCCGCACGCGCGCGATCGTCGAGGTCCTGCCGCCGGTCGAGACGGCCGGGATGACGGGCCGGGACCTGCCGGACCTGAAAGAGCGCGTCCGCGCCGCGATCGAGGCGGCGCGCGACGCGCTCCGGAAAGAGATCGGCGAGGCCTGACCGCGCCCGTTATGGCGGTTTCCCGGGGCGGCATGCGGGCCGCCACGGAGGGCGGCCCCTACCGGTACCAGTAGAGCACCAGGCTGACGCCCCAGCTCCCGCGCATCACCAGCACGTCGTAGCTGATGTTGTAGGTCCCGCCCGGCGGGAACTGGCTGGTCATGTCGAGGTCCTGGTCGCAGTTGCCGTCGCTGGTGCAGGCGATGTAGCCGGGGCACCACCCGGCGCGGTCGAAGGTGCACGACGGGTAGCCGCAGGCGTTCCAGGCGGTGCAGCCCTGGCAGAGCGGATCGCCCGGGAACTTCGGCACGCAGCACTCGCGCCAGGGCACGACGGTGTAGACCGCGGCCCCGTTCTTGAGGATCCGGTTGGTTCGGTGGCAGAACTCGTCGCAGTTCTGGCACGACCCGCCGGGGCACTGCGAACTCGCGGTGCAGGCCGCCCCGTTGTTCGACCCGCCGTCGCAGTACTGCGTCCCGCCGTGGCCAGTGGTGAACAGCCGGGCGACGACCTTCTTCGCGTCGGCCGGGACAGAGACGCTCCGCGCCGGCAGCGGTGCGCCGCCGAAGCCGACGACCTGGATCCCGTCGGCGGGCTTGTCGGGCGAAACCTCGTCGGGCCGCTTGCTGAACTCGAAGTCGACCGTGACGTGCCAGCCGGCCTGGACGTAGTGCCCGATCTCGGCGCCGATGTAGCGCGTCGTGCCGGCCATCAGCGGCGCGTACGGGGTGACGTCGAAGGTCAGGACGCGGGGGGGGACGACGCCGTCTCCCAGCGGGGCCGGCGCGTCGGTGCCGAAGGGGGTGATCGCGCGGACCAGCTCCAGGTTGTCGTTGTTGACGCAGCTCTGGCCGTTGGTCAGGCAGGCCTCGTTGAGCACCATGAACAGGTGCGCGGTCCGGTCCCAGGGATCGCCGCAGGGGTTGTAGCCGCCGGGGTTGGAGCCGCCGCACTTGTC
>JALOKP010000045.1 GCA_025456425.1 Acidobacteriota bacterium | reverse complement strand
GAAGACGCACAAGAAGACCGGGGTCACCCTCGCGCTGAAGAACCTGGTCGGGATCAACGGCTACCGGAACTGCCTGCCCCACCACACCGTCGGCTCGCCGGCCGACGGGGGCGACGAGTTCCCCGACGGCGGTCTCAAGCGGTCGCTGGAATCGCGCGCGATCCAGGCCTTCAAGAAGGCCCTCACGTCGATGGGCGGGACTGGCGGCGCCTGGGCTCGATGGGTGAAGCGCGCCGGTCGCTCGGCCTTCGGCGACACGAACCAGGTCGTCCGCTCCGGCAACTGGTACGGCAACGACACCGCCTGGCGGATGGTGATGGACCTCAACCAGATCCTGCTCTGGTACGGCGCGGACGGGCGGCGGCGGGAGACCCCGCGCCGGTACCTGGCGGTCGTCGACGGGATCGTCGGGGGCGAGGGGAACGGCCCGCTGGCACCGGACCCGGTCCGCTCCGGGGTGATCGTCGCCGGGACCAACCCGTGGGCGGTGGACTGGGCGGCGACCCTGGAGATGGGCTTCGACCCCTCGCGCATCCCCCTGCTGCAACGGCCGCTGGACGACCCGGAGCGCTTCGCCTGGCTGCTTCCCGGCGGGATGCCCGAGATCGTCGCCGAGGGGGAGCGCGGGGACGGCTGGCGCCCCTTCCGGCCCCACTTCGGCTGGGCCCCCCGGCTGGCCCCCGAGGCCGGGCCACCGGCCACCGGGAGCGTCGGCTAGACTCGCCCGCGGAACCCCCTGTGGCGTACGGAAGCCCCGCTTCGAGAGCGCTCTACGCGCGCGCGCCCGCCTGGCTGCGCTCGCTGGGCGCGACGTGGCACAGCCTGCGGGTCGAGCGGCAGCGCTTCGGACCCGGGTACGGCGACGCCCTGGCGCGCCTCGATCGCTCGCAGTGGCTGCCCACCGCGGACCTGGTCGAGGCGTCGCGGCGCGAGGCCGCGGCCTTCCTCGCGGACGCCGTCCGGCAGGCCGATCACTTCGCCGCGCTCTTCCCGGCGGGGGCGCCCGCGGACCCGGCCGCCGCCCCGATCCTGGCCAAGTCCGACCTGCGCCGGAACCTCCCCGGCTTCTACGCCCGCGACGCGGCCACGCACGGCGCGACGACCCTCCGCCACACCTCCGGCACGACGGGAACGCCGCTCGAGCTGCTCACCCTCGTGAGCGCCGTCGAGCGCGAGAACGCCTTCGCCTGGCAGCACCGCTCGTGGCACGGCTGCCCGCGCGGCGTGCGGACCGCGACCCTGGCCGGCCATCCGGTCGCCCCGGCGGAGCAGGACCGGCCTCCCTTCTGGGTCCGGAACTACGCTGAGAACCAGCTGATCTTCTCCTCGTACCACATGGCGCCTCGGCACCTCCCCGCCTACGCGAAGGCGCTCGCACGGTTCGATCCGGAGCTGATCCACGGCTACCCCTCGTCGGTCGCGCTGGTCGCCAGCGCGGCGCTCGAGGCCGGGCTCCGGATCCGCCCGCGGGCCGTCATCACGGCCAGCGAGACGCTGCTGCCGCACCAGCGGGAGGTCATCGCGGCCGCCTTCGGCGTCCCGCCGCGCGTCTGGTACGGCAACACGGAGCTGGCCGGCAACATCGTCGAGTGCCCGGAGGGCCGGCTCCACGTGCGCGAGGAGCACAGCTGGCTGGAGTTCCTGGACGACGCCGGCGGTGCGGCGGCGGCCGGCCAGCCGGCGCGGCTGATCGCGACCGCCTTCGGCAACCGCGCGATGTTCCTGGTCCGCTACGACACCGCCGACCTCGCGGTGCCCAGCGCCGAAGCCGCCTGCCCCTGCGGACGCGGCGGCCGGCTGGTCGAGCGCGTCGTGGGTCGCGTCGAGGACTTCGTGATCGACGCCGCGGGCCGGCTCGTGGGCCGCCTCGACCACCTGTTCAAGGACGCGACCGGGATCCGCGAGGCGCAGCTGGTGCAGACCGAGCCGGGCGCGATCGTCGTCCGCGTGGTCCCCGAAGGGGAACCCGGCCCCGACCTCGAGGCACCGGTCCGCGCCGAGGCCGCGCTGCGCCTCGCGCCCGGCACGCGGATCGCCTTCGAGTACGTGGCGGCGCTCGAGAAGCTGCCGTCGGGCAAGACCCCCTTCATCGTCTCGCGCTGCCGCGAGGCGGCCGGCGACCGGGCGCGCCTCGCCGGGCCCGCGGCCGCGGCCGACGGCGGGGCGGCGGACGGCGCACCCCCGGTGCGCTAGATTCCCGCCTCGGAGCCCCTCCCTCCCCGGAGACCCGCCCCCGCATGAAACAGCTGCTCCAGAACCTCCGCTCCGGCGCCTTCTCGCTCGAGGAGAGCCCGGCCCCGTCCGCAGCGGCCGGACAAGGTCCAGCAGGTCCTCGACAACGTCCGCAAGGAGGGGCTGATGGCCACCCTGCGGAAGGTCCAGGAGAAGCTCGACCAGCCCAAAGCGCTGGGGTACTCGTCGGCGGGGGTGATCCTCGAGACCGACCCGGACGACCCGGTCTTCCGGGTCGGCGACCGGGTCGCCTGCGGCGGCCAGGACTACGCCTCCCACGCCGAGCTGGTCTCGGTCCCCCGGAACCTCGTGGTCCCGATTCCCGAGGGTCTCGGCTTCGCCGAGGCCTCCTTCGCAGCCGTCGGCGCGATCGCGCTGCAGGGGGTGCGCCGCGCCGAGTTGCAGCTGGGCAGCCGGGTGCTCGTCGTCGGCCTCGGCCTCCTGGGCCAGCTCACCTGGCAACTGCTGCGCCACTCCGGCTGCGTCGCGATCGGGACCGACGTCTCGCCGCACGCGGTCGAGACCGCGCGGCGGCTCGGGCTGGCCCACGCGCTGGTCCGCGGCCGGGACGACGTCGAGGGGGCCTGCGCCGCGCTGAGCGACGGCCACGGCGTGGACGCCGTGGTGGTCTCGCGGGTGCGGGGCCGCGTCGTCGCCGTCGGCGCCTTCCCGATGGACCTGCCGCGCGACCCGCACTACTACCGCAAGGAACTGGACTTCGTGATCAGCCGCTCCTACGGGCCGGGGCGGTACGACGCCGGCTACGAGGAGGGCGGGCTGGACTACCCCTACGGCTTCGTGCGCTGGACCGAGGGGCGGAACATGGCCTCGTTCCTGGAGGCCGCCGCAGCCGGCGGCGTCGACCTGGCGTCGCTGATCACGCACCGCTTCCCGCTCGAGAAGGCGGAGGACGCCTACCGGATCGTGACCGGCGAGCGGAGCGAGCCGCACATCGGGATCGTCCTGACCTACGACGAGCACCCGCGCGCCGAGAAGACGGTCGCGCTGCGGCCGGTCGCCGCGGCCGCGACGCCGGGGACGCTGCGGATCGGGTTCGCGGGCGCGGGCTCGTTCGCGCGCTCCTACCTGCTGCCGCACCTCAAGGGGAAGAGCGGCGTCGAGCTGGTCAAGGTCGCGACCGCCAAGGGGTACACGGCGACCGACGCGGCGCAGCGCTTCGGCTTCGCCGAGGCCGGGAGCGATGCGCTGGAACTGGTCCGCGACCCGCGGATCGACGCCGTCTTCATCGCGACGCGCCACGACCACCACGGGCCGCTGGCGACGGCGGCCCTGGCGGCCGGCAAGCACGTCTTCGTCGAGAAGCCGCTGGCCGTCTCGCCCGAACACCTCGCGGAACTGCTGCCGGTCGCCGAGCGCGCCGGGAAGATCGTTCAGACCGGCTTCAACCGCCGCTTCTCGCCGCTGGCGGTCGCGCTCCGCGGCGAGCTGGCCGCGTCGGCCGCGCCGGCGCAGATCACCTACCGCGTCAACGCCGGGCCCCTGCCGGCCGACCACTGGCTGCTCGACCCGCTGCAGGGCGGCGGGCGCGTGATCGGCGAGGGCTGCCACTTCGTCGACCTGATGCAGTTCCTGGCGGGACAGCGGCCGGTGCGCGTCTGTGCCTCGCGCTTCGGCGCCGACGCCGACGGCGCCGTGACGGCGACGATCGAGTTCGACGGCGGGTCGGTCGGGGTGCTGGTCTACCAGGGGAACGCGACGCCCGGCGTGCCGAAGGAACGGCTCGAGGCGTTCGCCGGCGGCCGCGGCGGGATCATCCACGACTGGCGCTCGGTCGAGATCCACGGCGGCCGCAGCGTGCGGACGGTCAAGGCCAGCGGCCAGGCCAAGGGCTACGCGGAGGAGGTCGCCGCGTTCCTCGAGGCGGTGAAGACCGGCACCCCGGCGATCACGCTCGAGAGCCAGGCGCTGACCACCGCGGCCACCTTCGCGATCCTCGAGTCGATCGCGAGCGGCCGGCCGGTCGCGGTGCGCCTTCCCGCCGCGGGAGCATGACCGCGACCGCCCCATCCGAGGCGCTGGCGCGCACCTGGGACTACTGCGTCTCCCGCGACTGGACCGGGCACGACCCGTTCGACGGGCTGATGGCGACGCGCTTCCCCGCGACGCTGCTGCGGGCCTCGGCGCCGGGGCGGCTGGCGCTGCTGCAAGCGGTCAAGCGCTCGCCGTTCGACCTGCGCAGGCTGCTCGGCGTGCCTCCGCTGCGCAACCCCAAGGCGCTCGCGCTGGGGCTGGAGTCGGCGCTGCTGCTGGCGCCGGACCCGGCCTGGGGCGAGCGGGCGCTGGCCGAGGCGCGGCGGCTGGCGGCCGAGCTTCCGCGGCTGGCGACGCCGACGGCGCACGGCCACGGCTGGGGCTACCCCTTCGACTGGCAGGCCCGCGGGCGCTGGATCCGCCGCGGCGTCCCGACCTCGGTCTGCACCGGGTTCGTGGTGCGCGCGCTGGACGCGGCGCGCGAGGGGCTGGCCGGCAACGATCCCGCGCTGGCGCGCGCGGCGGCCGACGCGATGCGCCCGGCCGCGGCATTCGTCCTGCGCGACCTGCGGCGGACCGTCGACGCGGACGGCTTCTGCTGGTCCTACTCGCCCGACGACGACGCGGTGATCGCCAACGCCACGCTGCTGGCCGCGGAGACGGTGGCGCGGGTGGCGGCGGTGGACGGCGATCCGTCGGCCCTGGGCGGGATCGCCCCCACGGTCCGCTGGGCGCTGGCGCGCCAGAACGGCGAGGGGGGCTGGACCTACGGCGAGGCCGGCCACCACGCCTGGGAGGACGGCTTCCACACCGCGTTCAACCTGGCCAGCCTCGAGGCGATCCGCGCCGCGGCCGCGGCGCTGGGCGCCGACGCCGAGGCGCTGGTCCCGCAGGAGCGGCTCGACCGCGGCCACGCGCACTACGCCGCGCACTTCTTCGACGCCGACGGCCGCCCCTGGTACTACCGCCACACGCCGTGGCCGATCGACGCGCACTCGGCCGCGGTCGGGATCATCACGCTGGCCCGGCTCGGACGGCAGGACGCCGCGCGGCGGGAACAGGCCGCGCGCGTCGCGGGCTGGACGGTCGAGCACCTCTGGCTGCCGGAGGGGTGGTTCGCCTATCAGCTCCGCCCGCGCACGCGAAGTGGCTGTTGGTCACGAGGTAGCGCTTCCACATCTTGCGCGGCTCCTGCAGGAAGCGGTGGAACCACTCCAGGCCCGCCCGCTGCATCCAGCGCGGCGCCCGCGTCACCTTGCCGGCCAGCACGTCGAACGAGCCGCCGACGCCCATCGAGAACGGCACGCCCAGCTCGTCGCGGTGGCGCGCCAGGAACAGTTCCTTGCGCGGCGTCGGCATCGCGACGAAGAGCAGGTCGGGGCGAGCTTCGCGGATCGCGGCCACGACGGCCGCCTCGGCCGCGGGGTCGTTCGCATCCCAGTAGCCGTCGCGCCAGCCGGCCAGCTTCAGTCCCGGGTGTTGCGCCTCGATCCGCCGCGCGACCTCCTCCACGACCTCCCGCCGCGCGCCGAGCAGGTACGGCCGGTAGCCGCGCTGCGCCGCCAGCGCCAGGAGCGCCACGAACAGGTCGATTCCCGCGACCCGTTCGGGCAGGCGCCGGCCGAGGATCCGGCTGGCCCAGACGATCGAGGTCCCGTCGGCGTGGACCATGTCGAACGAGCGCAGCAACTCGCGCATCGCGGGATCGCCTGCGATCTCCGAGGCCTTCAGGGCGTTGAGGACGACGTGCAGGGTCGGGCGCCGGGCCTGGATCGCGGCGTCGATCGCGGCGACCGCCTCGGGCAGGGTCTCCACCCGGACGTCGAGCCCGAAAAGCGGCACGGTCCGGGCACTCCCACACGCCGAGCCCTCCTGCCCGCGCACATCCGCCTCCGTCCGGGCCGGTCCGCCTCCGTGACGGCCGGCCCATTAAGAGTACATTCATGGCCATGCTTCAGGCCGACAACCGCCACCCCACGGTCTATCTGCTGGCCGCGGCCGACATCGCCATGCTGGCGCTGTCGCTACTGCTCGCCTTCCAGGTCCGGGCCAAGGTGCTGCCCCGCCTGTCCGACGTGTGGACGGGAACGGTCCCGCTTCAGCCCCAGTACTCCATCCTCTTCGTCGGCCTGCTCCCGATCGTGCTCGGCGCGCTCTACCTGGGGGGTGCCTACCAGTGGCCCCGGATCCGGGGCTCGGTCCAGATCCTGTTCTCGGTCGGGCGGGCCTTCCCGATCGCGGTCGTCGGCGCCTTCGCCTTCGCCTACGTGCTGCGCGACCGGGTCTTTTCCCGCGCGGTCGTGGCCCTGGCGCTGGCCTTCGCCTTCTTCGGCTTCGCGCTGGTCCGGCTGGCGGTGCGCGAGACCTTCAACCTGCTGCGGCTGCACGGCTACGGGATGCTCAACGCGGTCGTCGTCGGGACCGGTCCGGCGGCGCGGGACATCGCCGACACGATCTCGCGGCGGCCCTACCTGGGCTACAAGATCGCCGGTTTCGTCTCGCTGCCGGGCGAGCGCGAGGGGGACCCGGCGCGAGCGACGATGGGCACCGTCGAGGAGCTGCCGCAGATCGTCGACCGCTCGGTGGTCGACGCGGTCATCTTCGCGGTCGGCCTGGACGAGGCGGCCCGCCACGAGAAGACGATCTGGAAGCTGGAGGAGGTCGGGACGACGGTCCACCTGCGCGGCGACGCGGTCGGCGTGATCCTCTCCCGCACCTACATCGGCGAGTTCGAGGGGACGCCGATCCTCACGCTGCGCTCGACCCCCGCCGACCCGCTCGCGCTGTTCCTCAAGCGCACGATCGACGTCGTGGGCTCGGGGCTGGGGCTGCTCGCGCTCTCGCCGGTGCTGGCGGTGGCGGCGGCGGCGGTGCGGTTCACGCCAGTTCAAGATGCTCAAGTTCCGCTCGATGTACTCCGACGCCGAGCAGCGCCAGGCCGAGCTGCTGGCCCAGAACGAGATGTCGGGCCCGGTCTTCAAGATGACCAACGACCCGCGGATCACGCCGGTCGGCAAGTGGATGCGCAAGTTCTCGGTCGACGAGCTGCCGCAGCTCTGGAACGTCTTCGTCGGCGACATGTCGCTGGTCGGGCCCCGTCCGCCGATCCCCAAGGAAGTCGAGCAGTACGAGCGCTGGCAGCGCCGCCGGCTCTCGATGAAGCCCGGGATCACCTGCCTGTGGCAGGTCGGCGGGCGCAACGAGATCGACTTCGACTCCTGGATGAAGCTCGACATGGAGTACATCGACAACTGGTCGCTGGGCCTCGACCTGAAGATCCTGCTGAAGACGATTCCGGTCGTGCTGATGGCGCGCGGGGCCCGGTAGCCCGCGCCCGGGCGCGCCGGCGTCAGGGCGCCGCGTGACCGCGGCGCCGCTCCCAGGCCCACGCATCCTCTACGACACGCGCGATGTCCGAGCGCTCGGGGCGCCATCCCAGTTCCGCCGCGGCGCGATCGACGGCGGCGACCAGCACCGCCGGGTCGCCCGCGCGGCGCGGGCCCATGCGATGCGGCACCTCGCGGCCGGTCGCGCGCCGCACCGCGTCGAGGACCTGCCGCACCGAGGTCCCCTCCCCGCCCCCCAGGTTGCAGACCAGCGAGCCGCCCGGGTGACCGTCGAGCCAGTCCAGCGCCAGCACGTGGGCCCGCGCCAGGTCCAGCACGTGCACGTAGTCGCGCAGGCAGGTCCCGTCGGGCGTCGGCCAGTCGTCGCCGAAGACGGTCAGTTCGGTTCCGTCCCCTCCGCCGCCCGTCGCCGCGGCGCGCAGCGCGAGCGGAATCAGGTGCGTTTCCACGGGGTGGTCCTCGCCGAGCGAGCCGTCGGGCATCGCGCCGGCCGCGTTGAAGTAGCGCAGGGCCGCCCAGGCCAGCCCGTCGGACGCCTGCGCCTGGGCCAGGCGACGCTCGATCTCCACCTTTGTATCGCCGTAGGGGTTGGTCGGGCTCAGCGGGTGGCTTTCCGGGATCGGAAGCTGCGAGGGCTCGCCGTAGACCGCCGCCGTCGAGGACAGCACGAAGCGCCGCACCCCGGCCTTCCGGCAGGCCGTCAGCAGCCCCTCCGCCCCACCGACGTTGTGCCGCCAGTAGCGCTCCGGCTCGCGTACCGAGTCGCCGACGATCGACAGCGCCGCGAGGTGGATCACCGCGTCGATCCCGGCGCGCTCCATCAGGGCCGCCACGCGCTCCGAGTCGCCGCACGAGTGGACCTCGAGCGGCCAGCCGTCCGCGGCCCGGCGGTGCCCGGTCGACAGGTCGTCCAGCACCACGGCGTCGATCCCGCGCGCGGCCAGGGCGCGCAGCACGAACGAGCCGATGTAGCCCGCGCCTCCCGTCACCAGAACGGCCATCACGACCCTCCGCGCCCATCGTAGCCCGGTCGCCGCGGGCCGCTCCATCGCGCCCGATGCGCCGCGGCGGTTCCCGGGCCGGGGCGGCTCCCCGGGCGCGCTGGCTTCCGGGCGCGGCGGCTCCCGTCGATCGGAAGCTACCTGGGGCCGGGCGGCTCCCCGGGGCCGGGGCGGACGCCGGAGGCGCGGGGGGGGTCCCCGAAAGCGGGGCGGTCCCTGGAGGCGCGGCGGCTCGCGGGGCGGGGCGGTCCCCGGGGCAGGGGCGGTTCCCTGGAGGCACGGCGGCTCGCGGGGCGGGGTGATGTCCGGGGGCGGGCGGCTCCGCGGGGCGGGATGATTCCCGGGGCGGGCGGCTCCGCTACACGGTGGGTCGCCGTGGCCAGATCAACCGGACGGAGCACACCCGAATGCACCTTCGCGCGAAGAGAGGGTGGTTGATCGCACCTTTTTCCCCAATCCGGCGGCCCCTCACCGTGCGAAGAAAACCCAAAGTGCATCGGCGCCCCGGATTCCCCCCGTACTTGCGGGGTTTTCTCGCGCGGGGGGAGACCCCTCCGGTGCAGCACGCCGTTCGAGTGTGCACCCGAGCGCCCTCCCTTCCGATGAGAGTGCATTCGAGGCGGCTCTGGTTCGCGGCCCGACCGGAACCCGCAGGATCGGGTGCCAGGATGCGCTCCCGCTATCCCCCCGCGCGCACCCCGCACCCCGCGCGCACCCCGCACCCCGCGCGCACCCCGCACCCGGCACCTCCCGCACCCGACCACTGCCCGCGCCGTCCGCCTCCAGCGCCCCACCGCCCCCATCCGGCCGCCGTCCTTCCGGGGCCCGCCGCCCGTCGCCTTGACCGCCCCCCCACCGCCCCTTATCTTCGCGGCCTCGGCCGATCCCGGGCCGGACAGGCCCTTTCGGGCCGCGCCGCCGACCGCGGCCCGGCCTGGTTCGGAGCGCGCGTTGATCACTGCCGGTCTCCTGGCCGCATTCGGCGTCGTCGACATCTTCTGGGCGATCGTGATCGGCACCTCGCTGGTCGTCGTCGGGGATCTCGCCGTCTTCGTCGTCGGCCACGGCCTGGCCCGGCACCTGCACACCCACCCCCGCCTGCGCCGCCTGATGCGCACCCGGACCATGGCCCGCGCCCGCCACCTCTACGTCCACCGCGGGCCCTGGACCCTGTCGATCGCGCGCCTGATCCCCGGCCTCAAGACCCCCTTCGTCCTGACCGCCGGGATGCTGCGGATGAGCTGGCCGAAGTTCCTGCTCTTCGACATGGTCTCCGCGGTGCTGATCGCCCCCGCGATCGTGCTCGCCGCGTACTACTCGTCGATCTCGCTGGCACAGTTCGAGAGCACGGTGCGCGACGCCGCCCCGACCGCGATCCCGGTCTTCCTGCTGCTGCTGGCCGGCCTCGTCCTGGCCTGGCACTTCCGGCGCCGGCGCCACCAGCGCCGCCGGGCCGGTCGCCTGCGCCTGGCGATGGAACTGGCGATGATCGCCGCCGGCCGCGCCCCCGCCCCGGACCCGATGACTGCGGCGCCGTGCGCCGCCGAGCCGGCCGAGGCGGACGCCCCCTCGGCGGCGTAGGGACGCGCGTTGCGCTACCTCGCGGTCCACGCGCACCTCTACCAGCCGCCGCGCGAGAACCCCTGGCTCGAGCGGGTCGAGCGCCAGCCCACCGCCCTTCCCTTCCGCGATTGGAACGAGCGCGTCTCCGACGAGTGCTACGAGCGCCTCGGGGGCGGCGCAGTGCGCGGCCCCGACGGCCGCGTCGTCGCGATCGTCAACCTCTTCGGGCGGATCTCCTTCAACATCGGCCCGACGCTCGCAGCCTGGCTCGAGGCGGAACGCCCCGAGGTGCTGGCCGACGCGGTGGCGGGCGACCGCGCGGCCATCGAGCGGACCGGCCATGGCGCGGCGCTGGCCCAGCCCTACGGACACCCGATCATGCCGCTGGCCGAGCCGCGCGAGAGAAGGCTGCAGCTGGCCTGGGGCCTGGCCGACTTCCGGGCCCGCTTCGGCCGCGCGGCCGAGGGGTTGTGGTTCCCGGAGACGGCGGTCGACATCCCCTCGTTCGAGGCCGCGGCCGACTTCGGCCTGGCCTTCACGATCGTCGCCCCCGAGCAGGTGCTGCGCGTCCGCCCACCCGACAGCTCGGCCTGGTCGGACGTCTCCGGCCAGCGCGTCCCGACGCACCGCCCCTACCGGATCGCGCTCCCCTCCGGCCGCCCCTTCACGGTCTTCGTCTTCGACGGGCCGCTGTCGCGCGCCGCTGCGTTCGGCGGCGCGCTGGCCTCGGGTGAATCGCTGCTCGCCGGCTTCCACAGCGCGCTGGGCGCGATCCCGGAGGGGGAAGAGGGGTTCCGCCTGCTGGCCGCCGATGGCGAGACCTTCGGCCACCACCAGAAGGGCGCGGAGGAGAAGCTGGCCGAGGCGCTGGTCCGGGCGCGGATGACCGGGCTCGCGCACGTCACCCACCTGGGCGACCTGTACCACCGCCTCCCCGCGCGCTGGGAGGCATTGCTGGCCGAGCCCTCCTCCTGGTCCTGCGCCCACGGCGTCGGGCGCTGGGAGCGCGACTGCGGCTGCGGGGCCGGGGCCTCCGCCGCGGGTTGGAGGTGGAGCTGGCGGACCGCGCTGCGCGCCGCCGTCGCGACGCTGCGCGACCGCCTCTTCCTGCTGGTCGACCGCCACGGCGGCGCGCTGTTCCGCGACCCCTGGGCCGCGGCCGAGGCCTACGGCGAGATCCTCGTGCGCCCGCCCTCTCCCGAGCGGCTGGCCGACTTCCTGGCGCGCCACGCCGCGCCGGGACTCGACGACGCGGGTCGGCTGCGGGCCGCGGCGCTGCTCGAGCTGATCCGGCAGGTGCTGTTCTCCGCGACCTCCTGCGGCTGGTTCTTCGACGACATCTCGGGCCTCGAGGCGTCGCAGGTGATGCGCCACGCCGCACGCGCCTGCGAGCTGTCGCGCAAGGTCTTCGGGATCGACCCCGAGCCCGACTTCATGGCCCGCCTGCGCGACGCCGAGTCGAACGTCCCCGGGATGGGGAGCGGCGCCGACGTCTACCGGCGGCAGGCGCTTCCCGTCGCGCGCGGCCCGGCCGACGCGCTCGGGCTGCACGCTGCGCACCTGGTCGACGTGCGGCAGCGCGGCACCCTGACCGACTCCCCCGTCGCCGCGGCCTACGGCGCGTTCGCGGTCAGTGAGACGACGCCCCCCGCAGTGCGAACGGACGGCGCGGGCCGGCTGGCGATCGAGGGCGAGGCGCACGTCGTCCACCTGCGGACCGGCGAGGCGACGGACGCGAGCTACCGGATCGCGAGCGAGTCGCCGACCGCGCCGCTGACGGTCGCGATCGACGGCCGCGTCGTCGAGGAGCCGTCGCCGCTGGTCCAGGAGGCGCTGCTCGACCTGGCGGCCGAGCGCGCCTCGCGCCGCCTGCCGGTGCTCGACCCCGCGGCGCTGGAGGAGCTGGCCTGGATCGTGCGCCGCTCGCGCGAACTGGGCGCCCCGCTCCCTTCCCCCTTCCCGGAGGCGGTCGCGGGCGGCGCCCGCGCGCTGCTCGAGGCGCTGCTGCGCGAGCAGACCGGCGAGCCCGCGCTGCTGGTGCGTCGACTGCGCGACGCCCTGGCCGCGGCGCGCGCGGCCGGGCTCACCTCCGACGAGCTGGCCGACCTGCGGCCGCTGCTCGACCGCCACCTGGCGCACCTCGCGCGGCTCGCGCTGCTCCCGCGGCCGGGGGCCCGCGGCCGCGAACCCCGGCCCATCGCGGAACTGGCCGAGGCGCTCGCCGCGGCCAGCGCGGCGACGGGCGAGGCGGTCCTCAACCGCACGCGTCGCCTGCTCGCGGCGCGGCCGCCGGGGATCCCGATGACCGACCTGGTGGCGCTGGCGGAGGCCGCCGGGATGTCGGCCGACGCGCTGAAGCCGGTCGACACCCCGGTCCGCGCCTATGACGGCGACCGGCACGATACGCTGGCGTGACGGAGACCCCGAGATGAGCGAACTGCGCCACGACCCGATCAACCGCCGCTGGGTGAACATCGCCGTCGAGCGCAGCCGGCGCCCGTCGGAGTTCCACTTCGCGCCGCCCGTCCCGCCCGAGGACGAGCCACCCTGCGACTTCTGCCCCGGCCGCGAGTCCTCGACGCCGCCGGAGCTTTACGCCGTGCGCGAATCGGGCGGCCCCAACACCCCCGGCTGGCTGGTGCGCGTGATCCCCAACAAGGCCCCCGCCTTTGCGATCGAGGGGGACGCGGACCGGCGCGGCTGGGGCGTCTACGACCGGATGCGCGGGATCGGCGCCCACGAGATCGTGATCGAGACCCCGGTCCACCGCGTCAAGCCGCACGAGCTGCCGCTGCTGCAGAAGGCCGCGGCCTTCAACGCCAGCAAGGCCCGGATCGCCGACCTGCTGCGCGACCCGCGCTTCAAGTACATCCTGCTGTTCCGCAACTACGGACAGGCCGCCGGCGCCACGCTGCACCACCCCGCGCAGCAGATCGTCGCGACGCCGGTCACCCCGCCCGCGATCGCGCAGCAGCTCGAAACGGCCCGCGCGCACTACCACCACAAGGAGCGCTGCCTGTTCTGCGACGTGATCGACCAGGAGCTGACCGAGGGCTCGCGGATCGTCCACGTCGACGACGGCTACGTCACCTTCGCCCCCTACGCCTCGCGCTTCCCCTACGAGATCCACCTCTACCCGCGGCGTCACCAGCACCAGTTCACCGACCTCTCGAACGCCGCGATGGAGGGGCTGGCCGCCCACATGCTGGAGGTCTTCCGCCGGCTCGACGTGGTGCTGGGGGACGCGCCGCTCAACTGGATGCTGGTCAATGCGCCCAACCCCCACGCGGGAGTGCGGCGCGCGGGCTACTGGAACACCCTCCCGTGGGACTTCCACTGGCACTTCGAGGTCCTGCCGCGGCTGACGCCGCTGGCCGGGTTCGAGTGGGGCACCGGGCTCTACATCAACCCGACCCCGCCGGAGGACGCGGCGGCCTTCCTGCGCGACGCGCGCTGACCGGCGCCCGCACCGCGGGGGGTGGCCGCGGCCGCGGACCGGGGCGCACCTTCCGGAGCGCTCCACAGGCGCCTCTGACCCGAGGCAACGACTAACTCGCAATAGTTACTAGGTCATTTTTCTTGCCTTTTCGAGCCCCCCTGCCGGAGAATCGCGCCCGCGTTCGGGACGGTCGCGCGGGAACGGGGCTGGGCGACCGAAAAGGCAAGCGGGCGGGTCTGCGCGGGGCGCCTTCGGGCTTTCCCCGGTCACCGTGAGGAAGGGGAATCGCACATGAAGGTGCTCGTCATCGGCGGGGGGGGCCGTGAGCACGCTCTGGCGTGGAAGATCCGCCAGAGCCGGGTGGTCGAAGAACTGTTCTGCAGCCCGGGTAACGCCGGCATCGCCGAGATTGCCGACTGCCCGCCACTGGCGTCGTCCGACCTCGACGCGGTCGCCGACTTCGTGTCGCGGCAGGGGATCGACCTGACCGTGGTCGGGCCCGAGATGCCGCTCTGCCAGGGGCTGACCGACAAGATCCAGGCCCGCGGCCGCGCCGTCTTCGGCCCCTCGGCGGGGGCCGCGCGGCTCGAGGGGAGCAAGGCCTTCAGCAAGCAGTTCATGCGCCGGCACGGGATCCCGACCGCGCCGTTCGAGATCTTCGACGACGTCGACGCGGCCTGCCGCTACATCGACACGCACCCGCTGCCGATGGTGGTGAAGGCCGACGGCCTCGCCGCCGGCAAGGGGGTCTTCATCTGCGAGACCCACGAGCAGGCGCGCGACGCGGTGCAGCGGCTGATGGTCCAGCGCGCCTTCGGCGGTGCGGGCAAGGTGGTCGTCATCGAGCGCTTCGTCACCGGGCGCGAGGCCTCGTTCTTCGTGATCAGCGACGGCGTGCGGGTCATCCCGCTGGTCACGGCGCAGGACTACAAGCGGGTCTTCGACGGCGACCGCGGCCCCAATACCGGCGGGATGGGGGCCTTCTCCCCCGCCCTGCACCTGGACCGCGCGACGATCTCGCACGTGCTCGAGAAGGTCGTGGCCCCGACGATCAAGGGGATGGCCGACGAGGGGAGCCCGTACCGCGGGGTGCTCTACGTCGGCCTGATGCTGAACGAGGCGGGGCCGAGCGTGCTCGAGTACAACGTCCGCTTCGGCGACCCGGAGACGCAGGTCATCCTGCCGCGGCTGGCGTCCGACCTGGTCCCGCTGCTCGTGGCCGCCGCGCACGGCGACCTCTCCAACGCGCGCGTCGAGTGGCGGCGCGAGGCCGCGGTGACGGTCGTGCTGGCGGCGCAGGGCTACCCGGGCCAGTACCCCAAGGGCAAGAAGATCACCGGGCTCGACCTCTTCGTCGGTGGCCCGGACCTGCTGTTCTTCCACGCCGGCACGCGCACCGGCCCGGGCGGCGAGATCCGCACCGCGGGCGGCCGCGTGCTCGACGTCACGGCGCTGGGCCGCGACATCGCCGACGCGCGCCGCCGGGCCTACGAAGCGGCGTCGCGGATCCACTTTCCGGGCGTGCACTTCCGCCGCGACGTCGCGTCCGACGCGATGGAGCTGCTGGCCCGGCGCGGGGCCCACGCGTGAGCGCCGCGCCGCGCGTCGCGATCCTGATGGGCTCCGCCTCCGACCTCGAGCAGATGGCCGAGGCCGCGCGCGAACTGGAGCGCTTCGGCGTGCCGTACGAAGTGCGCGTCACCTCGGCCCACCGCACGCCGGCCGAGACCGCGGCGTACGTGCGGGAGGCGGAGGCGCGCGGGGTCGCGGTCTTCATCGCCGGCGCGGGGATGGCGGCGCACCTGGCGGGCGCGGTCGCGGCCCACACCAGCCGGCCGGTGCTCGGCGTGCCGCTCGCCGGCTCGACGCTCGGCGGGCTCGACGCGCTGCTCGCGACGGTCCAGATGCCGCGCGGCGTGCCGGTGGCGACGCTCGCGATCGGCAAGGCCGGCGCCGGTAACGCCGGCGTGCTGGCGGCGCAGATCCTGGCAGTCTCCGACGCGGGGCTGGCCGAGCGGCTGGCGCAGCGCCGGCGCGAGACGGCGGCCGAAGTCGAGCGGGCGTCGGCCGGGGTGCGCGAGAAGCTCGCCGGCCTGCTCGCGGGCTGAGCGGGCCGTCCCGGCGCGGGCCGCCCGGCGGGTCGTCGTCATGCGGCGCTACCACGTCGTCACGCTGGGCTGCAAGCTCAACCAGTTCGACAGCGCGCAGACCGAGGGGCTGCTGCGCGCCGCGGGCCTGGTGCCGACCGCCGATCCGGCCGAGGCCGAGGTCATCCTGCTCAACACCTGCACCGTCACTGCTGCCGCCGACCGCGACGGGCGCCGCCTGGCGCGCCGGCTGCGGCGGATCAACCCGGGCGCGCGAATCGTCGCCGCCGGGTGTTACGCCGAGCGGGATCCGGGGACGCTGCGGGGGCTGGGGGTGCTCGACGCGGTCCTCGGGCGGACGGCGCGCCACCGCCTGCCGGCCGCGCTGCTGGGGCGTGCGGCGGCGGAGTCGCCCGGCGCGGCCCCGGCGGTCTTCTTCGAGGAGTCCGCGCGGGCCTGGCTGCGGGTGCAGGAGGGCTGCGACCTGGCCTGCAGCTACTGCGTCATCCCGCGGGTGCGCGGACCGGGCCGCTCGCGCCCCGCGGTCGAGGCGCTCGCCGACGCGCGGACGCTGGCGGCGCGCGGCGTGCGCGAGATCGGGCTCACCGGCGTGAACGTCGGCTCGTGGGGCCGCGACCTGGCGCCGCGCGCCGAGCTGGCCGACCTGCTCGACGCGCTGCTCGCGGCCCGCCTGCCGCTGACGCTGCGCCTCAACTCGCTCGAGCCGCGGACCGTGACGGCGCGGATCGTCGAGCGGCTGGCCGAGACGCCGCCCGCACGGCTGGCGCCGCACCTGCAGGTCCCGCTGCAGAGCGGCTGCGACCGCGTGCTGGGGGCGATGGCGCGCAACTACCGCACCGCGGACTACCGCCGCGTGATCGAGACGCTCGTGGCGCGCGTCCCCGACATCTGCGTCGGGGCCGACCTGATCGCCGGCTTCCCGGGCGAGAGCGAGGCCGAGCACCGCGAGACGCTCGCCTTCGTGGAGAGCCTCCCGCTGGCCTACCTGCATGTCTTCTCGTTCTCGGCACGGCCCGGCACGCGCGCCGCGGCCCTGCCGGATCGCCTGCCGCCCGATGCGGTGCGCGACCGCACCGCCGCGCTGCGGGCGCTCGGCGCCGCGAAGAGGCGGGCCTACCGCGAGCGGCTGATCGGCCGCACCCTCCCCGCGCTGGCGCTGGCGGGCCTCGCCCCCGACGGTTGGCGCCGCACCCTCACCACCCACTACATTGAGGTCCTCGTCCCCGCGGCCCCCCCGGGCGCCCCGCTCGCGGTGCGCCTCACGGGGGTCGAGGCGGACGGCGAAACGGTGCGCGGCGCGGTCGCCTGACCGGTGCCGCCGGGAGCCGCATGGGACCTCTTCGGAAGCCGGCCGCGCTCGCCGCGGCCCTCTGTCTCGCCGGCCTGGCCGGCGCCGCGACGCGGTCGGCCTGCGCCGCGGCCGGCGAGCCGGCAGGCGGCGTGCGCTGGTTCGCCGGCAGCTTCGAGCAGGCGCTGGCCGCGGCGCGGGAGCAGAAGAAGCTGGTGCTGCTCGACGCCTGGGCGAGCTGGTGCAAGTACTGCCACGTGATGGACAGCGAGATCTGGTCCAAGGACGAGGTCGGCCGCGCCCTCGCCCCCGAAGTGGTCGCGCTGCGGGCCGAGGTCGACATCGTCAAGGGGACGGGGCTCGAGCTGCGGGACCGCTACCAGGTCGAGGGGCTGCCGCTGGTGCTGGTGATCGACCCCGCCGACGGCAAGGCGCTCGAGCGGCTCGAGGGCTACCGCCGGGCCCCGGAGATCCTCGAGGCGATCGACCGCGCGCGCGTCACCGCCGGCGGCGGCCGCGCCGCAACCGCGCAGGCCGCGGCGACCGGCGACCCGGCCGAGCTGCTGCGCGTCGCGGGGCAACTGCGGCGCAGCGGCGAGGGCGCCGGGGCGCGGGCCGCGGCCGAGCAGGCGCTCGCCGCCGACCCGGACTGCGCGAAGGACGCGGCCGACGACGCGGCGCTCTTCCTGGCCGATCTCGACCTGGCGGCCGCGCAGCCGGCGGCTGCGCTGGCCCGGCTCTCGGCGCTGGCGAAGCCGTGCTCTGCCGCGAGCGGCGCCGATGAGATCTGGGACCGGACGGTCGAACTGGCCGGGACGGTCGACGGCGACGGGGCGAAGGGGGCAGTCCTGCTGCGCCGCGCCGAGGCCTTCCCCGACGACCCCAACGCGCAGCGCGCGGCGGCGGCCTGGCTGGTGCGTTCGGCGAAGGACCCCAAGCGCGCCGCGCCGTTCGCCGCGCGGGCCCTCGCGCTGGCGCCCGACGACCCGCGCGCGATCGCTGCCGTGGCCGAGGTCGAGCTGGCGCAGGGGGAGGTCGCGCGCGCCCGCGAGCTGATCGAGCGGGCGATCCGGATCGACCCGCACGATACCGATTTGCGGGAGCTGCGGCTTCGGATCACGATGGCCGCCCGGCCGTAGCCGCGTGGCGCGGCCGACCGCCCGGAGGACCCGGCGTGACGCGCGGCCGCATCCCGCATACCGCCGTCTCTCTCGCCCTGGCCGCGGCGCTGCTGGCGGGCGGCGGGCTGGCCTCCGCCCCGGCCCGCGCCGAGAACGCCGGGGACGTGCGGCAGGAGTCGTTCCGCCGGCTCAACGAAGGGATCCGCCAGTTCAAGGCGGGCGACGCGCGCGCCGCCGCCGACAACCTGTGCTGGGTCGCCGCGCGGGCCCTTTCCTCGCACGACGCGCACTGGTACTGCGGGCTCGCGCTGATCCAGGCCCGCGACCCCGAGGGCGCAGTCAAGGCGCTCGAGATCGCGTCGGAACTGGAGCCCAAGCACCTCGGCACTCTGGTCACGCTGGGCGACGCGTTCCTCGCCACCGGCAATCCCGACCGCGCCCGCGCCGCGTACTATCGCGCGCTCGACGTGCGCCAGGACTACTCCGCGGCCTGGGACGGGCTGGCCCGCGTCGCGGTCGCCACCGGGGACGAGACCCAGGCGCTGGAGTTCTTCGGCAAGGCGCTGGAGGCCAACCCGGCCGACGCGCGCACCCGGATCCACCGTGGCGAGTACCAGCTCTCGAAGAACCGCGTCGACGCCGCCCTGGACGACGCGCGCGAGGCCGCCCGGCTGCGCCCCGACGATGCCGAGGTCCAGCTGGGGCTGGCCCGCACGCTGCTGCGCGCGCGGCTGCCCGACCAGGCGCTGGCCCCGGTCCGCGAGGCGATCCGCCTGACCCCGCGCGACGCGCGCGCGGTGGTGCTGCTGTCGGAGATCTACCTGGCGCTCGACGCGCTGCCGGAGGCCGAGGAGGCCGCCCGCCAGGCGCTGGCGATCGACCCGGGGTTCGCGCGGGCGCAGGTCGCGCTGGCGGAGTCGCTGGGGCGCCAGGGGAAGCTCGACGACGCGCTGTCGCAGCTCGGCGAGACGGTCTCCGCCACCGCCGCGACACGCGACGACGCCGGGGCGGCGCTGCGCCGCGAGGCCCAGCAGCGCTGGCGCGCGCGGGTCACCGAGCTCGCCGCGCTGGGCGCCAAGGCGACGGCCGGGAACGCGACGCCGTCGGACCTCCTGGCGCTGGCCGAGACGCAGATCGCGGTCGGGCGTTCGGCCGAAGCCGCGGTGCTGACCGAGGCGGCCGTCGCGCGCGCCGCGGGGGACGCCGCGGTCGAACGCCGCGCCGCCTTCGTGCTGGGATCGGCGGGGCGGATGCTCGAGGCCGAGAGGCTGCTGCTGCGGTCGGGCGAGACGCGGCCGCTGGACGGGACCGACCTCGTCAACCTGGGCGTCCTGCGCGAGCTGACCGGCGATCCGGAGGGGGCGGGCGACGCCTTCCGCCGGGCCGCCGCGGCCGGAGGCGGCTGGGCGGCGCAGGCGGGGTTGGCGCGGCTCGCGCTGGTCGCGGGCGACCGGGCGGCTGCGACCGCGGCGCTGGAGGCGCTGCTCGCGGCCGGACCGCCGCCGGACGAGACCGCGCGGGTGATCGAGGCGCTGCGCACGCTCGACCCGGCCTCCCGGCCGTCGACGCTGCCGGCCGACGGGAGGAAGAAGTGAACCGGCTGCGCGCCGCCCCGCGGGGGCTGCCGGCCGCCGCGGCCGGGACGCTGGCCGTGGCGCTGGCCGTGGCGCTGGCCGTGGCGACCCCCGCCGCCGCGCAGGACCTCGCGCCGCGCCGCGGCTTCAAGGTGGAGATGCTCGAGCCGAAGAGCGGCGGCGTGGTGAGCGGGAAGACGACGCTCCGTGCCGCGGTCACCGCCCCGCGCGAGGAGGACGTCGAGAAGGTCGACTTCTTCGTCGACGACAAGCTGGTCTTCAGCGACACCGCGCCCCCCTGGCAGGTCGTGCACGACTTCGGCAAGAAGGGTGGGACGCACGTCGTGCGCGTCGTCGCCACACACCGCGATGGGCCCACCACCTCGGCCTTCGTGGTCACCAAGTCGGTCGACCTGCAGTTCGTGGTCAACGTCCAGCGGGTCGTGCTCGACGTCTCGGTGCGCGACGGGGGGCACCGGGTCGTGCAGGGGCTGGCCGCCGACCACTTCCGCGTGACCGAGTCGGGCCGGCCGCAGAAGGTCCTCTCGGTCACGACCGACAAGCGGCCGCTGGCGGTCGCGATCGTGCTCGACAGCTCCGGCTCGATGAAGGAGCGGATGGCCGACACGCAGGACGCGGCGTGCAGCTTCGTCGAGGCCCTGACCGAGAAGGACAAGGCGCTGGTCATCAACTTCGACGACAACGTCTTCCTGATCCACCCGGCTTCGCCGGACCACGCGTCGCTCTGCCGCTCGATCCGCTCGACCGAGGCGCTGGGCGGGACGGCGCTCTACGAGGCGCTCCGCGCCGCCTACCGGATGCTGCACCAGATCGACTCCGACCGCCGCGCGATCGTCGTGCTCTCGGACGGCGACGACACGCAGTCGCGGATCGACTTCAAGGAGGTCCTGGACCTGGCCCGGCTGTCGGACGTCTCGGTCTACGCGATCGGGCTCCAGACCGGCGCCCTGAGCCAGGCCCGCGAGGTGCTGCGCGACCTCACCGACGCGACCGGCGGGCGGGCCTTCTTCGTCAGCGAGGCCAAGGAACTGGCCGGGACGTACGAGGCGATCGCCGAGGAGCTGCGCACGCTGTACCAGGTCATCTATGCCTCGGACAACCAGGTCTTCGACGGCCGCTTCGTGCCGATCGGGGTCGAGGTCGTCGGGGTGCCCGCGGGCTCCGACGTCCGGTACCGCCGCGGCTACCACGCCGTCGAGCCGTAGCTCGGGAGGCTGGCCCTAGGGCGCAGGGGGGAGCAGGCGGGCGGGCGGGACCAACTCATCGACGGTGGGGACGGCCCGCTCGAGCGTCGGCAGGATCCGCGCAATGATCGTCAGGGGCCCGCCGGACCAGCGCAGGCGCGGCGGCGCCAGGCGGGTCCACCCCGCCCGATAGACCAGCACCCGCCAGGCTCCCGGGGCGAGCGGTCCGAGCGTCACCCGACCGTCCATCCCGGTGCGCGCCTGGGCGGGGTCGGCGCGGTGCCCCTCGGGCTGGAAGCGGACCAGCACCCCGGCGATCGGCTGCCCCTTCTCCCCGGTGACCAGGACCGTGACCGGCTGCAGGGCCGGACCGTCCCCGGCCGCGGACGCGGCGGCCGTTGCGGGCGCGGCCTCGCCGGCCGGGCCGGCCGGCGGCGGAGCGGCCAGGACCAGTTCCTCCTGGGGGGCGAGGCCCCGCTTCATCACGAAGTCGGAGACGGTCCTGAAGGGACCGCCCACCCGCAGCGCCTTGACCGTCCCGGGCAGGAACCCGGCGGCCCGGGCCCGGGCCTCGTAGAGGCCGTTCGGGACGCCGTCGACCGAGACCAGGCCGGCGTCGTTGGAGACGGTCAGGACGAGCACCGGCGGCCCCTCGGTGCGGCTGGCGGCGACCTGGGCGCCGGCAATCGGCTGGCGCTCGGGGCTGCGCAGCTCGCCGCGCAGCCGGCCGAAGCCGCCGGGAGCGGCCGGTCCGGCGGGCGCGGGAGCCGGAGCGGCGGCCGGGGGCCCGGGGACCGCGGCGGGATCCGCCTGTGCGGCGACCGCCCGTGGGGTCGCCGCCAGAAGCCCCGCCAGGGCGACCAGCGCCGCGGCGGCGGCGAGCGGAGGGCTGCACGGCGGCCGGGTCATCGGCCTTAGGATCGCGCGAACCGCCCCCGGCGTCGAAGCCCGGGGCCGCGCCGCGCGCTTTCCGCGGGCCGCGACCCGCACCGCCCCGCCCGTCCGGTGTTGTGCCCGCCCCGGCGGCTTCGATATCCTGCCCCGGCTTGGCTTCCCGGGGCCGCGCTCCCGCGCCTGGGATGCGTGCCTTGCGGCACCGCGCCGGCTTCCCCACGGCGCGGCCGGTGGCCGGAACGAAGAGAGGAGAACGAGAGATGCGCATGGCATGGCGGGCGCTGGTGGTGATCTGCCTCGTGGTGGTGGCGGCCGGAGCCGTCCTCGCGGCCGAAGAAGCGGCGAAGTCCCCGGAGCCCGAGAAGAAGCCGTCCTTCCCGTGGAAGGGCTTCACGGTCAAGGAAGGCGACTACTCGATGACCTTCGGCGTCCAGCTGCAGGGCCTCTTCACCTACCTCGACGAGGACTTCGACTTCTCGGGCTCGCTCTACGACGGCACCGAGGACACCGACATCGATCCGATCACCGACTTCTCGATGCGCCGGGCGCGCATCTCGCTCACCGGCGGCGCCTTCGCGCCCTGGTTCAAGTACAAGCTCGAGGTCGACTTCGGGCTGGGCAGGACGCGGGCGACCGACCTCTACGTCGACATGGACTTCAGCGACTACAACCGCTGGCGGGTCGGCCAGTTCAAGAAACCCTACGACCTGTTCGACCTCTACAGCTCGAAGACCCTGATGTTCATCGAACGGCCCGCGGCCAACGTCTTCATCACGCCAGCCAACCGCGACATCGGCGTGATGTACCGCGGCAACACCAAGGACAAGCGCTTCAACTGGGCCGCGATGGTCGGCAACGGCAACGGGCCGAACACCTCGGTCAACGACGGCGCACTGCTGCTGGGCGCCCGCTTCGAGTTCCAGAACGAGGGCGGCTTCAAGTACCTCGCGACCGCGATCGAGCACCCGGAGAAGCTCGAGTACACGGTCGGCGTGGCCTACCAGAGCAACCCGCGCAGCACGCTGGTCGGCGACGTCGCGATCGACGACGGCGAGACCGAGCCGGAGCCGATCGCCAAGTCCTCGGATGACTACCCCTGCGTGATCGGCACCAGCCGGAGCTGCACCTGGGACAACCGCTCGCGCGACAACATCGAGTTCTTCGGCGCCCTGCGTGGGAAGATCTTCCAGATCAACGCCACCTACCAGATGGAGTCGCAGGAGCGCGCCGCGGCCGACAAGAACGGCGACGACGCGGACATCGACCTGGACGCCTACACACTGGAGGCCGGCATCTTCGTGACCCCCAAGTGGGAGATCGCCGGACGCTACGACCAGCTCAAGTTCAAGGACGCCGTGGACGTCACCTTCGGCGACGGCTCGCTCATCAGCGACTTCAAGCTCCGGCAGTGGAACATCGGCACCAACTACTACCTCTTCCAGAACAACCTCAAGCTGATGTTCAACTACGGCAACATCACCGAGACCTACGACGACGATGCGTTCGTGGGCTCGGGCAAGTACGAGCGGTCGATCGACACCTTCCTGGCGATGATCGCCTTCTACATCTGAGCCGAGGAGAGCGGTCATGAAGCGGATGTGGCTCAGTGCCGGACTCCTGCTCTTTGCGCTCCTCGTCCTCCCGGTCGCGGCGACCCCCGCCGTCGCCCAGGAGACGCCTCCGGAGACGCCGAAGAGCGAGGAGCCGAAGCCGGACGAGGCGAAGGCCGAGGCCGGAACACCGCCCGAAGCCGCGACGGCCGGCGGGACGGAGTGGTCGCTCAAGGCCAGCGAGGACGGGATCTCGATCGCGCAGGGCGAGCACTTCTCGCTGGAGGCGCACGTGCTGCTGCAGCCGCAGTTGACGCGCGAGCACCTCACGGTCGACTTCGACGGCGGCCTGTACGACTGGTTCAACGCGCTCGACCCGGTGACCCAGGAGCCCAACACCATCCCGAACCGGAAGAACACCAGCTATCCCTACGACGACTCGTTTTCGCTGCTGCGGGCCCGGATGATCCTCGAGGGGCACGTCTTCGCGGACTGGATCGGCTACAAGTTCGAGGGCGAGTTCGGCGAAGGGAAGAGTGGGCTGCTCGACGCATACGTGCGGCTGGGCGACGAGAAGAAGATCTACGGGCTGTTCGGTCAGTTCCGGGCGCCGTTCGACTTCTTCACCAATGTCGACCAGTACAAGAAGCTCTTCACCAATTTCTCCGGGGCCGCCGAGGCGGTCGACCCGACCTGGGCTCCGGGCGCGATGGGGGTCGGGCGGTTCTGGGACAGCCGGTTCGTGGCCAGCCTGGCGCTGCAGGACAGCGAGGCTGAGGGGACCCGGATCAGCGGGGACGACGACCGGCCGCAGATCACGGCCCGCGTCGAGATCCAGAACAAGGGCGGCTTCGACTACGACCTGACCGGGCTCTCGAAGCCGGCGGACCTGCAGTACACCGTCGGCTTCTCCTTCGTCGACAACTACAACGGCGGGGAGATCGACACCGAGACCGGGATGCTGTGCCTCGACGGGCTCTCGAGCGACTGCGAGGCCAATCCCTACTCGACGCGCGGCTGGGAGGGGTTCTTCGCGATCCGCGGCTCGGCGCTGACTTTTTCCCTGAGCTACCAGGAACTGGAGTGGGAGGACGGCGGCACCTGGTCCAACACCGACCTGCCCGAGGCCCCCAACCAGATCCCGGCCGGCGCGGTCAGCACCTTCCAGCGGGACGCGTCGTTCAGCGTGCTGCAGGCCGAGCTTGGGGTCTTCGTCGCGCCCAAGGTGCAGCTCGCGGCGCGCTGGGCCTCGGTCTCGTTCGACGACCCGACCCTGATCCCGCTGCCTTACGGGCCGCCCGCCCTGAGCCCCGACGACCCCGGCCAGCCGGTCGCCTTCCCGCTGCCGGACCTCGTGACCGTGCAGGAGAACTACGAGGAATGGGGCGTCGCCTTCAACTACTACCTGCGCAAGAACAACCTCAAGATCATGGCGGGCTGGGAGAACCGGAAGTCGACCGACGAGGTCCAGGACGTCTACTACAGCTACGTGCCGTCCAGCGTCTCGTCGACCGACTACTTCGACTACCAGCGCCGCACCGGCAAGATCGACCGGCGCAACCCGCTCTGGTACCTGATGCTGTCGTTCTACCTGTAGCTGCGAGGGGCCGCGCCGGCCCGCCGGCCAGCCCCTACGGCGCTCCGCCCGGCACCCCGCCGCGGCCGGCGGCCTCGGCCGGCGTAACGCGCGGCCGCGGGACGAACGGGTTCTCGACCTCGGCCATCGCCAGCCGGCCGGGGAGCGGCGCGGCGCAGGCCCGCGCCTCGGGCCCGCCCAGCCGGTCGACCAGCCGCAGCACGAAGTCCTCCTCGACCCGCCGCGCGGCGCGCAGCCGGCCGCGCGCGTTGGGGACCACGACCGCGAAGATCTGCTCCCCTTCCGCGGTGCGCGCGATCCCCGCGAAGACCGAGACGCCGTTGTCGGTCGTGATCAGCGTGCCGGTCTTGCCGGTCACGGACGCGATGTAGGGCCCGGTCCCCAGCCGCGGGAAGAAGGCCGCGACCGTCCCGGCGTCGCAGCCGCTGGTCGGCAGCAGCTGTTCGAGCTGGAGCCCCAGCCGCTCTGCCGTGAACGACAGGTCACGCAGCAGGTGCACGATCAGCCGCGACGAGATCCGGTTGACCCCCAGCCCGGAGGTCGTCTCGAAGCGCAGCGTCCCCGGCTCGAGCTGCCAGCGCTCGGTCAGCCAGGCGGCGAGGTCGGCGCCGCCCCCCATGTGGTCGCCGATCCGCTCGATATCGTTGTTGGAGTGGTTGTTGAAGGCCCGCAGCGTCTGCACCAGCGGGCGCGAGCGGTGGACCGCCAGCAGCGTCGTCGGCTCGGGCAGCGGGTCGGCCGCGCGCGCCGGGCCGGCGATCGTGAATACCGGCGTGCGCCCGCCCGCCCCGGCCGCCGGCGCAGTCTGCTGCCAGACGGAGCGGGTCCACTTGTTCCAGGCCCTGGGCTGCAGCGCGCTCTTCAGCCGCTGGCCCATCAGCGCGGCGCGGGCCTGCGGGTCGGGCTGGCGCCCCTCCGAGCCGCCCTCCCAGCCCATCCAGAAGGCGTGGTCGACGATCAGGTCGCCGGTCACGCGGCGGATCCCCAGCCGGTCCAGCTCGGCGAGGACGAGCATCGCGTTCTCGAGGTGGAAGTCGGGATCGCCGCCCCCCTCGACCAGCAGGTCGCCGTGCAGCGTGCCGGTGCTGCGATCGACCGTCCCGCGGGCCAGGAAGCGGGTCTCGAACCGGCGGTCGGGCCCGAGGGTCTCGAGCGCCCACAGGGTCGTGGCCACCTTGGTGACGGAGGCCGGGTTGACGGCCAGGTCCCCCTGCCGCGAGTCGAGGACGTTCCCTTCCGGGCTCTCGACGTGCCAGACGGCGACCGGGGGCGGCTTGGGGGCCACCTTCTTCGCCGGCTTCCGCTTCTTCTTCGTGGCGGCGTCCGCCCCGCCCACGGCCACGAGCACCGCCAGCGCCAGCACCAGCGCGACGCGCCCGATCTTCGAGCTTCCGAGTCCCTGCACCCTGGATTCTCCCGGTCGTCCCCCCCGGGGGCGGCCGGAGCCGCTTCGGCTCCCTCCGGTCGAACATAGGGCGGCGTCGTGCCGCCCGCCTCTGGCTGCGTCTTACGGCCCGGAGAGGTCCACCAGTTCGATCCCCGCCTCCTCGGCGAAGTCGTGGATCTTGACGTCCCGGTAGAACTCCCCGTAGTAGATCCGCTGGATCCCGGAGTTGGCGAGCAGCCGGAAGCAGCCCCAGCAGGGGCTGGCCGTGATGTAGATCTCGGCCCCGTCGATCGCCACGCCGTTCCGCGCCGCCTGCGCGATGGCATTGGCCTCGGCGTGCACGGTGCGCACGCAGTGGCCGTCCTCCATCAGGTGGCCGACCTCGTCGCAGTGCGCGAGGCCGCGGATCGAACCATTGTAACCCGTCGAGAGGATCGTCTTGGCCCGCACGATGACCGCGCCGACGTGCTTGCGGTCGCAGGTGCTGCGGGTCGCGACCTGCCGCGCGATGTTCATGAAGTAGGTGTGCCAGTCGGCCCGCTGGTCGCTCATGCCGCGCATCCTATCCGGGCTAGCGCGGGGGGCGCCAGCGCACGTAGATCGTGAGGTCGGTGATCTCCGGCGGGCAGAGGAAGCGCACCGGGACCTTGCTGCTGCCGACGCCGCGCGTGACGTAGAGCCAGGTCGAGCCGTGGGCCAGCCGGACCATCCCCTCGGACCAGTTGCGCGGCCAGCCGTCGTCCAGGTGCAGGGGGCCGAAGAACGGCAGCCGGATCTGCCCGCCGTGGGTGTGGCCGGCCAGGTAGAGGTCGATCGCGGTCGGGGTGTCGGTTGGCAACCCGAACAGCTCGATCGGGTTGTGGCCGACTACGACCGTCGCGTCGAAGTCGGCGGTCGCGCTGCCGGGCCGGTCCCAGGTTCGCTTCACGCGCTCCGCGTCGTCGAACTCCTCGGCCAGCAGCAGGCTCCCAGCCAGGTCGCGGACCTCGACCGCGTCGAAGACCGTCCAGTTGGAGCCGGTCCAGCCCCCCCCCGCGACGATCGCGACGCTGCCGGCGGCGGGCCGCCCCGGCGCGGTGTCGACGAACTCGATCGGCCAGCCGGCGGGTTCCGGCGCGTCGGCCGGCCAGATCCGCGAGCGGACGACGGTCCCCGCGGCCGCCGGCTCGACGCGGACCCGCGCGCGGTAGCGGCGGCCCGGCTCCAGCCGCCCGCCGGCGTCGCGGGTGCGGCCGGAGTAGTCGGCGCCCGGCGGGGTCACGACCTCCCAGCGCAGTTGGCGGGGCTCGACGCGCAGCCGGTAGCCGGGCGCGCCGGCCCGCTCGAGCAGGGCGAGCCCGGGGCCGTCGTCGATGCTGTGGAAGCGGAAGCTCACGGTCGCATCGGTGCCGGTCCAGCCCTCGGCCCCGGGGCCGGTGTAGCGGGCGACGGTCAGCGTCCGGCCCCACGAGGCGCGCAGCGCGCCGCCGTTCTGCGGCTGGACGTCGAGCGGCGCAAGCAGGCCGTTGGGACCGCAGATCCGGAGCCGTGCCTCCCCGGCCGCCACGACCTCGCACGCGCCGTCGATCTCGCGGACGTTCGGTGGCAGCGCGCGACGCGCCAGCTCGGGCCAGGCCGACTCCTGCTCGCCCCAGGCGATGACCGCGCCGCCCCGCGCCTGGAAGCCGGCGAGCCACTCGCGGACCTTCGCGACCGTCGCCTCGGGCGGCGGGCCGCCGTCGCCGCCGAAGATGTCGCCGCCGATCGCGACCAGGTCGGGCTGCAGGGCGTTGACCCGGTCGCGGACCCGCCGCTCGAAGCGCCCGGGGGGGCCGAGCAGGTCGAAGTCGGAGACGAAGGCGATCCGGTAGGTCCCCTCGCGCCGCGTCTCGGCCCGGCCGGGGATCTCGAACGAGGCCTGCTCGACGACG
>JALOKP010000044.1 GCA_025456425.1 Acidobacteriota bacterium | reverse complement strand
TGATGGGCGGGGCAGTCTGGCCAGGGGCAGAAGGGGGGCCGGAAGCGCGAGGGACGCACGGTTTCGACGGGCTTCGTTCGCCATTTCATGGGGACCGGGGAGAGCAAGGCGCGGGCCGATGGAAACCCCCGTCGGTCCGCGCCCCCGATCCCTCGGCCGTCCGCCCGCGGTCACCCCGGGCCGGACACTCGTCCGCCGGCGGTCACGCGGCGAATCCACTTGCCAACAGTTTCGCGGCCACCGTGCGATTCTTGACAGCCGCCCGACCCAAACCCTAGACTCCTCGCGCTTTCCCCCGGCACCATCCCCGGCCCGCGGCCGACCGCCGCCCGGCCCACCCGCCCTCGACCCCCCCGAGCCAACCCCCCCGGCCAGCCGTGCGAGTTCTCCCATGGGCATGAGCGCCACCAATGGTGGCCCGACCGGCAGCGACCGGACGGACGCCCATTCGCTCAACGCGCTCAACAAGATGCGCACGGACCAGCTGCAGGCGGTCGCCCGCGATCTGGGGCTGACCGGGACGGCCGGCCGGCGCAAGACCGACCTGATCTACGAGATCCTGCGGGCCCAGACCGAGCGCCGCGGGCTGGTCTTCGCCGAGGGGGTGCTGGAGGCGCTCGCCGAGGGCTACGGCTTCCTGCGCTCGGCCGAGAACAGCTACCTTCCCGGCCCCGACGACATCTACGTCTCGCCGTCGCAGATCAACCGCTTCGCGCTCCAGACGGGCGACACGATCGCCGGCCAGGTCCGTCCGCCCAAGGAGGACGAGAAGTACTTCGCGCTGATCAAGGTGGAGGCGATCAACGGCGCCGACCCCGAGAAGTCGCGCGAGCGGATCCTCTTCGAGAACCTCGTCCCGCTCTACCCGCTCGAGCAGATCCAACTCGAGACCGCCCCCGACAACCTGACCGGGCGGGTGATGGACCTCCTGACGCCGATCGGCAAGGGGCAGCGCGGACTGATCGTCGCCGCCCCCCGCACCGGCAAGACGATGCTGCTTCAGGCGATCGCCAACTCGATCACCGCCAACCACCCCGAGGTCGTGCTGATCATCCTGCTGATCGACGAGCGGCCGGAGGAGGTCACCGACGTGCTGCGCGCGGTCGAGGCCGAGGTCATCGCCTCGACCTTCGACGAGCCGGCGACGCGCCACGTGCAGGTCGCGGAGATGGTCATCGAGCGCGCCAAGCGGCTGGTCGAGTACGGGCGCGACGTGGTCATCCTGCTCGACTCGATCACGCGCCTGGCCCGGGCCTACAACAACGTCCAGCCCTCGTCCGGCAAGGTCCTCTCGGGCGGGCTGGACAGCAACGCGCTGCAGCGCCCCAAGCGCTTCTTCGGCGCCGCGCGCCACCTGGAGGAGGGCGGCTCGCTGACGATCATCGCCACCGCGCTGGTCGACACCGGCTCGCGGATGGACGAAGTGATCTTCGAGGAGTTCAAGGGAACCGGGAACATGGAGCTGCACCTCGACCGGCGGCTGGCCGACCGGCGCGTCTTCCCGGCCTCTCGCAGATGAACGGCACCGAGGCGCTCGAGCTGCTGCTCGACCGCCTGTCGAAGACGAAGGACAACGCGGATTTCATCCGCATGATGCGCGAAGGCGCCTGACGCCCGCGCCGCCGGAGGAAGACTTGGCCAACAAGCCGATCGAAAAGGCCCTCGGGGTGATCAGCAACCGGTTCCTGCTGACGACCGTGGTCGCACGCCGCTGGGAGAACATCGTCGCCGGCGCGCCGCCGCTGGTCGAGAGCCGGCCGGGCGAGTCGAAGCTGGAGACCGTGCTCGAGGAGGTCATCGGCGAGTGCGTCACCGTCGATCCCGAGACGCGCGAGATCCAGCTGCACGGCGCGCCGCTGGTCGACGACCAGCAGGAAGCGCTCTTCTCCGAACCGATCGAGCCGGACGCGACGCCCGCCGCCCCGAAGGGGCGCGAGCGCTAGCCACTGGGCCCCGCGATGTCCCGCCTGCGCCTCGCGCGCCGCGCGCCGGTCCCGGTCGAGGCACTGGTCGTGGTCGAGGGGCATCCGCTGCCCCTCGCGCTGCGCCGCGAGGTGCTGCGGCAGTGGGCGCGCGGCCCGGTTGCGGTGACTGCGACGCTCGACCGGCTGCCGCAGCCGCTGCTGGTCGCGCTGCGCTCCCCGGACTGGGACGACCCGGTCGCGACGGCCCGCCGCTTCGGCGGCGCCGCGCGCGCGCTGCTGGCCGAGCGGGCCCTCAGCGCGGCCGTGCTGGTCCCGGACGAGGCCCCGGACGACGCGGCGGAGGCGATCCTCACGGGGCTGTCCCGGGGGCTCTACCGCTTCGACCGCTACCGCGAGCCGGTCGCACCGCTCCCGGCGGTCACCGTCGCGGTCCCGCGCCGCACGTTCGAATCGGCCGGTCGCCGCGCGCTCGACGTCGCCCGCGGGATCCGCCTGGCGCGCGACCTCGTCAACACCCCGGCCGAGGAGATGGGTCCGGACGAGTTGGAGGCCGAGGCCCGGCGGGTGGCGCGCCAGGTCGGGCTCTCGTGCCGCGTCCACGACCGCGCGCGGCTGCGCCGGATGGGGGCGGGGGCGCTGCTCGCGGTCGGGCGGGCCAGCCCGCGGGCGCCGCGGATGGTAGTGCTCGAGCATCGCGGCGCGCCGAAGCGCGGCGACTGGCTGGCTTTCGCCGGCAAGGGGATCTGCTTCGACACGGGCGGCCTCAACCTCAAGCCCGGCGACCGCATGGCGCTGATGAAGAAGGACATGGCCGGCGCGGCGGCGGTGCTGGGGGCGGCGCTCGCAGTCGGCCGGCAGCGGCCGAAGCGCAACGTCCGCTTCTACCTGGCGCTGGCCGAGAACAGCGTCGCCGGCAACGCGCTGCGGCCGGGCGACGTGATCCGCGCGCTGGACGGGACGACGATCGAGATCGGCAACACCGACGCCGAAGGGCGCCTGGTGCTGGCCGACGCGGTCGCGCTGGCGGTCCGGGACGGCGCCTCCCGCGTGCTCGACGTCGCGACCCTGACCGGGGCCGCGCTGGTGGCGCTGGGGCGGGTCCGGATCCCGCTGGTCGGCAACGACGAGGCCTGGCTGTCGGAGGTCGAGCGCGCGGCGGCGCGCGCCGGCGAGCGGGTCTGGCGCTTTCCGACCGACCCGGAGTACCGCGACGCGATCCGCTCGAAGATCGCGACGATCCGGAACACCGGCCGGGGGACCGAGGCCGGCGTGCTGGCCGGCGGGTTGTTCATCGGCCACTTCGCCGGGACGACGCCGTGGGCCCACCTCGACATCTCCCCCGCATCGTGGGCCGAGACCGCGGGCGACCTCGGCCCCGAGGGGGCGACCGGCGTGACCGTCGCGACCCTGGCCCGGTTGGCGGGGGCGTAGCCTCCGCCCCTCGCGCGGGGGGATCGTGAGCGGGCGGGGGGCGTTCGCGGGGGGCGATCCCGCGCCGGCGGAGCGCGTCCTGGTCACCGGCGCGACCGGGCACGTCGGGGCGCAGCTGGTCCGCGCCCTGCTCGAGGACGGCCGGCGCGTGCGGGCGCTGGTGCGCCAGGACCGCCGCGCCCTGGCCGGACTGCCGGTCGAGACGGTGCCGGGCGACGTCCGCGATCCGGACTCGATCCGGCGCGCGCTCGACGGGGTCGAAGTCGTCTACCACCTCGCGGCGTTGATCTCGCTGACCGGCGGGCAGGGTGGACTGGTCCACGCGGTGAACGTCGCCGGGACGCGCGCAGTGGTCGAAGGCTGCCTCGAGCGCGGCGTCCGACGGCTGATTCACTTCAGCTCGATCCACGCGCTGTCCCAGTTCCCGCGCGGCGAGACGCTCGACGAGCGTCGCGCCGCGGCCGACGCCCGGCGCGCTCCGGCCTACGACCGCTCCAAGGCCGCCGGCGAGCGGGAAGTCGCCGCCGGCGCCGCGCGCGGTCTCGTGGCGACGACCCTCCTCCCCTCCGCGGTGCTGGGCCCGTTCGACTTCAAGCCGTCGCGGATGGGCCGGGTCCTGATCGACCTCGCGTGCGGGCGGTTCCCGGCCCTGGTCCAGGGCGGGTTCGACTGGGTCGACGGCCGCGACGTCGCGCGCGCGGCGCTCGCGGCCGAGCGCCGGGGACGGCCGGGCGAACGCTACCTGCTCTCGGGGAGCTACCTGCCGCTGGCGGGGCTCGCTGCGCTGGTGGCGGAGCACTCCGGCGTTCGCGCGCCGCGGCTCGTCGTGCCGCAGTGGCTGGCGCGGCCGGCCGCCCCGGTCGCCGCGGCGTGGGCGCGGCTGACGGGGGGCGAACCGCGCTTCACTCCCGACTCGCTGCTGGCGCTTCGCACCGGCCACCCCCGGATCGACCATGGCAAGGCGGCGGCCGAGCTGGGGTTCCGCGCGCGGCCGCTGCGCGAGACGGTCTGCGACGCGCTCGACTGGTTCGCAGCGGAGGGCCGGCTCGACCGCGGCGCCGCGGGGGCGTCGCGGTGACGGATCTCGCCGCACCGGGCCTGCTCCTGGCCGCGTGGCTCGCGGTCGCCGGGCTGGTCTTCGTGGTGCTGCTCTTCCTCCCCGCACCCTACGGGCGGCACGCGCGCGCGGGCTGGGGCCCCACCCTTCCCGCGCGCGCCGGCTGGGTGCTGATGGAGCTTCCGGCGGTGCTCGTCGTGGCGGCCCTGTTCGCCGCGTCGGGCCAGGTGCGCTCCCCGGTCGCGATCGCGTTTCTCCTGCTCTGGGAGCTGCACTACCTCCAGCGCGCGCTGGTCTACCCGTTCCTTGCCCGCCACTCGGCGGGTGGCCTGCCGCTCGTGGTGGCGGCCATGGGGCTGACCTTCAACCTCGTGAACGGCGCCTTCCAGGGCGCCACGCTGTTCCTGGCCGAGCCGGCCCGCGACGCCGCCTGGCTGCGCGATCCGCGGTTCCTGGCCGGAACTGCGCTGTTCCTCGGCGGGATGGCGATCAACTGGAGCGCCGACGCGACGCTGCGCAAGCTGCGCCGTCCCGGGGCGTCCGACTACGCGGTCCCGCGCGGCGGACTGTTCGAGTGGGTCTCGTGCCCCAACTACCTGGGCGAGGTCGTCGAGTGGGCGGGCTGGGCGATCGCGACCTGGTCCGTCGCCGGGCTCGCCTTCGCGCTCTGGACCGCCGCCAACCTCGTACCGCGCGCGCTGGCGCACCACCGCTGGTACCGCGAGCGGTTCCCCGACTACCCGCCGCGGCGCCGGGCGATCGTCCCCTTCCTGCTCTGACCGGGAGGCGCGCCGCGGATCAGCGTCGCAGCGCCAGGAAGACGCCGGCGAAGATCAGCGCGGCGCCGGCCAGGACCCGCGGCGCGGGCCGCTCCCCGAACAAGAGCGCCGACAGCGTCGCCGCGATCACCGGCTGCACGTAGATGAACAGCGCCACGACCGAGGACGGCACGCGCGCCAGCGCCCAGTAGTTGAGGACGTAGGTCAGCACGGTCGCGAAGACCACGACGAAGGCCGCAAGCCACCAGGCCCGGGCGCTCACCGTGGCCGGATCGAACCCCAGCAGGGCCGGCCAGGCGACGGCCAGGATCCCGAGCGCGCCGAAGCCCATCAGTACCGTCGTGGCCGCGAGCGGGTCGGTCCGCACCAGCAGGTCGCGCGAGATCACCAGGAACAGCGCGAACGAGATCGAGTTGGCCAGCGTGAGCAGGTCTCCGGTCAGCGTCTGGCTCGAGAAGGCGGTCCGGCCGAAGGGCCAGATCACCAGCAGCACGCCGGCCAGCGCGACGGCGACGGCCAGCGCCTTGCGGCCGGTGAACCGCTCCCGGCCCGCGGCGACCGCGAAGATCAGCGCGAAGACCGGGATGCTGGTGTTGATCAGCGCGGAGTGGGTCGGGGTCGTGCGCTTGAGCCCTTCCACGAAGCAGAGCTGGTTGATCACCACGCCGAACAGCGCGTAGAGCGCGAGCCGCCGCAGGTCGGCCCGCGCCGTCGGGAGCCGCCGGCGGGCCAGCCGCACGATCGCCAGCAGGATCAGCGCCGCCGCGGTGATCCGGATCGCGGCCCAGGCGCGCGGTGGAATCTCCGCCAGGACCAGCTTGGCGGCCAGGTAGTGCAGCCCGAAGCAGAGCTGCACCGCGAGCAGCGCGGCGACGACGACGGCGTGCTCGCGCCGCTGCCGGCCGTCGCCGGTCAACCGACCTCCGCCAGCCGCAGCCGGTCCCCGTGGCGTCGCAGCGCCTCCTCGTGGAGGGCGCGCGGGACGCCGGCCTCCCCCCGTTCGTCGACCAGCCGGAAGGCCGCCTCGCGCGCCGCCAGCAGCAGGTCCTGGTGGCGCACGAGGTCGGCCATCCGGAACGACGGCAGCCCGGACTGCGCGGTCCCGGCCAGCTCCCCCGGACCGCGCATCCGCAGGTCCTGCTCGGCGACCTGGAAGCCGTCGTCGGTCTCCTCGAGCACCTTGAGCCGGGCCAGCGCCTCGGGCCCCGCCTCGCCCGAGGCGAGCAGCACGCAGTACGACTTGATGTCGCCGCGGCCGACGCGGCCGCGCAGCTGGTGCAGCTGCGCCAGCCCGAAGCGGTCGGCATCCTCGACCACGATCACCGAGGCCTCGCGCACGTCGATCCCGACCTCGATCACGGTCGTGGCGACCAGGATCCGGACCTCGCCCGCGGCGAAACGCTCGAGGTTGCGCTGCCTCTCGGCCGGCTTCATCCGTCCGTGGACCAGCGCGACGGGCGCCTCCGGGAAGCGCGCCGCGTACTCGCGCAGCCCCTCCTCGGCCGCCTTCAGGCCGGTGCTCCCCTCCTCCACCGCGGGGCGCACGACGAAGATCCGGCGGTGCTCGGCCAGCGCCCGCCGCACCCCGTCCATCACGCCGTCGCGCTGGTCGTGCAGCCGGACCACCGTCCGGATCGGGCGGCGGCCCGGCGGCTTCTCGTCGAGGATCGAGACGTCGAGGTCGCCGTAGGTCACCATCGCCAGGGTGCGCGGGATCGGCGTGGCGGACATCACGAGCGTGTCGGGGTGGGTCCCCTTGGCCGCCAGGTCGGCCCGTTGCTCGACCCCGAAGCGGTGCTGCTCGTCGATCACGACCAGGCCCAGCCGCGCGAAGGCGGTGCTCTCGGAGAAGAGCGCGTGGGTCCCGACCACGATCCGCGAGCGGCCGGAGGCGATCCGTTCGCGGGCCTCGCGCTGCAGCGGCGCGGGCAGCCCGGCGGTCAGCAGCTCGACGCGCTGGCCGGCCGGGAGCAGCAGCCGCTGCAGCGAGGCCGCGTGCTGCTGCGCGAGGATCTCGGTCGGCGCCATCAACGCCGCCTGCCAGCCGTTCTCGGCGGCGGCCAGCATCGCCAGCGCGGCGACCACGGTCTTGCCCGAGCCGACGTCGCCCATCAGCAGGCGGTTCATCGGCCACGGGGCGCGGAGGTCCTCCTCGATCTCGGCCACGACCCGCCGCTGCGCGAGGGTCAGCTCGAACGGCAGCAGCGCGGCGAGCCGCGCGCGCAGCGCGTCGTCGATCGCGTAGCCGCCGCTGCGCCGCTCCGCCCGGCGCCGGAAGCGGCGCAGCGCCAGCCCCAGCTCGAGCAGGAAGAACTCCTCGAAGGCCAGCCGGCGATGGGCCGGCGTGCGCGATTCCGCCAGTTCGGCGGCGTCGGTCTCCGGCGGCGGGCGGTGGACCGCCCGCAGCGCCTCGAGCCGGCCCGGGAAGCGGTACGGGGCGAGCAGCGCGGGCGGGAACGGGTCGGGGGCCTCGTCGAGCCCGGCCAGCGCGGTCCGGATCGCGGCCCGCATCCGCTTCGGTGTGAGCGGCCCGAGCTTCTCGTAGACCGGCAGCCAGCCCAGCGCCTCGGCCGGGTCCTCGCCGGCGCGCACGAGGTCGAAGTCGGGCGAGTGGAGCTCGGCCTTCCGCCCGGTCAGCCGCGGCGTGCCGTGCACGACGAGCCGCGTGCCGGGGGTCATCCACTGCGCCAGGTAGCCGCGGTTGAAGAAGACCAGCGGGAGCGCGCCGGTCCCGTCGTCGAGCAGGACCGTCAGGATCTCCATCCCGCGGCCGCGGGTGCGGATCAGCCGCGCCGAGAGGATCTGGCCGAAGGCCGTCAGCTCCTCGCCGGCGCGCGCCTCGGCCAGCGGCCGGGGCCGGCGGCGGTCCTCGTACCGGAACGGCAGGCAGGCCAGGAGGTCGCCGACGCTGAAGACCCCCTTCCCGGCCAGCTCGGCGGCCCAGCGCGGCCCGATCCCGCGCAGCGCCGTGATCGGGTCGTCGATCCCGACCCGGCTCACGCCGCGCGCCGGGCGGCCCGGCTCACGCGCCCCCCACCGCGCCGGACGGCAGCGGTGCGATCGCGCCCCGCGCCAGCAGCCCCGCCAAGGCGCGCGCGATCTCGACGTCGGCGGCGTCGATCCGCTCCAGCATCGTGTCCAGGCTGGAGCGCTCGCGCGCCTCGCGGATCACCGCCAGCTCGAGCGGCGAGAGCGCGGCCGGGCTCGCCAGCAGCTCGCGCACCCCTTCGGCGACGCCGACCGGGGTCGAGCCAGGCGGCAGCTGGGCGAGCAGGCGCGCCAGATCGTCCAGCGCCACGAGCGCGTCCATCACCAGGCGCTCCGCGCTGGGCCCCAGGTCGTCTGCCACCGACGTGTCGTCGTGCGGCTCGAAGCGGAAGTCGGCGTCGCCCCACCCGATCATCCGGTGGAGCGCCTTGCGTCCGCGCGCCGCGCCTGCGACCGCCCCGACGATCCGCCCCTCGCGCACGTGCACGCGGCCGGCCTCGCGGCCGGCCACCTGCAACGTCCCGGTCTTGCCGTTGATCGCCAGCAGCTGCAGCAGGTCGGCGATCGGGAACTGGCTGGTGTGACCCGCCAGCGCCCGCGTCCCGCCGCCGCTCCCACCTGCGCCGTCCGCCGCCGCGGCCCGGGTGCGGTCCAGGATCAGCCGGACGCGGACCAGCAGCTCTTCCACGGAGAACGGCTTGCAGAGGTAGTCGTAGGCCCCCAGGCGGAAGCCCCGCAGCCGCTCCGGGATCTCGCGGTGGCTGGCCAGGAAGACCAGCGGGATGTCGGCGAAGCGCGGGTCCCGCTTGACCGCCTCGCAGAAGGCCCAGCCGTCCATCTCGGGCATCGCGACGTCGGTGATGATCAGGTCGGCACGGACGTCCTCGAGCCGGTCGAGCGCCTCGGCCCCGCCTGCGGCGGCGACGACCGTGTAGCCGGCCTCGGCGAACGCGTCGCGGACCAGTTCGCGAACGAGCCGGTTGTCGTCGACTACCAGAATCGTCGCGGCGTTCACGGCAGGCGGGCACTCCTCGGAACGGACATGGTAGGGAGCGGGCCGGGGCGCGGTCAACCCTTACCCGGTTGCCGGAACGGGAGGGCCGCGCGAGACTCCTCGCCGGTGCGCGGCTCCGCCGCGCCCGCCCGATCCTCCGGAGCCCCGATGTCCCTGCCCCAGAGCGTGCGCGTCGCCTGCCTCGAGCCCCGCGGCACCCTGCTCGACGAGCCGCGGGGGATCGCGGACGCCGTGCGGGCCGTGCTCGGGAGCGGCGACCCGGAGCGGCTCGGCCTGCTCGCGGCGCTGCGCGCCGACCTCGAGATGGAGCGGATCGAGCAGCTGGAGGAATACCTCCCGTACACCGAGCTGCTCGCCGGGACGCTGCTCGCGGCCGCGCCGCGCGCCGGGATCATCATGACCGAGCGGCAGGCCCGGGCCGTGGCCGCCACGCTTCCGGAGTGGCCGTTCCACGACGACGCCCTGGCGGCGCTCGAGCGGATCGCCGCGCGCTATCCCGTGGCCTTCGTGACCGACGCCGACCGCGGCGACTGGGACCGGCTCGCGCGCCGCCTGCCGTTCCGGGTCGAGCGCGCCGTGACCAGCAGCGAGGTGCTCTGCTTCGAGCCCGAGGCCGACCACCTGCTGGCGCTGCTCCACGAGCTGGAGCTGGACGAGGAAGAGCTGCTGTACGTCTCGGCCCGCGGCGACCTCGACCTGGCGACCGCGGAGGACCTCGGGATCCCGCGGGTCTACCTCGACCGCTTCGGCGAGCCGCTGCCGGAGGAGGTCACCGCGCTCGCGACGCTGACGACCATGACGGAGCTGGCCGACTGGCTGCTGGCCGCTCCCCCGCCCGCCCGGCGCCGGGCCGCCCCGCGCCGCACCAGAGGAGAGTCCAGGTGAGCGAACGGAACACCACGCACAAGGTCGTGATCATCGGTTCGGGCCCCGCCGGCCTGACCGCGGCGCTCTACGCCGCGCGAGCCAGCCTGGTCCCCGTCGTCTTCGAGGGGATCCAGCCCGGCGGCCAGCTCATGATCACGACCGACGTCGAGAACTACCCCGGCTTTCCGGACGGGATCATGGGCCCGGAGCTGATGGACAAGTTCCGCACGCAGGCCGCGCGATTCGGGGCGGAGCTGCTTCCCAACCGGGTGACGAAGGCCGACCTGTCGGCCCGCCCGATCGCGCTGACGATCGACGACGGCACGACGGTGACCGCCCGCGCCGTGATCATCGCCACCGGCGCGACCGCCAAGAAGCTCGGTCTTCCGTCCGAGTCGCGGCTGCTCGGCCACGGCGTCTCGATGTGCGCCACCTGCGACGGCTTCTTCTTCCGCGACCAGGAGATCTTCGTGGTCGGCGGCGGCGACACGGCGATGGAGGAGGCGCTCTTCCTGACCCGCTTCGGGAGCCGGGTCACGGTCGTCCACCGGCGCGACCGGCTGCGCGCCTCGCAGGCGATGCAGCAGCGCGCGCTCGCGCACCCGAAGATCCGCTTCTTCTGGGACTCCGCCGTGGCCGAGATCCTGGGCGAGGACAGGGTGACCGCGGTCCGGATCGAGAGGCTCAAGACCGGCGCGGTCGAGGAGCACGCCGCGGGGGCGGTCTTCGTCGCGATCGGCCACCACCCGAACAGCGAGCTGTTCGCCGGCCAGCTGGCGATGAACGAGAACGGCTACCTGGTCACGAAGCCCGGGACGGCGTCGACCGCGATCGAGGGAGTCTTCGCCTGTGGCGACGTCCAGGACTGGACCTACCGCCAGGCGGTGACCGCGGCCGGCTCGGGCTGCATGGCGGCGATCGAGGCGGAGCGTTGGCTGGAGGCCAGCGGGCTGTAGGCCGCGGCCGGCAAGCACCCCGTCAGCGCGCGCGCGTGCCGAACCAGGACGCCGGATCCTCCGGCCGGCCGTCGACGCGCACCTCCAGGTAGAGGTAGGCGCCGCGCACCGAGCCGGTGTCGCCGACGCGGCCGAGGCTCTCGCCCTGCGCGATCGGATCGCCGGACTGGACGATCGCGGCGGAAAGGTGGCCGTAGATCGTGTGGACCGCGCTGCCATGGTCGAGTACGACGACCAGGCCGTAGCCCTTGAGCCAGCCGGTCCACGAGACGCGCCCGTCGAACGGCGCGCGCACCACCGCGCCGAACGGCGCGGCGAGGTCCCAGCCCGGGTGCGGCAGCCGCGTGCCGAAGCGGGGGTCGACCCGGTCGCCGAACGGCTCGTCGACCTTTCCCCCCTCGACCGGCAGGCGGAACAGCCCCTTGAAGCGGCGGACGTCCAGCCGCACCGGCGCCGCGTCGGGTGCGCCGGCGAGCACGGCTTCGAGGCTCGCGCGCGCGCGCTCCAGCTCTCCCACCGCCTCCTCGCGCACCGCGGTCTCGCGACGCATGTCGTCCAGCAGGCCCTGGCGCGCGCGGATCGAGGCCTCGAGCGCGCCCCGCGCCGCGACCGCCTCGTCGCGCAGCCGGGTCACCTCGGCCTGCCGCGCGCGCTGCTCGGCCTCGAGCGCGGCCAGGCGCGCCTCGCTTTCGCGGATCCCGGCGACCTCCCCCTTCGAGCGCCACGCCAGCTCGTGCGTGCTGCGCAGCCCGGCCCCCAGCGCGTCGGCGTCGGCCGCCCCCAGCACCGGCTTGACCCGGCCCAGCGGGCCCGCCTGCTGCAGCAGCCGGGCGATCGTCGCCAGCCGCGCCTTCCCGGCGTCGAGCCGCTCCTGCACCGCGGCGCGCGCGGCGCTGGTCGCCGCCAGCGCCGCCTCGGCCGCCGTCTGCTCGAGCGTCAGCTGCTCGATCCGCGCGTCCTGGAAGCGGGCCTCGGCCCCCAGCGCGTCGAGCCGCGCCAGCACGCCGACCGTGTCCTGCGCCAGCCGCTCGCGTTCGGCGGAGAGCCGCGCGACCTCCTCGCGCACGCGCTGCAGCCGGCGCTCGGGGCTTTCGTCGACGGCCGGCGCGGGGACGGTCCCCTCGGCCGCAAGCGCGAGGGCTCCGAGGGCAAGCGCCAGCGCCGCGCACAGCGCGGCCGCGGCCGGTGCGCGCCGCGCGGGACGCGCTACCAGATCACCCTCCCGTCGAGCTCGGCGTCGGGCTTGAGGTCGAGCGTGCCGAGGATCGAGGGGGCGACGTCGATGATCCGCGGGTCGTCGACCTTGAGCTTGCGGTTGACGATCAGGATTCCGCGCACGAAGCTGGGCTCGAGCGAGCAGTGGTCGCCCGACCAGACGCGGTCGTTGTTCTCGAAGACCTCGGTCGCCAGCCCGCCCAGCGTGTCCTGCCACGAGACGCGGTAGTTGAGCCGGTTGGCCGGGCGCAGGTCCGGGATCTTGTTGGGGTCGTAGCCCTTGTAGATCTCGTCGCGGCGGTAGACCTTGTAGACGGGGTTCTCGCCGGTCACCGGGTCGACCTCGTTCTGCAGCCCCTCCTGCAGCGCCTTGACGACCTCCTCGTACTCCTGCCCCGGCATCACGATCCCCTGCGGCTCGCGCCCGACCAGGTTGATGTAGACCGAGCCCAGCCCCATCGCCCAGGCCTTGGTGCGCGACCAATCGATCCCGGAGAAGACGTCGACCCCCGAGACGTCCTTGTCGAAAAGCTGCTCCAGGCTGCGCGTGCGGGTCTGGCCCTTGAGCGCGAGGTAGCCGTTCTTGTAGAGCCAGGTGTTGTAGTTGATCTGGCGCCGGAACGACGAGAAGCCGTGGTCGGAGAGCACGACGAACAGCGCGTCCTCGCCGGCCAGGTCGTGCGCGCGGCCGATCAGCTCGTCCATCCGCCGGTAGGTCGCTTCCATCGCCGCGCGGTACTTGGGGGCCAGCTCGGGGTCGTAGAGCGGGTGCCCCTCGTCCAGCTCGTGCCACAGCATGTGCCCGGCGCGGTCGGTGAAGTCGAAGATGTGGACCAGCACCTCGGCGTCGTTCTGCGCGAAGCTCTGCTCGAGGATCTTCGTCGAAGCGTCGACGGTGAACCACATGTCCTCGAGGAACAGGTCGATCCCGCCCACGCCCGAGGGATACGACCAGGTGTCGATCGTCCAGCCGATCGTCTTGAACAGACCGATGTCGCCGGAGAGCTGCTTGGCCCAGTCCGGCGGCCAGGAGTAGGCCACCGGGTGGCACGACGGGTGGAAGTTGATCGGCGAAAGGTAGAGCTCGATCTCCGGCTCGAGCCGGATCAGCCTGAAGCGCCCCATCCCGCGCAGGGGCTGCAGCCGGTCGACCAGCCAGTTGAGCGGGAAGTCGAAGACCACCCAGTCCGACCACTCGCCCGGCTTGAGCGTCCCCTTCTGTCCGCTGACCTCCCAGGCCAGCGCGCTGTCCGTGACGTCGAGCTTCAGCGGCAGGTCGATCCGCTTGACGACGCCGCGCGCCTCGAGCGCGGAGACCAGCTCCTTCTCCTTCTCCTTGCGGTCGGCGCTGGAGAGCCCTTCCTTCGCCCACTTCTCGCGCTCGCGGTCGAGCACGTACTGGTGGAAGGGGTAGTTGAACGGCCCGATCACCGAGGACTCGATCGCGCCGCGCTTGGCCGGCAGCCGCATCGGCTCGAGGCTGAACTGGTTGTCGCCCAGCTGGAACTGGGGGTCCGAGGTGTAGTAGGACGGCGTCCCGACGCGGCCGCGCATATCGGGCACCCCCAGGCCGGAGATCATCTGCGAACCGGCGGGCAGTTCCTCGGCCGGGAAGGTCACGGGCACGTGGGTCACCTTGACCTTCATCCCCGCCTTCGCGGCCAGCGTCCAGAAGGGGGTTCCCTGCCGGTTGTTGGTCGCGGCCGGGATCTCGGCGGGGAGCAGGGCCCCCAAGGGACGGGCCAGCCCCAGGGTGAGCCCCGCGGCGGCGATCACTCCGCCCGCCAGCGCGAGGAGCCAGCGCACGCCGAGCAGCCGCAGCACGAACAGCAGCACCAGCCCGACCGCCAGCCCGGCGAGGCCCGAGAGCAGGAGGCCGTTCCGCTCGCCCCACAGGAGCGGCTTCTTGCCCGGCGTCGCCAGCGCCAGGTCGGGCACGTACTGCCCCTCGCGGCGCTGCAGGAAGTCGAAGATCTCGGTGCGCCCCGGGTTGAGGCCGGTCGCGAAGGTCGACCAAGAGACCGGCGTCTGCGGCGGATTGGTCGGCATCAGCGGGGAGAAGGCCCCCTCCTGTGCGATCGCCGCGACGCGCGGGAGCTTCCCCTGCTGGAGGTAGTAGTTGACCAGGTTGGGGTCGGCCCCGTCGAAGCCGATCACGACCACCTTGGGCTTGACCGCGGCCCACCCCGCCGCGCCGGCGGCCAACCCGATGGCCACCGCCAGCACGACACACCACCTCAGAGACGCTCGCCGCATGCCGTTCTCCTACCCCGGGACGATCGCGGAAATGTACCATCCGCGGGCGGAGGCCGCGCGTGGAGCGCCCCTTACCGATCGTGAAGGCGATGTCCCACCCTCGGGCCGCCCTGGCGCGCGAGCTGGCGCGCGGGGTGCGCGAGCGCCGCGCCGCGGGCCTCTTCCTGGTGGAGGGGCCGCGCGGGCTGGCGGAGGCGCTCGAGGCCGGCGCGCCGCCGGCGTTCGCGCTGGTCGCCGCCGGCCGGGCCGACCGCTCCCCCGCCCGCGAGCTGATCGAGCGCTGCCGGCGCGCCGGGGTCCCGGTCGAGCTGGTGCAGGACGCGCTGCTCGAACGGATCGCCCCCTCCGAGACGCCGACCGGCCTGCTCGCGGCCTGCCCGCTCCCGGCGGGCGCCGACGATCCGGCGCGCCTGCTGGCGGCGGCGGACGGCGTCGTCGCGCTGGCGGTCCGGATCCAGAACCCCGGCAGCCTCGGCACCCTGGTTCGCAGTGCGGCGGCGTTCGGGGGGGCGGGCCTGGTCGCCGCCGGCGGGGCCGATCCGTGGGGGCCCAAGGCGGTGCGCGCCAGCGCCGGCTCGATCCACCGGCTGGCGGTGGCGCGGGCCGACGGGGCGGAGTCCGACCCGGGGCTGCGCGGGGCGCTGGAACGCGGGGGTTGGCGCTTGGTGGCCGCGGTCCCGCGCGGCGGGCGGAACCCGGAGGCGATCGACTGGTCCGGACGGATCGCGCTGCTCCTGGGGGCCGAGGTCGCCGGCCTCCCGGCGGAGCTGGAGCGGCGAGCCGAGCCGGTCACGATCCCGATGGCCGCGGGGGTGGAGTCGCTTTCGGTGCCGGTCGCGGGATCGATCCTGCTGGCCGCGGCCGCCGCGGCGCGCCGGGCGGGCTAGACGGGCTCAGGCCGAGTTCGCCTCGGCCAGGCGGCGCGGCCAGCTGACCCGGAAGACCGAGCCCTGGCCGGGCGCGCTTTCCACCTCGATCCGGCCCCCGTGACGCAGGACGACGCTGCGCACGAGCGCGAGGCCGATCCCGGTCCCCGGCGTCGCCGTGGCGCCGCGGCCGCGGTAGAAGCGCTCGAAAATCCGCTCCTTCTCGTCCGGCGCGATCCCGACCCCGGTGTCGGCGACCTCGAGCGTCACGACGTCCCCCGGGCCGGGGCGCGCCGCGACGCTGACACTGCCGCCCGAGCGATTGAACTTGATCGCGTTCCCGACGAGGTTGTCGACCACCCGCGCGAACGCCTCGCGCTCGGCCAGCACCGCCAGCCCGGCCGGGACCGGGCGCATCTCGAGCCGCACGCCGCGGCGGACCGCCGCCGGGCCGGCCCGCTCGAGCGCGTCCTGCAGCGCGGCGGCCAGCTCCACCGGCTCCGCGGCGAGCGGCGCCGCGCGGTCGGCGCGCGCCAGCCCGAGCAGGTTGGAGATCATCTCGACCATCCGCTCGACGTTGCGCAGCGCGACCTCGAGGCCGCGGCGCTGCTCGTCGTTGACCCGGCCGAGGCGCCCGTCGAGGACCATCTGGGTGTAGCCGCGGATCGAGACCAGCGGCGCCTGCAGCTCGTGCGTGACGTCGTCCAGCAGCTGCGCGCGCGCCGCGTCGAGCTCGACCAGCTCGCGGTGGGCGCGGTTCAGCTCGGCGGTCTTCCGCTCCAGGTCGCGGTGGACCGAAGACAGCTCCTCGTAGGCCCGCTGCAGCGCCTCGCGCGAGCGCGTCATCGCCACCGCGTCGGCCTCGAGCCGGCGCTCCGCGGCGAGGTGCCGGGTGACGTCGCGCACGACCAGCAGCCGGCCCAGCAGCTCGCCGTCCTCTCCGGTCACGGGACGCGCGACCACCTCGAGGCTCTGCGCCTCCGCCCCGCGGGTGTCGAAGGCGGCGACGTGGTCGGCCCCCGGCTCGGCCGCGGCCCGCTCGAGGAACGCGACGAACGCGCTGGCGTCGCGGAAGCGGTGGGCCAGGAGCGCGATCAGCTCGGCCTCGCTCGCCCCCAGCACCGCGGCGGGCTCGACGCCGAGCAGCGCCGCCACGCGACGGTTGAGCAGCGCGACGCGCCACTCCGGGTGTTCGGCCCCGCCGGGCGCAAGCAGCGCCACCCCCTCCGCGATCGCGTCGAGCACCGAGCGCAGCCGGGCCTCGTGGGTCCGCGCGCGGCGCCGCGCGACCTGCTCGGGGGCGGCGTCCCGGAGCGTCAGGACCGCCGCGCCCGGCAGGCCCGGGCCCGCCCCCGCGGCCTCCAGCTCGACCTCCCGCGCCCGCACCCGCCCGGCCAGCGGCCGGATCCGCGCCCGGACCGGCCCGGCGGACTCTCCCGCGCCGGCCCGCGCGACGCGGTCGAGCACCAGCAGCAGCGACTCGGCGTCGAACAGGTCGCGCAGCAGGTGGCCGGCCGGATCGGCGCCGAACCAGGCGCGCGCGGTCGGGTTGGCCTCACCCACCGTGCCCTCCGCGACCACCAGCACGCCGTCCGCCACCGCATCCAGCACGGCACGGGTGCGCGCGAGCGCCTGCATCGGCGACTCGCCGGCCTCCTCGCCGTTCGCCTGCGGCACGATCCAGAGCGCGATCCCGTCGATCGGGTCGTCGACGAAGCCGACGTGGATCTGCGCCGTCCGCGGCGGCCCGGTCGCGCGCCGGAGGTCGCCCCGCACGGTCAGCGGCTCGCGCCGCCGCCGTGCGTCGAGCAGCGCGACCGCGACCTCGCGCCACGAGCCCGGCGTGAAGAGCAGCTCGGCCTTTCGTCCCTCGAGCTCGACGGCACGCTCGCCCACCGCCACCGCGAACGGCTCGCCGACGGCAGCGACGACCAGATCGCGGTCGAGCAGCACCAGGCCCGAACCGCTCAGCGCCTCGGTCGCAGCCCCGAAGCGCGAGAGGCGCCGCTCGCGCGGCCCGCGCCGGTCGGCCAGCTCGTGGGCCAGTGCGCCGATCTGGTTCAGCGCGCGCTCGGCCGGATCACCGGGCGTGACCTCCGCCTCCGGCGCACGCCCTTCGAGCACCTCGGCCAGCGCCTGCTCGACCCGCCGCAGCCCGCGCGGCCGCGAGCGCCGGCCGAGCGCCCAGCCCAGCGCGAGCAGCAGCGCCGCCGCGAGCGCTCCGACCAGCGCGGGCCACCAGGCCGCGAGCGCTTCCGGCGTCACGGCGCGTCCGGAGTCGCCGCGTCGACCGCCTGCCCGCGTCGCTCCGCGGCCGAGCGGACGAAGCGCGCCAGTTGCGCTGTGGTTTCGATGTCGAACGGCAGGAAGCGCAACCCCCAGCCGGGTCCGTCGCGCCCCTCCCCGGCGCGGACGACCTCGGCCGGGACTTCGATCGGTCGCGCGCCGTTCGACAGGAGCAGGCGACCCGGCGTCGCGGCGGGTTCAGCTTCCAGCCGCACGAACGCCCCGTCGAGCGATAGTTCGAGGCAGCGAGCGGGGATTCGCGTGCCGTCCTGCTCGAACGCGCAGGGGACGTCGACCACCCGGCGCGTGCCGCGCCGCGCGCTTCCGCGGAGCAGCCGCCGCACCGCCTGGTCCAGGTCGCGGTGGGTCGCCGGCCGCGCCAGGAACTCGGACACCCCGCGCGCCGCGCAGCGCTCGCGGTGCAGCGAGAGCCCGATGTAGAGCACCGGGATCGCGGCGGTGTCGGGGTCGTCGCCGAGGCGCCGACAGGCCTCGAAGGCCTCCGGGTAGCACTCCCCTTCCTCGAGCACGACGAGATCGGGGCACGATGCCCGCGCCGCGGCCACGGGGTCGTCGCCGGCGCGCAGCAGCGAGGTCTCGACCGACGCCCGGCCGAGCGGGGTCGCCTGGATCTCCGCCAGGAGCCGCACGTCGTCGACGATCAGGACGCGTGTCATCGATCCCCCGGAGCCTTGACCGAACGGGTCGAACGGCTTGGAAAGCCCGCGAAAAGCCGCGCGCGGCAAGCCTTTCCGCCGATCGCCCCGCTTCCGGTCCGGAATGTACCACCCTCGGAGGGGGGGAACAATGCGGTCCTGGGGCCGCGTGTGGAAGCGGACCGGCGAGGGGCTATCCCGGGAGGGGGAAATGGAGCGGGCGACGAGGCTTGAACTCGCGACCCTCAGCTTGGGAAGCTGATGCTCTACCGACTGAGCTACGCCCGCTCGGACAAGTGCGGACTTTAGCGCGCCCCCCGCCGCGTCGCAACGGGAGACCGGGGCCGCGGTCCTCTTCGCCGAACGGGGAGCGGTCCCCGATCTCAGCGCAGCGCGGCGAGCCCGAACTTGCGGATCTTCGAGTAGAGCGTGGCGCGGGTGATCCCGAGCATCTCGGCCGAGCGCTTGATGTTCCATCCGGTCCGGGCGAGGACGCGGCGGATGATGATCTCCTCGACCTCCGAGAGCCGCACCGTGCTCACCTGGTAGGTCCCGTCGGCACCGGCCTGGCCGCCGCGCACCTCGGGCGGCAGGTCCGACAGGTCGATCACCTCGGACTGCGCCAGCACGACCGCGCGCTCGATCGCGTTCTCGAGCTCTCTTACGTTCCCCGGCCAGGCGTAGCGTTCCATCGCCGCGATCGCGCGGTCGCTGAAGCCGGCGAGCGTCCGCCCGGCCTGCGCCGCGAACTTCGCCAGGAAGTGCTCGGCCAGCGGCGGGATGTCGTCGGGCCGCTCGCGCAGCGCGGGAAGGTGGATCGGGATCACGTTGAGCCGGAAGAACAGGTCCTCGCGGAAGCGCCCCGCCTTGACCTCGGTCGCGAGCTCGCGGTTCGTCGCGGCGATCAGGCGGACGTCGACCGGGAGGGCCGCGTCCCCGCCGACCGGCTGGACCTCGCGCTCCTGGATCGCGCGCAGCAGCTTGACCTGGGTCGCCTGCGGCAGGTCGCCGATCTCGTCGAGGAACAGCGTGCCGCGGTCGGCCTTGCGGAAGACGCCGGCCCGGCCGCGCACCGCGCCGGTGAAGGCCCCCTGCTCGTGGCCGAACAGCTCGCTCTCCAGCACCCCTTCCGCGAAGGCCGAGCAGTTGACGCGGACCAGCGGCCCGGCCCGGCGCGGGCTCTCGCGGTGGATCGCTTCCGCCACCCGCTCCTTCCCGGTCCCCGACTCGCCGGTGACGAGCACGGTGCTGCTGGCCGGGGCGACCGTGCGAATCAGCGCGTAGACGCGTTGCATCCGCGGGTTGCGGCCGATCAGCTCCTCGAACTCCGCGCGGCGGCCCGCCGGCGCGCCGAGTTCCACGGAGGCCGGCAGCGGACGGGTCGCGAGGGTCTCGTCGTCGATCGGCAGCACGCGGTCCAGCACGTTCATCCACCCTCCGCCCGGAGACACTCCGTCCCGCCCCGCAGGTCTCGGAGAACGCTTCGGTCGAGAGGGTCGGAACTTGAGCCGCGGGTGGATCGGACCTGCTCAGGGTGTGTCCGGTTTGGTGACACCGACTTCCAGCCGGCCGTCCAGGTGTGCCGCCCGCGCGGCGTCGAAGCGGCGCGCCGAGACCGACCCGGACAGCCTTCCGCCGGGGGCGACCGCGACCGGCCCGTCCACGCAGAAGGCGCCGCTCGCCCGCCCCTCGACCCGCAGCGCGCCGCAGCGGGCGGCCGTCGCCGTGAGCCGCCCGGCCGGCCCGACGATCACCTCGCCGCCGAGCGCCAGCTCGGTCGCCGCCTCGCCGAGCACGATCAGCATCCCCGACCCCGCGAGCCGGCCGGTCCACGACGCGCCGCGTCCGACCTGGCTGTAGGCCGGCGCTTCCGGGCGCTTCAGGAAGGAGAAGGTCACGCGGCCTCCCGGACGGCGTCGACCAGGATGGCGGCGGCCCGCGCCAGGTCTTCGTCCGTCGTCGCGGGCCCGAGGCTGACCCGGACCAGCCCGCCCTGCCACGCGGGCTCGTACCCCAGCGCCTGCATCACCGCCGACGGCCCGGCCTGGCCCGCGTGGCAGGCCGACCCGGCGGAAACCGCGAGCCCGCGCGCGTCGCAGGCCGCGGTCAGCCCGCGCCCGTCGCGCGCTTCGAAGACCAGTGCCGCCGTATTCGGCAGCCGCGGGGCGTCCGCGCCGGCGACGCGCGTCCCGGGGACCCGGCGCAGCACCTCGGCCTCGAACCGGTCGCGCCGTGCCGCGACGGCCGGCGCCGCGGCGAGACGCACCGGGACCGCCTGGGCCGCCGCCCCGAAGGCGACCGCCAGCGGCAACGCCTCCGTCCCGGGCCGGCGGTCCGCCTCCTGCCCGCCCCCGGCGCAGAACGGTCGCGGGGCCAACCCGTCGCGCACCAGCAGCGCGCCCACCCCCGGCGGCCCGCCGATCTTGTGGGACGACAGCGCCAGCAGGTCGGCCCCCAGGGCGCGGAAGTCGAGCGGCACCTTGCCGAAGGCCTGGACCGCGTCGACCAGCACGAGCGCACCGCGGGCGTGCGCGGCGCGCGCCACCGCGGCGGCGTCGTTGAGCGTGCCGATCTCGTTCTGCGCGAGCATCACCGCGACCAGCGCGCGGCGGGTCCCGGCCAGCGCCGCCGCCACCGCCTCCGGCTCGATCACGCCGTCGCGCGTCGCGGGCACGACCGCCAGCGGCAGGCCCCGCTCGCCGGCCAGCCGGCGCGCGGTGGCGGAGACCGCGGGGTGCTCCAGCGCGCCGACCACCAGGGCGTCGATGTCCCCCGCCTCGGCCAGCCCGCGCAACGCCAGCGCGTCGGCCTCGCTGCCGCCCGAGCAGAAGACGACCTCGTCCGGCGCCGCTCCCGCGGCGGCCGCGACCTGCGCGCGCGCCGCCTCGAGCAGCGCGCGGGCCCGCCGCCCCTCGGCGTGGGCCGACGACGGATTGCCCCAGCCCTCGGCCCAGAGCCGCCCCAGCAGTTCGGCGATCCCGGGCGCCGGCGGCGCGGTCGCGTTGTGGTCGAGGTAGATCCGGCTGCTCACGCCGTCCTCGCGACCCCGATCCGGACCACCTCTCCTTCCAGCTCGGTCTCCTTGACCGCCGCGCCCGGGCGCGGTGGCCCGACCACCAGTCCGGCCGCCAGCGTCTCGCCGGCGATCAGCTCGCGGTGCTGCTCGATCGCCGCCGCCAGCCGCCCCGCGGCCTCGACCGTCACCTCGATCCGGTCGGCGTAGTCGAGGTCCAGCTCCTTGCGCAGCCCCTGCACGCGGTTGATCAACTCGCGGGCCAGCCCTTCGGCGATCAGCCCGTCGTCCAGGTCGGTCTCGAGCACGACGACGGCGCGCGCCGACGAGGCCGCGGCGTAGTGCTCGCGCGCGGTCAGCGAGATCGCGACCTCCTCCGGCCCCAGCGTCACCTCCTGCCCGTCGACGGCGATCCGGATCGTGCCCTCGGCGTCGAGCTGCCGGCGCAGCGCCGCCACGTCGGCCGCGGCCAGCGCCCGCTTCACGCCCGGCACCAGCGCGCCGACCCGCGGCCCGATCAGCCGGAAGTTGGGCTGCATCTTCCAGTGCACGAAGGCCTCGGCGTCGCCGCCGACGATCACCTGCTTGACGTTCAGCTCGTCGGCGACGATCGGCGCCAGCGCGGCCAGCGCCGCGTCGTCGGCGTGATCGGCCAGGAAGATCCGCGCCGTGGCCAGCGGCTGGCGGACCCGCAGCTTCTGGTTGGCGCGCGCCGAGAGGCCCAGCGAGACGACCTCGCGGGCCAGCGACATCGAGCGCGAGAGCGGCCGGTCGATCCAGTTCTCCGGAAGCTCGGGCCAGTCGGCGAGGTGCACGCTGTCGGGCTGCGCCCCGGGCCACGCGCCGCCGACCAGCGTGCGCCAGGTGTGCTCGGCGAAGAACGGGACGAACGGCGCCGCCAGCCGCGCCAGGTCGACCAGCACCTCCCACAGCGTCCAGAAGGCCTCCCGCTTGTCCTGCGAGAAGCCGGTCGCCCAGAAGCGGTCGCGGCCGCGCCGCACGTACCAGTTGGAGAGCGCGTCGACGAACTCGCGCAGCGCGGTCGCGGCCTCGTAGACGCGGTAGCCGTCGAGCGCCTCGGTCACGCGGCGCGCGGTCAGCGCGGTCTCCGAGAGGATCCAGCGGTCGAGCTGGGACCGCTCGGCGACCGGCCGGTAGCCCGTCCCGCGCCGCCGGTCGGGCAGCCGCCCGCCCTCCGCCGGGAGCCCCTCCGCCGGGTCGAAACCGTCGATCGCGGCGTAGCGAGTTGCGCGAGTTGCTCCAGGTCGGGCCGGAGGCGAAGAAGAACCAGCGGAAGGCGTCGGCCCCCGGCGGGTCGTCCAGCACGTCGATCAGCACCGGATCGTCGGGCTCGACGCCGAGCGTGGCGCGCACGGCCGAGCCGAGCACGATCGACTCCTTGCCGGCCGGGCCGGGGAGCAGCCGGGCCTCGAAGGCCCGCTCCGGCTGCCTCGCGTTGTGGACCCGCACCCGCGCCCCCTCGGGCAGGCCGAGCGTCTTGACCTGCGCCGGCAGCAGCACGACCGCGTCGGGCGGCGGCGGGGTGGCGAGCCGCCCCTCGGGGGCCGCGCGCAGCCTGAAGCTCCCCTCCAGCACGAGGTCGGGCGGGGTGTAGTTGCCCGAGCTCTTCGACTCCTTCTTGCCGTCGGCGTCGCCGACGTGGCCGAGCACGATGCAGGCCTTGTAGGGGTGCGGGTAGCCGCGCGGCGGGGCGACCCCGAAGCGCCGCTGCGTTTCCTCGTCGAAGACCAGCGTGGAGACCATCAGCATCGAGTAGAACCAGCCGCGGGTCTGGTCGATCGCCTCCGAGATGAAGTCGGCCGGGAAGGCCTCGCGGAACGCCTCGAGCCCCTGGTGCGGGAAGCCCCACTGTGCGAACGGCATGCAGCCCGAGTCGAACCAGCAGTCGATCACCTCGGGCACGCGGCGCATCGTCGCACCGCAGCCGGCGCAGGGGAAGGTCACCTTGTCGACCCACGGCTTGTGGACGACGAGGTGCTCGGGCAGGTTCGGGTCCTTCGCGCAGGCGGCGGCCCAGTCGGAGAGGCACGCGGGGTTGCGCTCGAGCGCGCGGTCGAGCTTGTCCAGCGCCTCGAGCGCGCCGCAGGCCTCGCACTGCCAGATCGGCAGCGGCGTGCCCCACCACCGCTCGCGCGACAGCGCCCAATCGACGTTGTTGGCGAGGAAGTCGCCGAAGCGCCCGTCCTTGATGTGCTCGGGCAGCCAGAAGACCTGCTGGTTGTTGGCGATCGCGTCGTCGATCCGCTCGGTCGTGCGGATGAACCAGGCCGGCCGGGCGAACTGGATCAGCGGCTCGTCCGAGGCCCGCCAGCAGAAGGGGTACTCGTGGCGGACCGTCCCTTCCTTGAAGACCAGGCCGCGCGCGCGCAGGTGGCGCACGATGTCGCGGTCGGCCTCCTTGCAGAAACGGCCCGCGAAGTCGGTCACGGCCTCCGGAAAGCGGCCGTCGGTCCCGAGCAGCTGGAGGAACCCCATCCCCTGCTCGCGACAGATCCGGAAGTCGTCCTCGCCGAAGGCCGGCGCGGTGTGGACGATCCCGGTCCCGGTGTCGGAGCCGACGAAGTCGGCCGGGATGATCTGCCAGGCCCGCCCCCCTTCCGGCGTGGCGTAGCGGAACAGCGGCTCGTACGACTCACCGACCAGCGCCTCGCCGAGGAAGCGCTCGAGCACCTCGACCCCCGCCTCCCCCAGCACCTCCGGCGCGAGCGCCTCGGCCAGGATCACCAGCTCCTCGGGCTGCCCTTCGCGCGCCACCCGCGCCAGCACGTAGTGCAGGTCGGGGCGCACCGCGAGCGCGGCGTTGGACGGGAGCGTCCACGGCGTCGTGGTCCAGGCCAGGTAGGAGACGCCGGGACGCGTCCGGCTGGCGAAGCGTGCGATCAGCTCCGGGTCGTCGACGGTCTTGTAGCCCAGGCCGACCTCGGCCGAGGAGAGCGCCGTCCCGCCCTGCGGCCACCACCAGACGACCTTGTGGCCGCGGTAGAGCAGCCCCTTGCGGAACAGCTCGGACAGCGCCCACCAGACCGACTCGACGTAGGACCGGTGGAAGGTGACGTAGGCCGACGGCATGTCGATCCAGAAGCCGATCCGCTCGGTCAGCCGCTCCCACTCCTCGGTGTAGCGGAAGACCGACTCGATGCAGCGCCGGGTGAAGGGCTCGATCCCGTAGCGCTCGATCTCGGCCTTGCCGTGGATCCCCAGTTCCTTCTCGACCTCGACCTCGACCGGCAGGCCGTGCGTGTCCCAGCCCGCCTTGCGCGGCACGTGGTAGCCGCGCATCGCCTTGTAGCGCGGGAAGAGGTCCTTGACGACGCGGGTCAGGACGTGCCCGTTGTGGGGCAGGCCGTTGGCGGTCGGCGGCCCCTCGTAGAATACGAAGGTCGGGCCGCCGGCGCGCTCGGCGAGCTGGCGCTCGAAGACCGCGGCGTCTTTCCAGAACTGGAGGATCTCCCGCTCGGCTTCGGCGAAGCGGAAGTCCCCGCGCGGGCGCTGGTAGGGCATCGAGGATGGGCTCCGTGGCGGTCGGGGGTCGGGCCAAACGCGGTATTCTGCCACGCCGCGACGGGCCGGGGCACGCGAGACGGGCTATCCTTCTGCGCCCCGGGCGCCCGCCGCGCCCGGCGGGAGGGAGTCGCCCGGTGTCTCCGCGCACGCGAGATTTCGCCCTCGCCGGCCTCGTCGTCCTGCTCGACCAGGCGACCAAGCTCTGGGCCAGCGCCCACTGGCAGGTCCCGGTCTCGATCATCCCGGGCTTCTTCCGCTTCGCGCTCTCCCACAACACGGGGGCGCTGTTCGGACTGTTCGGCGAGCTCGGCGACCCGTGGCGCACGGTCCTGCTGACCGCCCTGCCGGCGCTCGCGATCCTCGGGATCGTCTACCTGATCCGGCACCAGGACCCCGGCGAGCGCTGGGGCCGGCTGGCGCTGTCCCTGATCCTCGGCGGTGCGATCGGGAACGTGCTCGACCGGCTGTTCTATGGGCACGTGATCGACTTCATCGACTTCTACTGGTCGGCTCCGCCGCTCTCCGACCGCCTGATCTCGATCTTCGGCACCAACCGCTTCCCGACCTTCAACGTCGCCGACATGGGGCTGACGGTCGGCGCCGTGCTGCTGGCCGGCGAGATCCTCTTCCGCCGCCCCGGCGCGGAGAAGAAGGACGACATTGCACCCGTTTCTGATTGACTTCAGCACCGTCTCGTTGCCGCTGTTCGGACCGCTGCGGTTGGCGCTCCCCTCCTACGGGCTGATGCTCGCGATCGGAACGCTCTGCGGCTGGATCTGGTACCACCGCGAGGCGCGCCGGCACGGACTGGACCAGGACTCGGCCGCCGCGGTGCTGTTCTGGTCGATCGTCGCCGCGCTGGCGGGCGGCAAGCTGGGGCTCGTGCTGGTCGAGCCGGGCTACTACCTCGGCGACCCGTCGCGGATGCTGACGGCCGACTTCCTGCGAGCCGGCGGGGTGGTCTGGGCCGCGGTGCTGGCCGGGATCGGCACGCTGATCCTGCTCTGCCTGCGCTGGAAGCTGCCGGTTGCGACCGTGCTCGACTGCGCGGCGCTGCCGATCCCGCTGGTGCAGGCGATCGGCCGCATCGGCTGCCTGCTCGCGGGGTGCTGCTACGGCGCGGCCTGCGACCTGCCGTGGGGCGTCGTCTACCACTCCGCGGAGGGCCACGAGCGGACCGGCGTGCCGCTCGGCGTGCCGCTCCACCCCGCGCCGCTGTACGAGTCGGCCTGGAACCTGGCGGTCGTGCTGCCGGTCCTGCTCTGGGTGCGCCGGCACCAGCGCTTCCCGGGCGAGGTCATGCTGGCCTACCTGACCTGCTACAGCGTGGGCCGGGCGCTGGTCGAGTTCTTCCGCGGCGACGGGGCGCGCGGCCTCTGGCTCGGCGGCCTGCTGTCGTCGGGGCAGCTCGTCTCGCTCGTCGTCTTCCCGGTCGCGGCCGGCCTCTGGCTGGCGTTGCGCCAGCGCACGGGGGGGAACCCGGGCGCAGCAGGAGCGCCGTGACCGACGCCGGCCGCCGGGAGGCGGGAGCGGCCCGCCACGAGGCCGGACCGGGGGACGAGGGGCTGCGGCTCGACCGCTTCTGCGCGCTGCGCCATCCCGAGGTCTCGCGCTCGCGGCTCGCGGCGCTGATCCGCGAGGGACGGATCACGCTCGACGGCCGCGCCGCGCGGCCTTCGGAACCGCTCCGCGCCGGGGCGCGGATCGCGATCGACTTCCCGCCCGCCGACGACGACACGCTCGTGCCCGAGGCGATCGCGCTGTCGATCGTCTACGAAGACGCCGAGCTGCTGGTTCTCGACAAGCCCGCGGGTCTGGTCGTCCACCCCGGCGCCGGCGTGCGCGAAGGGACGCTGGCCGCGGCCCTGCTGCACCATGACCCGGCGCTGGCGGGCGTCGGCGGCGCGGGGCGCTCCGGGCTGGTCCACCGGCTCGACCGCGGGACCTCGGGCCTGATGGTCGTGGCGCGGTCCGATGCCGCACACCGGGCGCTGGCCGCGCAGTTCCACGCGCGGACGGTCGAGAAGATCTACGACGCGATCGCCTGGGGCCGGCCGCGCGAGCGCGAGGGGGAGATCGATCTGGGCGTCGGGCGCGACCCGAAGAACCGCCTGCGGATGCGGGCCGGCGTCGCCGGCGGACGGGCGGCGCGCAGCCTCTACCGCGTCCTGGAGGAGGTCCCCGGCTTCGCGCGGCTCGAGGTGCGGATTCTGACCGGGCGAACTCACCAGGTGCGGGTCCACCTGGCGGCGCTCGGCCACCCGATCGTCGGGGATGCCACCTATGGCGGCGAGCGCTCGGCGTCGGTCGGCGACCCGAAGCGGCGGCAGGCGGTGCGGGCGATCGGCCGCCCGGCGCTGCACGCGCGGCGGCTGGCCTTCGATCACCCGCGCACCGGCGCGCGCGTCTTCTTCGAGGCGCCGTGGCCGGACGACCTGCGCGTGCTCTGGAGCGCGCTCGGCGGGCGGCCCGAGTGAAGCGCGCGGCCGACGGCGAGCGGGCCGACTGCGCGATCGCAGGGGGCGGGCGGGCCGGCGCGGCCCTGGCCGCGGCGCTGGTCCGGCGCGGCGCCACGGTGCGGATCTGGGACCGCGACGCGCGACGCGCGGCGCGGGTCGCGCGCGCGACGGGCGCCCGCCGGGCGGACAGCCTTGCCGAGCTGGCGCACGGCGCGCGGGTCGTCGTGCTGGCGGTCAGCGATGACGCGGTTCCCGCCGTGGCCCGGGCCCTGGCCCGGGCCTGGCCGCGCCCCGGCGCAGCCCCCGCGGCGCCGTGCGCCGCGCTGCACCTCGCGGGCGCGCTGCCGTCGGCCGCGCTCCAGCCGCTGGCCGCGCGCGGTGCGGCGACCGGGGTCTGCCAGCCGGCCGTCGCACTGCACGGCGCGGCCAGCGCGGCGGCGCTCGAGGGCGCGTTCGCGACCGTTTCTGGAGCGGATGCCGCGGGGCGCCGCGCGGCCGCGGCGCTGGCCCGCGCCGCCGGCCTGCGCCCGGTGGCGGTGGACGACGCGCGGCGGCCGCTGGCGCACCTCGGGATGGTCCTGGCTGCCGGCGACGCGGTCGCGCTGCTGGCCGAGGCGGCCGGCCTGCTCGAGCGGGCCGGGGTCCGGCCGGCGGTGGCCCGCGCGATCGCGGCGCGGCTCGGCGAGGGCTCGGCCCGCGCTTTCGCGGCGGGGGGGGGGGAGCGCGCGTTGACCGGCCCCGCCGCGCGCGGCGACGTCCGCACCCTGTCCCGCCACCGCGCCGCGCTCGAGGCGGCGGGGCTCGCCGGCTCGGACGCCGCCGCGGCGCACCGCGCGCTTGCCCGGGCGGGAGCGGGACGGGCGGCCCGTGCCGGCGACCTCACGCGCGCGGCCCACGCGCGGGTCCTCGCCGCGCTCGGCGGCTGGACGAGACGGCGCCGGTCCCGTACCTTGCCGGGCGGAGGCCACCGCCCTTGACCCGCCGCCCGCTCCGCGCCCTCGCGCTCGCCCTGCTCGCCGCCTGCGCCCTGGCCGCGACGCTCCTTCCGCCGGCGGTCGGCCCGGCCCGGGCCGGCCTGCCCGAGATCCCTCCGCCCAGCGCCGCGGGGCGCTTCGAGGGGACCTGGTTCCGGCAGGAGCCGGGCTCCAAGCAGGTCGTCTGGATCCGGCAGGCCGGGCGGTCGAAGCCGCCCGAGGTCCGCCTCTACTGGTGGACCGACCAGGGGCTCGAGTTCGACAGCGACTGGAAGACGCGCGCCGACTTCTCGTACCGCGGCTTCCCCGGCCGGTTCGAGCTGGCGGTCGACCGCAAGGCCTCGACCCCGCAGCTGCTGGTCGTGCGCTACCGCCGCGAGCAGCACGGCGTCCGCGCTTCGCACCTGGTCGAGACCGGCGACGTCCGGCTGCAGCGGCTGGGCGACATGGGGTGGGAGTTGGCCTGGGTCCAGGACCCGATGAAGTCGGTGGTCACCGTCGGCGATCCGCTGGAGCCCTCCCAGGCGCGCACGGAGAAGGACGGCAACCGGCTCTGGGTGTTCCAGAAGGCCAGCCACCGGGTCCTGCCGCTCGACGAGATCCCCTGGTGACGGCGCGCGATTCCCGCGGCGGCGACGGCGCGCAGCAGGAAGCCTCGAAGCGCTGCGCCGCGGCGCGCTACACTCGCTGCGGTCGGGAGGGAACGGGCGGGCGATGACGGCGGCAGAGCGGCGGGAAGAGGACGCGCTGCTGCGCCGGCTGCGCGAGGACGCCCGGCTGCTGGCGGAGGCGTTCGCGCTGCCCTTGCGATCGGTCGCCAGAACCCGCCGCGACGCCCGGCTCTACGGCAGCTGCGACGCCGACGGCCGGATCCGGATCCGCCTCCGTTCGCGGGTCACGGGCGGGTTCCTGAAGTACTCCAGCCTGGTCGCGACGCTCTGCCACGAGCTGGCCCACCTGCGCCACTTCCACCACGGCCCGAGCTTCGTGCTCTTCTACCGCGAGCTGCTCGAGGCGGCGCGGGCCCGCGGGCTCTACCGCCCGGCCTCGCCGGCCGCGCTGCGCGCCGCGCAGGTCCCGCGCGCCGGCCCGCTGCGCGAGGACCTCGCGGCCTCCGCGCCCCGGCGCCCGCGCCAACTGCCGCTGTTCTGGTGAGCGCTCAGGGGAGCTCCTCGAGGTGCTCTCCCTTCGGGATCGCGACCAGCCCGCCCTCGGTCACCGTGAAGCGGCGGCGGTCGGCCTCGGGATCGACCCCGACCTGGAAGCCCGGCGGGATCCGCACCCCCTTGTCGACGATCGCGCGCCGCACGATCGCGTGGCGCCCGACCTCCACCCCGTCCATCAGGATCGCGTCCTCGACCAGGCTCCACGAGTTGACCCGGCAGCCGGGGCCGAGGATCGAGCGCTCGACGTGGCCGCCGCTGACGATGCAGCCCGGCGAAACCAGCGAGTCGTGCGCCTCGCCGATCCGCCCCTTCTCCCCCCCCGCGAACACGAACTTGGCGGGCGGCGCCTGGATCGCGGCCGAGCGGATCGGCCAGGCCTGGTCGTAGAGGTTGAACTGCGGTGTCACCGAGATCAGGTCCTGGCTGGCGTCGAAGTAGGCGTCGAGCGTCCCGATGTCCATCCAGAACGGCGTCGGCGAGCTCCCCGCGCCGCGGAAAACGTGGGCCTGGACCCGGGCCCCGGCCCGGACCAGCCCCGGCAGCACGTCGTGCCCGAAGTCGTGGTGGGTGTCGTCGCGCCGCGCGTCGCGGCAGACCGACTGCACCAGCACGTCGGTGCGGAACAGGTAGACCCCCATGTTGGCGACCACGCCCGGCCCGTCCGGGTCGAGGTCCTGCGGCTTCTCGCGGAAGCCCGTCACCTCGCCGTTCGGCCCCAGTTCCAGCACCCCGAAGCGCGAGGCCTCGCGCGCCGGGACCTCGAGCACCGCAATCGTGACGTCGGCCTCGCGCTCGAGGTGCTCGGCCAGCAGGTCGCGGTAGTCCATCCGGTAGATGTGGTCGCCCGACAGGATCAGCGTGTGGGCCGGCCGCTCCTCTTCGAGCGTGTAGATGTTCTGGTAGATCGCGTCGGCGGTCCCCAGGTACCAGCTGCTCCCGACCCGCAGCTGCGGCGGGATGGTGTAAATGAACTCCCCCAGCTCGGCGGCGAACAGGTGCCAGCCCTCCTTGATGTGGCGCATCAGCGAGTGCGCCTTGTACTGAGTCAGGACGCAGATCCGCTTGAGCCCCGAGTTGACGCAGTTGGAGAGCGTGAAGTCGATGATCCGGTAGGTCCCGCCGAACGGGACCGCGGGCTTGCTGCGATCCTTGGTCAGCGGGTAGAGGCGCTCGCCCTTCCCCCCGGCCAGCACGAAGGCGAGGACCGTCTTGAGGGTGTCGGGGTGCAGGGACGCGCTGCGGTTCGGGGAACGATCCATCGTCGGGCTCCACGGCGGGCGGCTTGGCCGGCCGGCGGGGGGAGGCGTGGCGTGGCGAAGCGAAGCGGGACCGGCGCCCGCAAGATCAGAGCTCGCCCGGCCCGAGGTGCTCGCGCTCCTCGAGCAGCTTGCGCACCGTGCGCCGCAGCTCCTCGGTATCCGGTCCCTTGGTGACGTAGGCGTCGGCCGCCCACGAAGTGAAATCGTCGCGGTACGAGTCGAAGGCGGTGTTGAGCACGATCGGCACCCGCCGGTCCTTGTCGAGGATCCGCGCCATCGCCTCCAGCCCGTTCATCCCGGGCATCCGGATGTCCATCACGATCAGGTCGGGACGCTGTTGCTCGAAGGCCCGGATCCCCTCCTCGGCGTTGGCCGCCTCGACGACCTGGTAGCCGTCGTCTTCCAGTTCCCGGCGATAGAGCAGCCGCAGGTGCCGCTCGTCATCCACGATCAGGATCCGTCGCATCGTCTGTCTCCTCCGGGAGTTCGCCCGGGACCGGGCCGGCGGTGTCTTGCGGCCGCAGCAGGATTCGGAACCGCGCCCCCTCGCCGGGCCGGCTGTCTGCACTCAAAGTCCCGCCGCACTGCGCCACCAGGCGCTTGCTGAGCGGGAGACCGAGCCCCGTTCCCCCGACCTTGGTCGTGAAGAACGGCTCGAAGATCTGCTCCAGCCGCTCGGCGGCGATCCCGGGACCGTCGTCTTCGACCACCAGGTGGACGGCTTCCTTGAGGCGCTGGGCCCGGACCGTCACCTTGCCCCCCTCGCCCACCGCGTCGAAGGCGTTCGAGAGCAGGTTGTCGAGCACTTCGAGCATCGTGTCGCGGTCGCCCACGACCGGCGGCAGGTCGGGCTCGACCCGCGCCGAGAGCCGCACCCGCCGCTCCAGCGCCAGGTCGCGGTAGCGCGCGACGACCGCGCGCACCAGGTCGCCGGGGTCGAGCGAGCGGCCGGCGGGGGCGCGCGCGAGCCGGACATCCTGCCGGATCCGCTCGAGGATCGCCTCCATCCGCCGCGTCTCGTCGAGCACGATCTGAACGTCCTCGGAGCGCGGGTCGTCGGCCGGGAAGTGGCGCGCCAGGCGCCGGGCGAAGCCGCCGACGACCGAGAGCGGGTTGCGGATCTGGTGGACGATCTCGGCCGCCAGCTCGCCGATCGCGGACAGGCGCTCGGCCTTGAGCACCTGGACCTGCAGGTTGCGGACCCGCGCGCTGGCTTCGCGCAACTCCTCCAGCCGGTCCGACAGCGCGTCGTGCAGCCGCGCCCGCTCGACCGCGCCGGCGGCGGTCGAGGCGATCATCGCCGCCAGCGCCAGCTCGTCCTCGTCGGGGAAGCCCGATCCGGGGGTGACCGCGCCGAGCAGCACGCCGAGGTGCTTCCCCTGGTCGATCAGCGGGGCCAGCACGACCGGGCAGCGCTCGAGCAGGGGGCCCAGCGCGGGCTCGGCCGCCTCGAGCGCGCCGGCCGGGTAGATCTGGACCGGCGACGCGCCGGACAGCGCCAGCACCAGCGGGTGGCCGGACTGGCCGAGCGGAACCGCCAGCCGCCGCGCCAGCGTTTCGACCGCGCGGTCGGCCGGGGCCGGCGGGTCGAAGGCGAGGGCCTCCAGCTCGTGGCCGGCCGCGCCGCGGCGGGCCGGCCCCGTCGCAGCGGGAGCGCGCCGCGCCAGCCGCCCGCGCAGCACCCCCTTGCCCTCCTCCGCCAGGAACAGCGCCGCCGCGTGCATCCCCAGCCCGCCGGGATGGACCGCCGCCGCGAGCACGACGCGCAGCACGCGGTCGAGCCGCGCGGTGCGCGACAGCACCAGGCTCATCTCGCGCAGCAGCGTGAGCTCGCCCACCTTGCGAGCCAGCGCCTCGTTGAGCGAGCGCTGCCGCGTCACGTCGGTGAGGACCGCGACCGCCGCCGCGAGCCCGTGGTCGGGGCCCGGGACCGCGGCCAGGCAGGCCCGCACGACGCGGCGCTCGAGCCCGCTCCCCAGCACCAGCTCGCGCTCCTCGATCGGGCGGTGGGACGCCAGCTCGGCCGGGGTCGGAAAGTCGGCCGCAGGGTAGAGCCCCTCGGGGAAGACGGCCGGGTAGTGGGCCCCCCGCAACTCCCACTCCCCGCGGCCGAGCAGCGCCGAGGCCGCCGGGTTGGCCGCGACGATCCGCAGCTCGCGGTCGAGCAGCAGGACTCCGGCCGGAACGTGGCGAAGCCCCTCGGCCAGCACGCGCTCGCGGAAGACCTCGTAGGCCTGCTCGCCGTCGGAGAGCGCGGTATCGATCACCGCCTCGAGAATCTCCTCCGGCCCGACGCGGACCTGGACCAGGAGCCGCCGCGGGCCCGGCGCGCCGCCCCGCCCCTCGGGGATCCAGGAGCGGTGGGTGACGCCGGTCGAGAGGACCTCCTCGCGGCGGCAGGTCCGGCAGTCGGCCTCGCGCCGCCAGAGCATCCCGTGGCAGTCCCCACCGATCAGCCGCGGGCCGCGCGTGCCGAGCAGCGACGGGCTGGCCCAGAGGACCTTCCGGCCCGGACCGATCAGCGCGAGCTGTACGCCGTTCGCGTCGAGCAGGTCGAGCAGCTGCTCGCGGGAGGCTGCGGTCCGGATTTCGCGCTCGCTCACGATCGTCCCCGCGCGCGAGGGCGCGCGTTGCCATTGTAGACCCGGGTCGGTGTAATCTCTCTCTCCCGTCCCACCCCCCGCGCGCCCGGCACCGCGCCCCGGGCCCGTCCCGCATCTGTTTGAGGAGGTTCTTCATGCCCAACGGGATCTACCGCGTTCCACCCCCCGTCAACGAGCCGGTCAAGGCCTACGGCCCGGGCTCACCCGAGCGGCGCGAGCTGTCCGATGCGGTCGCGGCCCTCGCGTCCGAGCCCCTCGAGCACCGCCGCGTCGTGGCCCGCGCCCACCAGGCCGGCCCGCGCGAGATGGCGGCCGCGATCAAGGCCGCGCGCGAGGCCTGGCAGACCTGGTCGCGGATGCCGTGGGAGGCGCGCTTCGCGATCTTCCTCAAGGCTGCGGACCTGCTGGCCGGGCCGCGCCGGATGGCGGCCAACGCCGCGACGATGGTCGGGCAGTCGAAGACGGCGCACCAGGCCGAGATCGACTCGGCCGCCGAACTGATCGACTTCTGGCGCTTCAACCCGCACTTCGCGCAGACGATTTACGCCGACCAGCCGATCTCGTCGCCCGGTACCTGGAACCAGTTGGAGTACCGCGCGCTCGAAGGGTTCGTGCTGGCGATCACGCCGTTCAACTTCACCTCGATCGCCGGCAACCTGCCGACCGCGCCGGCGATGATGGGCGACACCGTGATCTGGAAACCGGCGTCGACCGCGATCGCCTCGTCCTGGGTGATCTTCAAGATCCTCGAGGAGGCCGGCCTGCCGCCCGGCGTGATCAACTTCGTCCCCGGCCCCGGCTCGCTGGTCGGCCCGATGGCGATCGCCAGCCCGGACCTGGCCGGCGTCCACTTCACCGGCTCGACGGGGGTCTTCCACTCGATCTGGGAGGGGGTTGCGGCCAACATCCGCCGCTACCGCAACTATCCACGGCTGGTCGGCGAGACCGGCGGCAAGGACTTCGTCTTCGTCCACGCCTCGGCCGACCCGACCGCGGTCGTCACGGCGCTGGTCCGCGGCGCCTTCGAGTACCAGGGACAGAAGTGCTCGGCGGCCAGCCGGGCCTACGTCCCACAGTCGCTCTGGCCGAAAGTCCGCCGCGCGCTGGTGGAACAGCTGCGCGAGGTCCGGGTCGGCGATCCCTGCGTCTACACCCACTTCATGGGGGCGGTGATCGACAAGGCCTCCTACCAGAACCTGACCGGCGCGATCGCCTCGGCCAAGCGCTCGGCCGCCTGCTCGATCGTCTTCGGCGGCGAGTACGACGCCCGCGAGGGCTGGTTCATC
>JALOKP010000157.1 GCA_025456425.1 Acidobacteriota bacterium | reverse complement strand
CCTCCGGCGCCCGCATCTTCACGACGCCGCACTCCAGCGCGTCGGTCCCCGGCCCGTCCGTTCCGGCCGGCGCCAGGGGCGACAGCCCGTAGCGCGCGCGCAGTCCCGGCGCCGGCGGCGGCGCCGCGCTGGCGCGCGGCCCCAGGAAGACGTCGCGCTTGGGGTTCCAGTGGACCCCCGTCACCTCGGGCCGCGCGGCCAGCGCGCGCACCGCGTCCGGCGTCAGGTCGGCGCCGACCACGTTGCCGATCCAGAGCGGCCGGACCCGCGTCGCGGCGCCCTGCGCCTCGAGTTCGCGCAGCGCGGCCAGCAGGCCGGCTTGCGCCTGCGCGGCGTGCTCGCGCAGCGCGCGCACCGTGGCCTGGCGGCGCAGCGCCTTGCCCTGGGCGTCGCGCGCCGCGGCGCCCGGGCCGGCCGCGCCGGCCAGCGCCGCCGCCCGGGCCCGCAGCGCGGCCCCCTCGAGCTGCTCGCCCAGCACGAAGTAGACCGGGACCCGATCGCTCGGCGCCGCGGCCTCCAGCACCGCGGGAAGGTCGCCGGTCAGCTTGGCGTCCGATGTCGCCGCGGCGGCGCCGGGCGCGGCGGACGCTGCGAAGCAGGAGAGAAGCGCTGCGAACACGAAGAAGCTGACGCCGATCGACCGCTGACGAGCCATGAACGCCCTCCGCATCCCGTCATTGTCGGCGGATTGCCCACGAATGTGTAGGGGTCGGGCTCTGTCCCGGCCCGCGGCGTGCGCAGCGCGCGTTCGGGCCGGCACGGAGGCCGGCCCCTACGGCCCGCGAAGCGCGCAGCGCTGCGGCCGTCAGGGAGCGGCCTCGACCTGGAATACGGCGCCGTCGTGCAGCCGCACCGCGGTCAGCGCGCGCCCCATCCAGCAGCCCGTGTCGGTCGCGATCAGGTCCGGGCGGATCCGCAGCCCCAGCGCCGCCCAGTGGCCGCAGACGACGGTCACATCGCGCTCGCGGCGCGTCGGGGCGTCGTACCACGCGACCAGGCCGTCGGGTGCTTCCTCGGGCGGTCCCTTGTAGCCCAGGACCAGCTCGCCCGTACGCGCATCGAGGCAGCGGATCCGCAGCAGCGCGGCCAGCGCCAGCTCGCGCCGCTGTGCGCCACTGAGCGGCGCGCCGGGCCGCGGCACTTCCCGTGCGTGGAGCCGCGACGCCAGCTCCGCGACGCCGGGATCCGGCCCCCGCAGCACGCCTTCGAGCTCCCGCGCCGCCTCGAGTGCGTCGCGCGCGGTCCAACCGGGCAGCAGCCCGGCGTGGACCATCAGGAACCGCCCCTCGCGGTGCGCGAGCGGCCGGGCCCGCAGCCACGCCAGCAGCTCGTCGCGGTCCGGCGCCGCCAGCACGGCGTCGAGCGTGTCGGAGGCACGTGGACGCGTCGCGCCCAGGCTCCGGCCGATCAGGTGCAGATCGTGGTTGCCCAGCACGACGACCGCGCGTTCGCCCAGCCCCCTGGCCCAGCGCAGCACCTCGAGCGACGCGGGGCCGCGGTTGACGAGGTCGCCCACCAGCCACAGCCGGTCGCGTCCCGGATCGATCGCGATCCGCGCCAGCAGGCGCTGGAGCGGCTCCCAGCACCCCTGGATGTCGCCGATCGCGTAGACCGCCACCCCGTGCGTCTCCCTGCCGCTCGCGGGAATCCCGAATTCGGGCAGTATAGACGGTGCGCGCTCGCGCCCGGCCCGGCCCGATCGACGCCCAGGAGACTCGTGACCGACGATCACCGCGCCTTCGTGCTCGCCCACGCCCGCCCCGCGCCGGTGCCGCTCGTGCCGGAAATCGAGGTCTACCAGGCTCCCGACTTCGTCGCGCTCTGGGAGCATCTCTGCCGCTCGGCGCTCGCCGGCCCGCCGGCGCCCGCGCCACCCTACTGGGCCACCGCGTGGGCCGGCGGCCAGGCGCTCGCCCGCTACCTGCTCGACCGGCCCGAGGCCGTCCGCGGCTTCCGCGTGCTCGACTTCGGTTCGGGCTCGGGGATCGTCGCGATCGCGGCGGCGCAGGCGGGCGCAGCCTCGATCGTCGCCACCGACATCGACCCCGTCGCGTGCGCGGCGCTGGCGCTGAACGTCCAGCACAACGTCGCGCGCGGCGCGCTGGCCTCCGACACCTCGATCGAGATCGTGAGCGAGGACTGGATCGGGCACGCGCTGCCCCGGATCGATGTCCTGCTGGGCGGCGACATCCTCTACGAGAGCCCGATGGCCGCCCGCGTGACACCCTGGCTGCGCGCGCTGGCGGGGCAGGGGACCCGGGTGCTGATCGCCGACCCGGGACGCAACTACCGGCCGGAGACGGGGTGCTCCCGGCTCGATGTGATCGCCGTCCCGTGCGAGCCCGCGATCGAGAGTGCCGACGTCGGCGAGACGCAGATCCTGCAGCTCCATCCCGCCTGACGCGACGGCTCCGCGCGCCTTCGACTGGCGGCGCCAGGCCGCGTGCGATAGCGTGACAGATACGCGAATTCGCCGCGTATACGCTGCGCATTGCCCGAATAACTAGTTTCTATGCCCCCCGCCAGGAGGACCGGACCATGCCCTTCACGCTCCCCCCGCTGACCTACGCCTTCGACGCGCTCGAGCCGTTCATCGACGCGAAGACGATGGAGATCCACCACGGCAAGCACCACCAGGCGTACGTCGACAACCTCAACAACGCCCTCGCGGGCGCGCCCGAGCTGGCCGACAAGAGCCTCGACTCGCTGGTCGCGAACCTGGCGAGCGTGCCGGAGGGGATCCGGATGGCGGTCCGCAACAACGGCGGCGGCCACTGGAACCACTCGATGTTCTGGACGCTGATGAAGAAGGGCGGCGGCGGCGATCCGAAGGGCCCGGTCGCGGACGCGATCAAGGCCGCGTTCGGCAGCTTCGACGAGCTGAAGAAGCAGTTCAACGACGCCGGCCTCAAGCGCTTCGGCAGCGGCTGGGCCTGGGTTGTGCTGGGGAAGGACGGCAAGCTCGCCGTGACCAGCACGCCGAACCAGGACAACCCGCTGGCCGACGGCCTGAAGCCGGTCTTCGGCAACGACGTCTGGGAGCACGCCTACTACCTGAAGTACCAGAACCGCCGCGGCGAGTACCTGAACGCCTGGTGGAACGTGATCGACTGGGACGCGGTCAACGCCCGCCTCGAGGCCGCCGCCCGCTGAGCCGCCCGGGGGGTGCGCCGGCCCGGCGCGCCCCCCCGTCCCCCTGGACCCCCGTGGACCCCCGCCCCCGGCGGCGCCCATAATCCGCGCGTGACGAGGCGCCGCCGGAAGGCCGCGCGCGGCCACCGCGCGCAGAAGGCCGGGCTCCCGCCCGGGACTCCGATCTACACCGGGGTCGAGGCCGGGCGCCCGATCCGGATCAGCGTCCTCGATTACGACGCCGAGGCCGTCTCGCTCCACGAGGACGTCCGTCCGGAGGACCTCGCCCGCTTTCGCGACTCCGGGCGCACGAGCTGGATCTCTGTCGACGGAGTCCACGACGTCGCGCTGGTCCAGAAGATCGCCGAGACCTTCGGCCTGCACCCGCTGGTCGTCGAGGACATCGTCAATGTCGGCCAGCGCCCCAAGTGCGACAACTACGGCGACTACGTCTTCATCGTCTCGCGCAACCTCTCGCTCGACGCCGAGACCGGCGAGATCGCGACCGAGCAGGTCGCGTTCGTCCTGGGGAAGGGCTGGCTGATCACTTTCGAGGAGCACCAGCCGACCCTGTTCGGCGCGATCGCCTCACGCATCGCACAGGGGCAGGCCCAGGCCCGCCAGAAGAGCGTCGACTACCTGCTCTACCGGCTGCTCGACACGATTGTCGACAACTACTTCGTGATCACGGAGCAGCTCGGGATCAAGTTGGAGGAGCTCGAGGACCGGGTCGTGGCCAACCCCGGGCGAGGGACGATCGAGAGCGTGCTGTCGATGAAGCGGGCGCTGATCGAGATGCGGCGCTCGGTCTGGCCGATGCGCGAGGTCATCTCCTGGCTCGAGCGCGGCGAGTCGCCGCTCCTTCGCGCCGACACCCGGATCTACTTCCGCGACATCTACGACCACACGATTCAGTTGATCGACATGCTGGAGAACTTGCGCGACCTGGTCGGGACGGTGCACGAGCTCTACCTCAACGCCGTCAACCTGAGGCTGAGCGAGGTGATGAAGGCGCTGACGCTGATCAGCACGATCTTCATGCCGATCACCTTCATTGCCAGCGTCGGCGGGATGAACGTCCTGTTCCCGGGGAAGGAGCAGCTCTCCGGATGGTACGGGGCGCTGGGGCTGATGGGGGCCGCGGCGCTGGGGATGTTCCTCTGGTTCCGGACCCGGCGCTGGCTGTAACCCCGCCCTCGCCGGTGCATCTCTAGGCTATCCGCGGCCCGGCGGTCCGCCCGGGCCCCGCGAGGGTGAGATCGTCATGAAGCGCATCGCACTCGGCCTGGCCCTCCTGGCGCTGGGCGTCGTCCGACCGGCCGCCGCGGCCGGCCCCGTCCTGACGCTCGAAGAGGCGGTCGCGACCGCCCTGGAGCGCAACCCGCTGCTCAAGGCCGCCGACGCCGGGGTCGGGGCGGCCGAGGCCCAGGTCGACGAGGCCCGGTCCTACCGGCTGCCCAAGGCGCAGCTGACCGAGTTCGCGTCCCGCAGCACGAACCCGGTGGTCGTTTTCAGCGACCTGCTGACGCAGGAGCGGTTCGGCCCCGCCAACTTCGACCCGGCCTTCCTCAACGAGCCGCCGCCGACCAACAACTGGAACACCAAGCTGGCCGTGATGCAGCCGATCTGGACCGGCGGGAAGATCGCCGGGGGTGTCGCCGCGGCCGAGCTGGGGGCCGCCGCCGCGTCCGCCGACCGCGACAGCGCGCGCCAGCAGGTCTCGGAGAAGGTGATCGAGGCCTACAGCGGCGCGGTGCTGGCCGAGAGCTACCGCCGCGTCGCGGGCGAGGCGCTCTCGACCGCCGAGGCCCACGTCAAGCTCGTGAAGGACATGGTCGAGACCGGGATGGTCGTGCGCTCGGACCTGCTGCAGGCCGAGGTCAAGGAGTTCGAGACCCGGGACATGCTGATCCGCGCCGAGAGCCATGCTGCCGTGGCGCGTGCCGCCCTCAACATGGCGATGGGGCAGCCGCTCGACGACGTCGTGACGCTGCCCGAGTCGGTCGACCTGCCGACGCTGACCGAGCGCGACCTTCCGGCGCTGACGGACGAGGCGATCGGCGCGAGGCCCGACCTGAAGGCCGCGCTCGCGCGCGCCGGTGCGGCCGAGAAGATGGTCCAGGTCGCGAAGGCCGGCTGGTACCCCGAGATCGGCGTCGGCGGCGCCTACGAGGCCAACGCCGAGGACTTCATCGGCGCTGACGGCACCAACTGGACGATCGTGGGGACGGTCAGTTGGGACATCCTCGGCGGCTTCTCGACCCGCCCGCGCGTGCGCCGCGCCAGCGAGCAGCAGCGCCAGGCGGCCGAGTACGCCGAGCACCTCCGGCAGAAGGCCGGCCTCGAGGTGCGCCAGGCCTTCTACGACCTGAAAGCGGCGCGCGAGAGCCTGGCCCACGCGGCCAAGGCCGTCGAATCGGCGCGCGCCAGCCTCGTGATCGTCGAGGACCGCTACAAGGAAGGGCTGACGACGCTGGTCGAGCTGCTTGCCGGCCAGACCGCGCTCACCGCCTCCCGCACGCGCGAGGTCTCCGTACGCCGCGACCTGCTCCTGGCCGACGCCCGCCTGAAGCTGGCGATCGGTCGCCTCTGACCGGAGAGACGACGATGAACCGCCCGAAGCTCGCCGTTCCACTGCTCGCCCTGGCTGCGGCCCTGCTCTTCTCGGCCGGGTGCGGCCGCAAGCACGAGTCTGTCGCCCCGCCGGCCGAGCCGGCCCCGGTCTCGGCACCCGTTGCCGTGGCTGCGGTCGCGGCCGCGCCCGCGACGATCGAGGTCACCGGTACGGTCGAGCCGATCGAGCGCGTCTCGCCCGGGACCAAGCTCATGGGGCGCGTCGAGCGCGTGTACGTCGACGAGGGGGAGGCCGTCCGCAAGGGGCAGGTGCTGGCCCGGCTGGAGAGCCGCGACCTCGCTGCGTCGGTCGAGCAGGCGAAGGCCGGCGTGGCGATGGCCGACGCTCAGCTCGCCAACGCCGAGGCGATGCACCGGCGGATGACGGCGCTCGTCGAGCGCGGCTCTGCCACCGCCAAGAACCTGGAGGACGCGACCGCGGGCTACAACATGGCCCGCGCCGGGCTGCAGCAGGCCCAGGCCAACCTCTCCGCGGCCCGGGTCATGATGGACTACGCCGTGATCACGACGCCGATCGCCGGGTTCGTGACCGCCAAGCGGATCGAGGCCGGCGACATGGCCGCCCCCGGGATGCCGCTGTTCACGATCGACGACATGTCGCGGTCGAAGATCGTCGCTGCCGTTCCGGAAGCACAGGTCGTCGGCCTGGCCGAGGGCGGTCCGGCGACGGTGAGGATCGACGTGTTGGAGACGCCGGTCGCGGCGACGATCGACCGGATCGTCCCCGCGGGCGACTCGATGAGCCGGACCTTCTCCGTCCAGCTGCTGATCGAGAACCCGGGGACCGCGATCAAGCCCGGGATGTACGCGCGGATCTGGTTCCCCGCGGGGACGGCGCAGTCGCTCACGGTCCCGCGCGCCGCGGTCGTCGAGCGCGGGCAGCTCCAGGGGCTGTGGGTGCTCGATGCGCAGGGCCGGGCGCGCCTGCGCTGGGTGCGGCTCGGCGCCGTGACGGGAGACCGGGTCGAGGTCCTGTCGGGGCTGGCCGCGGGCGAGCGCTACATCAGCGCGCCGCCCGCCGGAATCGTCGACGGCGCGCCCGTCTCCGGCGCGCCCTCCACTGGCACAGCCCGCTGAGGTGCCGCGATGACCCCCAGCCTCGGGCCGGCCGGCAAGGTCGCCCACTTCTTCATCGACTCCAAGCTGACGCCGCTCCTGATCCTGGCGTCGCTGCTGCTGGG
>JALOKP010000156.1 GCA_025456425.1 Acidobacteriota bacterium | reverse complement strand
GCCGCCGGCCATGATGATCGGCACCGGGCACGAGGCCGTGACCGTCTCGAACCCCTCGGGGCAGAAGTAGGTCTTGACGACGTGCGCCCCCAGCTCGGCGCAGATCCGGCAGGCCAGCCCCAGGTAGCGCGCATCGCGCACCAGCTCCTTGCCGACCGCGGTCACGCCCAGCACCGGGATCCCGTAGCGGTTCCCCAGGTCGACCAGCCGCGTCATGTTGTGGACCGACTGCGTTTCGAACTCGCCGCCGATGTAGACCTGCACCGCCATCGCGGAGACGCCCAGCCGGATCGCGTCCTCGATGTCGACCGCGAGCTGCTCGTTGGACAGCTCCTTCAGGATCGACGGCCCGCCGCTGGCGCGCAGCACGACGCCGCGCGGGTACGAGGCCGGGATCGTGGTGCGCAGCACGCCGCGCGTCAGCATCAGCGCGTCGGTGAACGGCAGCAGCGGCACGATGTTGACGTCGACCCGCTCCAGCCCGGTCGTCGGCCCCTGGAAGTAGCCGTGGTCGATCGCCAGCATCACGGTCCGCCCGCTCTCCCTGCGGAAGATCCGGGCGAGCCGGCTCTGCATCCCCCAGTCCAGCGCCCCGGAACCCTTCATGAAGAAGGGCTCCTGCCGCGCAGGGATGTCGAGGTAATAGTTCTTGGTTTCCCGGATGTCGTCGGTGTCGGCCACGTTCGTTCGCTCCTGGATCGCGGACACGCCGCGGGGCGATGATACTATCCTCTGCTCGCTCGCGGAGCGGAGGGCCCATGAAGTACGCGATCATCCTCCCCGACGGCGCCGCCGACTTCCCGCTGCCCCAGCTCGACGGCCGGACGCCCCTGGAAGCCGCGCGCATCCCCCACATGGACGCGGTCGCCGCGGGCGGACAACTGGGCTGCGCGGTCACGATCCCCGCGGGCTTCACCCCCGGCACCGACGTCGGCACGCTCTCGCTGATGGGCTACGACCCGCACCGCTTCTACTCCGGCCGCGCGCCGATCGAGGCCGCCGCCAAGGGGCTGAGCGCGCGCCCGGACCAGATGATCTTCCGCTGCAACCTGGTGACGATCGAGGACGGCCGGATGAAGGACTTCACCGCCGGCCACATCACGCAGCCCGAGGCCGACCGGATCATGGCCGACCTCGGCGCCGCGTTCGGCGCGGAGGGGTGCGAGTTCCACCCCAGCGTCTCGTATCGCAACCTGCTGCTGCTGGCCGACGCCGCGGCGATGGAGCTGCGCTGCCAGCCGCCGCACGACATCCCGGACCAGCCGGTCGCGGACTACTGGCCGCGCGGCGCGGGCGCGGAGCGGGTCTACGACCTGATGCAGCGTGCCGCCGCCCTGCTGGCCGATCACCCGGTCACGCGCGCCCGGCGCGCCGAAGGGCGGAACGCGCCGACGAACATCTGGCTCTGGGGCCAGGGGCGGCCGACCGCGCTCGAGCCGTTCGCCGCGCGCCACGGCGTGCGCGGCGCGCTGATCACCGGCGTCGACATCCTGCGCGGCCTGGCGGTCGGGATGGGGATGGAGCTGATCCACGTCCCCGGCGCGACCGGCTACATCGATACCGACTTCGCTGGGCGACGCCGCCGAGAAGGTCAAGGCGCTCGAGCGGATCGACGAGGCGATCGTCGGGCCGCTGCTCGAGGCGCTGCGCGCGCACGGCCCCCACCGCGTCTTCGTCGCCGCCGACCACCCGACGCCGGTCGGCACGAAGACCCACGACGCGACGCCGCCCCCCTTCTGCTTCGCGGGGAGCGGGATCGCGCCCAACGGCGGGACGCGCTACACCGAGGCGGAAGCCCGGCGAACGGGGCTGTTCGTCGACCCGGGGCACGGGCTGATGGAGCGGTTCTTCCAGGCCTGAGCCCGTGCCGGCCCGGCCCATCGGGCCTATCATGTCGGGGAGACCCAGCCCTTGACCCTGCGAGCCCAGCCGTCCCTCCCGAAGCGCCTCGCGGCCCTGCTGGCCGCGGCGGCGCTGCTGCTGCTCGCGCCGTTCGCGACGCTCTGCGTCGCCGGCGGGCACGTCGGGATCGAGCTGCTCTTCCTGGCCTGCTGCGGCGACGACGAGGGCAACCCGGCGGACGACTGCGCCGACGAGTGCACCGACACGCCTGCCGACTTCGGCGTGTCGCTGGGCGCCAAGCATCCGCCGACGCTCACCCCCGCGCTGCGGGCCGATCTTCTGCCGCGCGAGGCGCGGCCGCTCGCGGGCGCCGCGCTCGGGCCCGCGGCCGATCCGGCGCCGCGCTCCCAGCAGCACGCCACCCTCGCCTCCGTCCTGCTGCTGATCTGATCGGTCCCCCGTCCCCGGTTGGGCGTGCGGCCGCGCGGCCGCGCGCGGTCGTGCCTTTTCCGCCGCGAGGGATCACCGATGCGTTTCCCGTTTCCGCTGTCCTTCCCATTCCGGCCCGCCCTGCTGCTCGCGCTCGCGCTGCCCGGCCTCGCGCCCCCGGCCGAGGCCGCCGGCGCCCTGACGCTCGACGAAGCCCGCGCCCGTGTGCTCGAGCGCAGCCCGGCGCTGGCCGCCCGCCAGGCGGCCGTCCGCGCCGCGGAGGGGGCGGCGCTCCAGGCGCGCGCCCTGCCCAACCCGGTGCTGGAGCTGGAGGCCGAGGACTTCGGCGGTGGGCTGGGCTACACGGACGCCCAGACCACGCTGTCGCTGGAGCAGACGATCGAGACCGGCGGCAAGCGCGGCGCGCGGACGGCGGTCGCGGCGCGGGCCCGCGACGCGGCTGCGCTGGAGCGGGATGCGCTGCGGCTCGGGCTGCTGGCCGAGGCCGACCGGCGCTTCGCCGTGCTGCTCGGCGCGCAGGAGCGCGTGGCGCTCCGCCGCGAGGTCCTCGCGGTCAGCGCCGACCTGGAGAAGACCGTCGCGGCGCTGGCCGCAGCGGGCGAGATCGCGCCGCTCGAGATCCGGCGCGCCGAGACCGAGCGGATCACCGCGGAGGCGGACCTGTCCCGCGCCGAGGCCGAGCGCACGCTGGCCCGCGACGCGCTCGCCTCGCTGTGGGGCGAGGCGCCGCCCGACTTCGACGAGGCCGCCGGCCCGCTCGACATCCCGCCGCCGCCCCCCGCACCGGACGAGGTCGCCGCACGGGTCGACGCCTCGCCCGCCGTCGCGGCGCAGCAGGCCGAGGTCGCGCGCTGGGAGGCCGAGCTGGACGCGCGGCACCGCGAAACTCGTCCCGACCTGGCGCTGCTCGGCGGTGTACGCCGGCTGGAGTCGTCGGGCGACACGGTCTTCGTCGCCGCGGTCGCGCTGCCGCTGCCGCTGTTCGACCGCCGGCGCGGGGCGATCGCCGAGGCCGGGGCGCGCCGCGACGAGGCTGAGGCCGCGGCCGACGCCGACCGCATCGAACGCCAGGCGGCCGCACGCCGGGCCCGGACCGAGGCGCTGCTCGCGGTCGAGCAGGCGCGCCTGGTGCAGGACGAGCTGCTGCCGCGCGCCCGCGCCACCTACGAGGCGACGCTCGAGGGGTACCGCCGCGGCAAGTTCCGCTGGCTGGAGCTGCTCGCGGCGCGGCGCGACCTGATCAACGACCGGCTGCGATCGATCGACGCGCGGGTCCTTGCGCACACCGCCACGGCAGACCTGGCGGAGCGGATGGCCGCCGGGCCGCAGGGCCCCGGCACGGAGGAAGAACGATGACGGCCCGGAGCGTGCCGCATCTGTCCCTGCTGCTGGGCATGATCATCTCCGTCGTCGTCGCCACCGCCGCCTGCAGCCCGCAGCCTGGCGCGAACGGTGCGTCCGGCGACCCCACCACCGGCGCCGCGCACGCCCACGAGGAGGGCGAGGCCGGGCACGCCCACGAGGAATCCGGCGGCGAGGATCCCGGCGGCGCCGAGCCCTCCGACCTGGACCTGCCGCTCTCTGCGATCTTCTCCAAGGACACGCGCTGCGAGCACGAAATCCCGACCTACACCTGCGACCAGTGCCGCTACGAGTTCGGCGTGGTCCGCCTGCCGCAGGACGTGCTCGCGGCCTCCGACGGCAGCCTGGCGGTCGCGGTCGTCGAGCGCCGCCCGTGGTCGGGCGCGCGCGAAGCGACGGGCGAGGTCGCGCTCGACGCCGACCGCGCGGCCTGGCTGGGCCCGCGCGCGCCGGGGGTCGTGCGCGCGATCCACGTCGACCTGGGGGACCGCGTGCGCGCCGGCCAGACGCTCTACGAGGTCGAGAGCGTCGAGCTGGGGGACGCGCGCTCGGAGTACCGCCGCGCGCTGGCCGAGCAGCGCGTCGCGCGCTCGGCCGCCGAGCGCGAGGCCGACCTGTTCGCGCGCGGGATCTGTCCCGAGAGCGACCTGCTCGAGGCGCGCGCGCGCCGCGAGCAGGCCGACGCCTCGGCCGAGGCCGCGCGCAGCCGGCTGGGACGGCTGGGGCTGACCGGCGGGGAGATCGCCACCGCTGCGGCCGCCGAGCCGGGCGGCGGCGCGGCGGGCCGCGGGGCCGGGGGCGACGACGGCCTGTTGCCGGTCCGCGCCCCGTTCGCCGGCACCGTGCTCGAGCGCGACCTGGGCCTGGGAGCGCGGGTCGAGCCGGGCGACCGCGCGCTGCTGCTGGCCGACACCTCGGTCGTCTGGGTCGAGACGGCGATCGCCGAGCGCGAGCTGGAGGCGGTGCTCGAGCGCCAGCGGCGCGGCGCGGTGCCGGCGGTCGTGAGCGTCAGCGCCTTCCCCGCGCGGTCCTTCCCGGGCCGGCTCGACCGCCTGGGCGGCACCGTCGACGAGGCGACCCGCACCATCCGCGCGCGCGTCGTGGCCGACAACCCCGACGGCGTGCTGAGGGCCGGGATGTTCGCGCGCGTGCGCCTGCAGCTCGACGGCGAGGGCGACGCGCTGGTCGTCCCCGCCGAGGCGGTGCTGGAGGACGAGGGGCGGCCGTTCCTCTTCGTGCGCGCCACGACCCCGGGGGACGAGGAGTACTTCGTGCGCCGCGCGGTCCGCCCGGGGCGAAGCGCCGACGGCTGGGTCGAGATCCTCGGCGGGCTCGAGCCGGGCCAGGCGATCGTGACCAAGGGGGCCTTCCTGCTCAAGTCGGACGTCCTGCGCGCCAAGATGGGCGCGGGCTGCGCGGACTGAGGCGGCCATGCGCGCCTTCTTCGAGTTCCTGCTGGCCCGGCGCTGGCTCGCGCTGGCGCTCGCCGCGCTGGCCGCCGTCGCCGGTGCCCTGGCCTGGCTCCGGCTGCCGATCGACGCCTTCCCCGACGTCACCAACGTCCAAGCGATGGTGCTGACCCGCGCGCCCAGCCTGACCGCGGAGGACGTGGAACAGCGCGTCACGGTGCCGATCGAGCAGCGAATGGGCGGGCTGCCGCGCGTGACGCAGGTCCGCTCGACCTCGCGCGCCGGGCTCTCCCAGGTGATCGTCGTCTTCCAGGACGGCGTCGACGCCTACTTCGCGCGGCAGCTCGTCTTCGAGCGGCTGGCCGGCGCCGCGGCCGAGCTGCCGCCCGGCGTCGAGCCGGAGCTGGCGCCGCTGAGCACCGGGCTGGGCGAGATCCTGCAGTACACGATCGAAGGGGACGGGATCCCGCTGGTCGAGCGCCGCAGCGCGCAGGACTGGATCGTCGCCCCGCAGCTCAAGACGCTCCCGGGCGTGACGGAAGTCAACAGCCTGGGGGGCGCGGTCAAGCAGATCCAGGTGCTGGTGCGTCCCGAGCGGCTGCTGCAGTACGGCCTGACGCTGCACGACGTCGTGGCGGCGGTCGAGCGCAACAACGCCAACGCCGGCGCGGGGCAGATCACGCGCGGCTGGGAGCAGTTCTACGTGCGCGGAGCCGGCCAGTTCCGCAGCGTCGACGAGATCGGCCGGGTCGTGCTGGCGGCCAGGGACGGCACGCCCGTCTTCGTCTCGGACGTCGCCGAGCTCGTGATCGGCGCAATCGACCGCCAGGGGGCGGTGACGCGCGACGCGCGCGGCGAGACGGTGGCCGGAATGGTGATCATGCTGCGCGGCGAGAACTCGCGGGACGTCGTGCAGCGCGCCAAGCGGGCGCTGGCGGCGCTGGGCGAGCGGCTCCCGCCGGGCGTCTCGCTCGACGTCTTCTACGACCGGACGGAGCTGATCCAGGCCTCGGTTCGGACCGTAACCGACGCGCTCTGGCAGGGCGCGCTGCTGGTCGTAGTGGTGCTCTTCCTCTTCGTCGCCGACTTCCGTACCGCGGCGATCGTCGTGCTGACGCTGCCGCTGTCGTTCCTCTACGCCTTCGTCCTGATGGGCTGGGCCGGGCTCAGCGCCAACCTGATGAGCCTGGGGGGCCTGGCCTTCTCGGTCGGGATGGTCGTCGACGCCTCGATCGTCGTGGTCGAGAACGTGCGCCGCCACCTGGCCGAGCAGCCCGACCCGGGCCGGCGGCGCGAGGCGGTGCTGGAGGCGCTGGCCGAGGTCGCCCGGCCGGTTGCCTTCTCGGTCCTGGTCGTCGCGCTCGTGCTGGTGCCGCTGCTGACCCTCCAGGGGACCGAGGGGAAGATGTTCGGCCCGCTGGCGCTGGCGCTGCTCTTCGCGCTCCTGACCTCGCTCGCCGTGGCGCTGCTGGTCGTGCCGCCGCTGGCGGACCTGCTGCTGGCGCAGCGCCCGGAGCGCGAGTTCGGGTTCGTGCGGCGCTTCCACCAGGGCTACCTGGCGCTGCTGCGGCGCGTCATGGCCTGGCCGCGCACCACGTACGTCGTCGCGACCGTGTTCCTGCTGGCGGCGCTCGCGCTCGTCCCGTGGCTCGGCACGGAGTTCATCCCGGCGCTGGACGAGGGCTCGATCGCGATCAACGTGGTGCGGCTGCCAAACGCCGGGCTCGACGGCTCGGTCGCGACCGGCACGCTCCTGGAGCGGCTCCTGCTGGAGTTCCCCGAGGTCGCGACCGTCGTGACCAAGACCGGACGCGCCGAGATCTCGGAGGACCCGATGGGCCCCGAGCAGAGCGACGTCTTCGTGATGCTCAAGCCGCCGCACGAGTGGACCACCGGCCGCACCAAGGCCGAGCTGGTCGAGGCGATGAGCGCGCGGCTGGCCACCGTGCCGGGGATCCGGTCGTCGTTCTCGCAGCCGATCGCGCTGCGGGTCAACGAGCTGGTCTCGGGGGTCAAGAGCGACCTGGCGCTGAAGGTCTTCGGCACCGACCTCGCGGTGATGAAGCGCTTCGCCGACCGGGCCGCGGCCGAGCTGGGGGCGGTCGCGGGGGCGCGCGACGTCAAGGTCGAGCAGGTCGCCGGGATGACCCACCTCGAGGTGGAGATGGACCGCGAGGCGCTGGCCCGCTACGGGCTGGACGCCGCGGCGGTCAACGCGCTCCTGGAGGACGGCGTCGGCGGCCGGGTCGCGACCCACTTCCTGGAAGAGCAGCGGCGCATCGGCGTCGCGGTCCGCTTTCCGCCCGAGGCGCGCTCGGACGAGCGGGCGCTGGGCGCGCTGCTGGTCCCGGCGCCGGGGGGCGAGCGCGTGCCGCTGGCGCAGGTCGCGCGCTTCGAGCGGCGCGAGGGCCCCGCCCAGGTCAGCCGCGAGAACGCGATGCGCCGCGTCGTGGTCGAGGCCAACGTGCGCGGCCGCGACCTGGGCGGCTTCGTCGAGGAGGTCCGCGCGCGCCTCGCGCCGCTGGTCTCCGCCCTGCCTCCCGGCTACCACGTCGAGTACGGCGGCCAGTTCGAGAACCAGGAGCGCGCGATGACGCGACTGGCGGTCGTCGTGCCGATCGCGCTGGCGCTGATCGTGCTGCTGATGTTCGCCGCGCTGGGCTCGCTGCGCGACGCGCTGCTGGTGCTGCTGGCGCTGCCGTTCGCGCTGGCCGGCGGCGTGATCCCGGCGGTCGCGCTGGGGATGCACCTGTCGGTCTCGGCGGCGGTGGCGTTCATCGTGCTGCTGGGGATCGCGGTCCAGAACGGCGTCGTGCTGATCGCCTACGTGCGCCAGCTCCGCGCCCGCGGCCGCGGGGTCGAGGCGGCGGTGATCGAGGGCTGCGACCGGCGCTTCAAGCCGCTCTTCATGACCGCGCTGACCAGCTTCATCGGCCACCTCCCGATGGTCTTCGCGACCGGGCCGGGGGCCGACATCCAGAAGCCGCTGGCGGTGATCGTGATGGGCGGGATCGTGACCTCGACGGTGCTGACGCTGCTCGTCCTCCCCGCCCTCTACCAAATCGGGGACAGCTACCGTAAGTCGGTAAGCCGCTCTATCCGGGGACAGCTACCGTAAGTCGGTAAGCCGGGAATTACGGGGACAGCATGGAGAGGTAAGGGATCAGTCGGCCGCCGGCAGCAGCGGCTCCAGCGCCCCACGGCGCTCGGCCAGCTCGGCCGCGTCGCCGGCCCAGAGCGTGACGTGCCCGACCTTGCGCGCCGGGCGCGGGTCCTTGCCGTAGAGGTGGAGGTGCGCCCCCGGCACGGCCAGCACCGCAGCCGGGTCGGGCAGGTCCCCGACCAGGTTGAACATCGCGGAGCAGCCGATCGCGCGGGCCGGGCCCAGGGGCCAGCCCGCAATCGCCCGCAGGTGGTTCTCGAACTGGCTGGTCGCCGCCCCCTCGATCGTCCAGTGGCCCGAGTTGTGGACGCGCGTCGCCATCTCGTTGGCCAGCAGC